>JBFFZG010000329.1:0-5307 GCA_041568735.1 Promineifilaceae bacterium (SeqCode)
CCCCACCCCCCTGACCACTTCCCAACTCCCAACTCCCATCCCCCATCCCCCGTTCCCCACAAGACACTCCTCCCCGCCCGTGCTACAATTCCCATCCTGATCGAAACCCGCTGAAATCTGGAGAGACCCGAAGCGTGACGCGCGCCGAGCAGCTCAGAAAACAGATCCTCGACCTGGTCGCGGCCTACCACGCCGAGGCTTTCGCGCCGGCTCCTTTCGTGCCGGGTGAAAGCCCGGTGCCGGTTTCGGGCCGGGTGTTCGACGCGGCCGACCTGACCAGCCTGGTCGATTCCGGTCTCGATTTCTGGCTGACTACCGGCCGCTTCGCCGATGAATTTGAAACACACATGGCCCGCTTCATGGGACTGCGCCACGCCATCCTGTGCAATTCCGGCTCTTCCGCCAACCTCCTGGCCCTCTCTACCCTGACCTCTCCCCGGCTCGCTGAGCGCCGGCTGCAGCCCGGTGACGAGGTCATCACGGTGGCGGCCGGCTTTCCCACCACCGTCAATCCGATCCTGCAGAACAGGCTCGTTCCGGTCTTTCTCGATATCGACCTGGCCACGCATAACATCGAGACCAGCCGTCTGGAAGAGGCGGTCTCGCCGCGCACCCGGGCCATCATGGTCGCCCATACGCTGGGCAATCCGTACGATTTGAAAACCATCCTGGAAGTAGCCAATCGACACGACCTGTGGCTGGTCGAAGACAACTGCGACGCGCTCGGGGCTCTCTATGACGGCCGGCTGACCGGCACCTTCGGCCATCTGGCCACCGTGAGCTTCTATCCGGCCCACCACATTACCATGGGAGAAGGCGGCTGTGTCCTGACCAACCGGCCGGCCCTGAAAAAAATCGTTGAGTCCTTCCGCGACTGGGGGCGGGACTGCTGGTGCCCACCGGGCGTGGCCAATACCTGTGGCCAGCGTTTCGAATGGCAGCTCGGCGATCTGCCCTACGGCTACGACCACAAGTACACCTACTCTCACATCGGCTACAACCTCAAGGCGACCGACATGCAGGCGGCCGTCGGCGTCTCCCAGCTCGTGAAACTCCCCCATTTTATCGCCCGGCGGCAGCACAACTGGCAGCTCCTGCACGATGGGCTCACCCCCTTTGCCGACGTCCTGCAGCTGCCGGAAGCAACCCCGAACAGCGAGCCCAGCTGGTTTGGTTTTCTGCTCTCCGTGCGGCCGGAAGCTCCCTTTTCTCGCAATGAAATTATCCAGGCGCTGGAATCCCACCAGATCGGCACCCGGCTGCTCTTCGGTGGCAATTTACTCCGCCAGCCGGCCTACCAGCAGGCCCCCCATCGGGTCGTCGGCTCCCTCGAAAACACGGACACGGCCATGAATCAATCCTTCTGGATCGGGGTCTACCCCGGACTGACCGACGAGATGATCGCCTACGTCATCGAAGTGATCGGCCGCTTCATTCGCGGCCGCTGACGGCCGGTCCGCCCCCCTCCAGTCCATCAGTCGGCCGTCGACGGCGCGACCGCGACGCGCGTCCGCCGTGCCACGATTTCGTGCAGCAAAAACTCCAGCACGGCACAGCCCAATAAAAACCAGACGATCATTTCGAGGCCAAATCCATCCCCCAGCCAGCCGGCCAGCCCGGGGAGGATGGCCACCCCCAGTCCGGCCGCCCCGATCTGGAAGCCGATCGCGTTGGGAGCGTGGCCGCGGCCGACCCGTCCGGGCGTTTCGGCGATCAGGGCAGGGAAGACGGGCGCCTGAGCCGAGCCGGCCAGGAGCAGGCCAAACAGGGTCAGGCCAGGTCCCAGGTTGAGGGCGATCGCCAGGATGCCCAGGGCCGCCCCAGCCAGGGCCAGCCGGACCAGCCGCACGAGATTGGTTTCGATAAAGCCCAGCAGCAGGCGGCCGACGGTGAAGCTCCCCCAGTAAAAAGTGGTCCAGAGTCCGGCCGTCGTTTCGGCAACGCCGCGCGATTCCGTCAGCAGCGTGTAGGCCCAGTGCCCCAGTCCGATCTCCAACCCGGTGTAGAGAAAGAAAAGCAGGACGCTGGCCCAGACGATCGGCTTGCGGAGCGTCTCCCGGTTGCGGGCATAGGCGACCCCGGCCGCCGCATCGACCGACTCCTCCAGCTGCCAGCGGCGGCGGGTCAGGATGAAGGCCAGGAGCAGCACCCCGTTGAGGCCGGCGATCAGCCCCAGCCCCGAGCGCCAGGTGAGCCCGATGGTGAGGATGGCGGTCATCACCAGCGCCCCGAGGGTCGTGCCGATGCCGAAGCTGGCGTGGAGCCAGTTGAGAAGCCGCGGCCGGAAGCGAGCCGAGGCAAAGGTATTCATCCCGGCATCGAGCAAGCCGATGCCTAGACCGGCCAGGGGAGCCGCCAGCAGGACAAGCCACCAGGCCGGCGCGGCCGCCTGCAGCCCCCGGCCGGCGGCCGTCAGCCCGGCGCTGGCAAAGAGGAGAACAGCCAGCCCGTAGCAGGTAATCAGGCGGCCGTTCAAGGCGCTGGCCAGAATATAACCGCCTGTTCCCAGGGGCAGCAGCACGCCCAGAGCGTCAACCGGCAGGCCGAACGTTCCCCGCATGCCCGGCCAGGCCACTCCCAGGAGCCCGTCAAATAAGCCCAGCACCACAAAGGCGCTGTAAGCGATCGCGATCAGCACCAGTTTGCTGTTTTTCGCCATAAAAACCTCTTTTCCCCCGGGGGATTTTCACCCGGTTTGGCGGGTGAAAAAAAGGACTTTATCCAAGTGTGAAAATGATGCAACCCCCCGGACCCCACCCCGGTACCATGGTTCTTAACGAAACCTTCACGATGACAGCGTGAAAACTACGGGAACGCCGATTGACGGCCTTTTGACCCACATGCTAAATTAATTTTGTCTTTTGATGACGCCAAATCTGTGCAGTAAAGCCAATCGAGTAATCTGACCAAAAGGCCGCCAGAACGGCTGTTTGATTGTCTATGTGAGACCTGACAGACAGGACTGAACTCATCCGGAGGAAGTATCAATGACGAAAAAAAATGGTGTGGTCAAATGGTTTAACCGTCTCAAAGGGTATGGGTTTATCCTGCCGGAAGAAGGCGGCGCGGAGGTATTCGTGCACTACACCGCCATCGAAGGCGACGGCTACCGCAACCTGTATGAAGGGGATCACGTAGAATACATCGAGATCGATCGCGGCAAGGGGCCGCTGGCCCATCGGGTATACACCCGGCACGGGTAAAGCCCAACCGCGCGATTCGAATTTCGCAATCTCTTATTGCTTGATGAAGCCCGCTGCCACCGGCGGGCTTTTTGCTGCCTACCAGCCGCTGGCCTGGAACATGGTCTGCAGAAAGGCGCGCCGCTCTTCGCCGGTCATCGCCCGCGGCCGCGCGTAAAATTCAATCAACCCGGTCCAGAGGTCGACGCCGATCAGCCGGCCGTCGTAGATCGCATAGAGGTCGATAAACATCTGCCGGGTGTCGAGCCGGTCCATCTGGTCGAAGAAGAGATTCCCAACTCCATAGTGAATGAAACTGTTTCCGGCCAGGGCGAAACCGTGCGGGACGTGCGCCTGGCTGCCGGAAACGATATCGGCGCCGGCCGCCGCCATGCGGCCAAAATCGGCGATCATCTGGGCCGTTGGCCGGTATTCGTAGTGCTCAAAATATTGGAAAGTGGCCACGACAATATAGCCCGCTGCCTTCAACTCCTCGACCTGGCGGGCCATCTGCTCGTAGTCGCAGGGGTTCATCCCCGCCCGGTCGGCCGTGGCAAACCCGCCCACCGGGCCGACCGGGTTGCAGCCGACGAAGGCCAGCCGGTTGCCGTGGTCCTCGACGATCGCCGGCTGGCCGGCTTCCGGCAGGGTAGCCCCGCCGCCATAGGTGACCATGCCGGCCGCCCGGTAAAGGTCCAGGGTGTGCAGAAAGTTGGCCGGGCCATAGTCGTTGGCATGGTTGCCGGTCAGCTCGATGACGTCGGCCCCTACCGTTTCCAGCAGTTCCAGGTAGCCGTCCCGCGAACAGAAAACCAGGCTCGGCGAAACCGGGTCGGGGAACGGGCAGTCGGAGACGAAGGGAATCTCGTTGCTGATGTGCGTGACGTCGGCCGCGGCCAGCAGCGGACCGACTTCCCCGGCCGGAAAATTGATCCCCTGCACTTCCATTTGGTGCGCGGTCGCCCGCACGAGGGCCGTCACACCGGTCATGGCCAGCCGGGTCAGCCGGCTTTCATCGCGATTGGTGAGAGAGGTCCAGTCCCGCAGAAAGGCGAGGACGGCATCTTCGTCACCGCCAGTGAGACCCAGATTTCGCACGAGCGGATAGGCGGAGCCGTCCAGACCGGCTTCCAGGGGGGACACCCCGTCGACCCTGAGAACCTTGACCTGCGGCGACAGCGCTTCAAAGGGCATGACGGCGATCGCCGTGCGGTCGCTCCACAGCCGCTCCACCAGTTCTTCGGACGCCACCGGTTCCAGCAGCGGCAGCGTCCCCTGCCAGAGGGCCGCGGTTTCGGGATCGGCGAGCAGTGGCCCGTTCTGGGCCAGCTCGGCCAGGGTGATTTCGTCCCGCAGGGTGGGAAAAGCGGTCACGGCCGCGTAAACCCAGCGGCCGGCCGGCACCCCCTCGTCGACCACAAACTGCAGCCGGCTCCCCGCTGGATCGGCCGCCCGCCGCCAGCCGGGGGTCCCGGCCAGGCGAGCTTCCAGGGCATCCACGGCCGCCGCCGGTACGGTGCCGTCGATAAAGAGACCGTCTGCGGCCGTGGTCGGAACGGCCGGCGCTGTGGCTGCCGGCAGCTGCGTCGGAACCGGCTCGGAGTTCCCACCGACAGCTGGCATTGCAGCCGGTTCCGCTGTGGCAGCCGTCACAGCAGGGCCGCCGGCCGGCGCTGTCATTTCGGCCGCGGGCGCCACCAGGGTCGGAATGGCGATCAGCCGGCTTTCGCCCGCCGGCGCGCACCCGGCTACAATGCCGGTCACGAGCAGGCCCAAAATCGGCAGGAGGTGGATTTTCATCCGCCAAGTGTATGCCGGTCCACCGCAAAGAACCAGACTGCCGCATGAAATTCGCCGCCGCTGTTTTCCGCCACGCCCTACGATTCCTGGCCGGCGCTGCCAGCGCTCTCCTGCTGGCAGCCCTCGGCGGCCGCTGGTGGTGGGCGCTCGACGTTCTGACCAACTACTGGCCCCAGCTGACCGTCCTGAATTTCGCCGGCGGCGGCCTGCTCTGGCTGCTCAGGGAGCGCTCGTTCGCCCGTTTGCCCCTGGCCTGCGCCCTCCTGGGCAGCTGGTGGCTCTGGCCCTTCTACTGGCCGGCGCCGCCGCTCCAATCGGCGGTCGA
>JBFFZG010000330.1:0-5301 GCA_041568735.1 Promineifilaceae bacterium (SeqCode)
GATTCAACGGCCGGCGGGTTTGACGGGCATCCCCACCGGCCGGCAAGAGCCCTGCGAGTATATCAAACTGGGGGGAGATGGGAAGGATTGCGGCGGGAGGGCCGCCCTAATTTTCCCGGAAACTGCCAGTTTCCGGGAAAATAAGCCTACCACCCCCGGCCGTTCGTCGCCTCCCGACTTTTTTCATCTTTAGCCAAAATGGCCGCCGCCGGGGGGCCTTGACGGGGGGCGGCTTCATTGTTATGATGCCGGTTATGCATCGGAATCGACCGGCCCACCCCTATTATGCGAGCATCGCTTTCCCCCGCCGCCGCAAGGAGGTCGCGGGACGCTAGCTCTTTTCCGGCGTCGCCCGCCAACCTTTCTGCGGCCGCAAGGCCGCTTTTTTATTTCCGGTGATAAAATGGGAGAGACGGCCCGCCGCCCACCCGGCCGCGGCCGCCGCCCCGCCCCGTTTGAACACCGACCTGGAGAATGGACGTGAGCAATCATATTTTCGAAGAACTGCAGTGGCGCGGCCTCGTCTACGACTACACCGAGGAGGTCCCGCCGCTCCTGGCCCGTGACAAAATCACCCTGTACAACGGCTTTGACCCGACGGCCGACTCCCTGCACGTCGGCCATCTCATCCCCATGCTGGCCCTGGCCCGCTTCCAGCGCTTCGGCCACACGCCGATCGCCCTGGCCGGCGGGGGGACCGGCATGATCGGCGATCCCAGCGGCCGCAGCGCCGAGCGGAACCTGCTCGGCCGGGAAGAGCTGGCCCACAACCTCGACCGGATCAAAGGGCAGCTGGCCCGCTTCCTCGATTTCGAGGTGAAAAGCAATCCCGCCCGGCTCGTCAACAACGGGGACTGGCTCAGCCGGCTCAACCTGATCGATTTTCTGCGCGATATCGGCAAGCAGTTCAGCGTCAACGTCATGCTGAATAAAGATTCAGTCAAATCCCGCCTGGACGGGGGGATCTCGTACACCGAATTCAGCTATATGCTGCTCCAGTCGTACGATTTTCTCCACCTCTATCGGGAATTCGACTGCGTGCTGCAGACCGGGGGCAGCGACCAATGGGGCAACATCACCGCCGGCGCCGATCTGATCCGCCGCGAAGGCGGCCGTGCCCACGCCCTGGTCTACCCGCTGATCACCCAGGCCGACGGCTCGAAATTTGGCAAAACGGCCGCCGGCTCGGTCTGGCTGGCCCCGGAGCGGACCTCGCCCTACCGCTTCTACCAGTTCTGGATCAACACCGACGACCGCGACGTCGTCGACTACCTCAAAAAATTCACCTGGCTCTCCCGGGCCGAGATCGACGAGCTGGCGGCCGTCCACGAGGCACGCCCCCACGAGCGGGAGGCCCACCGCCGGCTGGCCCGGGAAGTTACCGGCATGCTGCACGGAGCGGACGCGCTCGATCGGGCCGAAAAAGCCTCCGATGTCCTCTTTGGCGGCTCCCTGGAAGGGCTCAGCGGCGATGAAATTGCCGATATTTTCGCCGAGGTTCCCTCGAGCGAGATCCCATCCACTGATCTCGAAAACGGGCTGAACCTCATCGACCTCCTCGTCCAGGCCGGCGTCGCCTCCGGCAAAGGGGATGCCCGGCGGTCGATCGAAGGAGGGGGCGTCTACCTGAACAACCTGCGCGTGGAAGACGGCACCGGCCCCATCGGCAGCGCGGCGGCCATCGACGGCCGCTTCCTGATCCTGCGCAAGGGGAAAAAGCGGTATCATCTGGTGAAAATATTGCGGTAAAGTGCGGCCGGCCGGGTCAAGCCCCCTGTGAAGGGCGCTTTCGGGCCGGCGGCGGCCTCGGACAGCCCGGCCCATTCACCCATGTTCGCTGAAATCGTCGTCAACATCGAAGCGCCGCTGGAAAACACCTTCCACTACCACGTCCCGGCCGACATGGCCCGCTATCTGCGGGTCGGCCACATGGTGGAAGTCGAATTCGGCCGGCGGCTGGCCCAGGGCATCGTCGTCGGCTTCACCGACACGGCCGAAGTCGAGGACACCAAGCCGGTCCTCAGCCTGATCGACAGCAAGCCGGTTGTCTATCCCTGGCAGATCGAGCTGGCCGGCTGGCTGAGCCGGGAATATCTCGCCCCGCTCAACAGCTGTTTGCGGCTGATGCTGCCCCCCGGTCTGACCCGCTGGGCCGACGTCACCGTCGACCTCAATCCGTACTGGGACGGCTCCGGCCGCCTGACCGATCTGCAGGAGCGCATCGTCGAGCTGCTGCGGGAAAAGGGGGATCTGCGCGGCCGCCAACTCCGGCCGCTCCTGCCCAAAAAAATGCGGCCGAAATGGCAGGATGCCGTCAACCAGCTGGCCAAACGGGAGATCGTGCGCAAGGCGACGGTGCTCGATCCCCCCCGCCTCCGCCCCAAGCGCATCAAGACGGTCGAGCTGATCGCCGGCCCGGCCCAGATCACGGCCGCCCTGCCGTCGCTCGGCCGGGCCAGCAAGGCGGCTGACATTCTCTATTACCTCCTCACCGGAGATGATCCCCTGCCGCTGGAAAGCCGGGTGCTGGCGGAAACCGGCGCCACGGCCAGGCACCTGGAAGCCGCGATCGAGGCCGGGCTGGTCGGCCGCTTTCCCGCCGCCGACCTCCCGCCGCCGGAGCCGATGGCTGACGGCGCGCCTGATAACCGGACAGACCCGGAGGCCGGACCTGAATCTGAGGCCAATCACAGCGCCCTCGGTCTGACCGTCCCCCCCCGGGCGGTGCCCCGGCAGATTCTCGAACTGCGCGGCGCCGGCCGCTACGGCCAGATCCTCGATTATCTGGCGGCCGCGGCCGCGCCGGTGAATGTCAGCGATGTTTACGCCGCCCTCGACGCCAACCTCTCCCACCTGCGCCGGCTGGCCGGCCTCGACCTGGTCCGCTTCGGCTCCGAGGAGGTCTGGCGGGATCCGCTGGCCGACCGGGATTTCGTCCCGGCCGAGCCCCCCCTGCTCACCGAGGACCAGGCCCGGGTCTGGGGAAGAATCAAGATGGCCATGCTGCAGGCCGATGAGGAGCGGGAAGAAGGGCTGCCGTCCGCCGGGGACGAAGGAGACTATCCGCCCTCCCCCCTGCCGATTCTCATCCACGGGGTCACCGGCTCCGGCAAGACGGAGATCTACATGCGGGCGATCGACCACGCCCTCGAAGCCGGCCGCACGGCCATCGTCCTTGTCCCCGAAATCGCCCTGACCCCACAGACGGTGCGCCGCTTCGCCGCCCGCTTTCCCGGCCGGGTGGCGGTCACCCATTCCCGCTTGAGCGACGGCGAGCGCTATGACACCTGGCGGCGCGCCCGGCAGGGGCTGTTCGACATCATCATCGGACCCCGCAGCGCCTTATTCGTGCCGATGCCCGATCTCGGCGTGATCGTCATCGACGAAGAGCACGACAACAGCTACAAGCAGACACCGCCGGTGCCGCCGCCTTACTACCACGCCCGGGAAACCGCGGTGGCCCTCGGCCGCATCGCCGGCGCCACCGTCCTGATGGGGAGCGCCACACCGGATGTGGTCACTTTCCACAAAGCCCAGGCCGGCCACTACAGCCTGCTGGAGCTGCCCCGGCGGGTCATGGGCCACCGCCAGCGCATCGCCAGCCAGGAATCCCGGCTGCAGGTCATCAGCCAGTACACCCGCCAGGAAGCCGATCCGGATGACGCCCTGACCATTCCCCTGCCGCCGATCCAGGTGGTCGATCTGCGGCAGGAGCTGCGGGCGGGCAATCGGTCGATATTCAGCCGGGCCTTGCAGCGAGAAATGGATGAGGTCCTGGCCCGGGGAGAACAGGCGATTCTGTTCCTCAACCGGCGCGGGACCGCCAGCTTCGTCATCTGCCGGGACTGCGGCCACATGATCCGCTGCCCACGCTGCGACCTGCCGCTGACCTATCACCGCAGCTCGGCTGCCCTCGCCTGCCACCAGTGCGGCCACAGCGAGCCGCAGCCGGTCGAATGTCCCAGCTGCGGCTCCCGCCGCATCCGCTTTTTCGGCCTGGGGACCGAGGAGCTGGCCGAGCAGGTGCGCCAGCGCTGGCCCCAGGCCGGCATCACCCGCTGGGATCGGGACACCACGGCCGGCCGCGACACCCACGAACAGCTTCTCGCCGCTTTCATCAACCAGGAAGCCAATATTCTCATCGGCACCCAGATGATCGCCAAGGGGCTCGACCTGCCGCTGGTCACCCTGGTTGGAGTCATCTCGGCCGACGTCGCCCTGGGGCTGCCGGATTATAATTCCGGCGAGCGGACCTTTCAGCTGCTGGCGCAGGTCGCCGGCCGAGCCGGCCGGGGGCTGCTCGGAGGGAGGGTGGTGCTGCAGACCTACCAGCCGGAACACTATGCGATCCAGGCGGCGGCCGATCATGACTACACGACATTTTACCTGGACGAAATTCGCTTTCGCACCCAGCACGGCCTCCCCCCGTTCCGCCGGCTGGCTCGCCTGGTGCTGACCCACCACAACAACCACTGGGCTGAGGAGCAGGCCCGCTCCCTGGCGGCCGACCTGCGCTGGCATGCCCTGGAAAAATCCCTGTCCGCCACCGAAATACTCGGTCCCCAGCCGCCGTTCTTCAGCCGGATCAACACCCTCTACCGCTGGCACATCATCGTCCGCTCCCCCGATCCGCTGCGGCTGCTGGCCGATTTCCCCCTGCCGCGCAGCTGGACGATCGACATCGATCCGGTCAGCCTGCTCTAGCCCCGGTCGACTGAACGGTGCACCGGCCGGCCGGTGATTTCCACAGCAATCGACCCCGGAATCGGGCAAAAATCTTGGAAAAATGGCCCCTGGCCGACCAGGATGGCCCTCCTTTTATCGATCGGCAGGCCCCCCCACTACAATAGGACACCGCCAGCGCCCTTTCTAACGGCCCTGGAAGGCCGCCCACCGCACGCCGCGGTGAGCTTTTCATCGCATCTTGCTGCCGTTTGTGTTCGACAAACAATTCTGCAAATGGGGCCTCCCCCATTAGATCGCTGCGGCCGGTGTCCCCACCGCGCCGCCGACCTCCCACCACAGGTCATCTCCCGATTGCGGGAAACCCTCACCCCGGCGAAATCTCCATCCTCCACCCCCACCGCCGACGCCCCTAACATCGCTGCGGCCGGTGTCCTCACCGCGCCGCTTACTTGGCGCATCCACATAACCCCACTGTAGGGGCGCAGCGGGCTGCGCCCTGGACGCTGACCAACAACAATCGGCACGCGAGGCCTGAGCCGCTTTGGAGAGACATTAGAGATCGTTTGTTTTTGGCAAAGGATACCTGATGCGCAACCGGTGGGCGCAGCGCGCTGC
>JBFFZG010000331.1:0-5294 GCA_041568735.1 Promineifilaceae bacterium (SeqCode)
AGGGGAGGTGGAAGGGGCTGCGGCCGAGACCGGGCCAGATGCGGATGAGGCCAAGGGCGCTGCGGATGCCGATCCAGGCGGCCGTGGCCAGCCAGATCGAGACGAGCGCCCCGGGGAGGGAGGGATCAATCAGGGAGAGAGCCGCGCTGCCGGTCAGCGTGGCCACCAGCATCCCGTTGCGCAGATACCGGTAATCGCCGGTGCCCCAGTGGAGGCCATCGGTGTTGAAGGCCAGCGCGTTGAGCGGTTGAGTCAGGGAGGCGACTCTCCAGGCGGGGTAGAAGACCGGCCGGGCGGCGGCCGGCACCAGCCAGGCAGCGATCGGCTCCTGACCGAGAAGCATCCCCGCCGCCAGCAGCACCCCGGTTCCCAGGCTCCACCAGGTGGTAAGGGCGGCGACCTGCCGGGCCTGCGGCAGATCCTGCGCCCCGACGAAAAAGCCAACGAGACTTTGACCGGTGAGGGCGAAGGCCTCCATGATCATGGCCGAAAAGATCCAGACCTGGCGAATGACCTGGTAGGCCGCCCCTTCGGCCGCTCCGGCCTGGGTGGCGATGCGGGTGGCGTACAACAGGAAGAGCATGAGCAGGCCGGTGCGAAAAAAGAGATCCCCGCCGACCTTGAGCAGCCGGCCGGCGGCGCGCGGTTCGATCCGTCCCGGCAAACCCAGCCGGCGCAGGACGATCCCGGTCGCCCACAGGGCTCCGATCCACTGGGCCAGGCTGCTGGCCAGCGCCGCCCCGGCCACCCCCAGCCCGGGCAGCAGCCCCCAGCCGAAAATGAGCGGCCAGTCGAGGGCGATGTTGAGCACATTGACCCCGGTGGCGATCCAGAATGTCGACCGCATGTCCTGGAGCCCGCGCAGGGTTCCCATGGCGGTCAGGGTGATCAGCACGGCCGGCGCACCGAGAAGCCGCAGCCGCATGTAGCGTTCCGCTTCCAGCTGCACCGGGCCGCTCGCCCCGAGGAGGACGGCCAGCCAGTCGGCCAGGAAATAGCCGGCCGCCAGCAGAACGAGCCCGAAGGCGGCCGCCAGCAGCAGGGCCAGCCCGTTGATCCGGCGCGCTTCTCCCGCCCGGCCGCGGCCGAGGGCCTGGGCGACTTCGGTCTGGGTGCCGATCCCCAAAAAATTGAAGACCCAGAAGACGCTCGACAGGGCTGTGGTGCCCACCCCCAGGGCGGCCAGGGGCACCGTGCCTAGGGCGGCGACGTAGGCGGTGTCAACGAGGCCGGTCATCGGCTCGGCAATCAGGGAAAAAAGGACGGGTATGGACAGCGAAATCAGCGTTTTGTGGGGGTGCTCGACGAATGCGTGGGTGGCGGCCGTGGTCATGCGCTGAATTGTATGGGGAAATCCGCAGCCGGGAAACAAAATGGAGTCCGCCATCGGCCGATTTTCGGCCGCCGGCCGGCCATGCTACAATGAAGCGCGCCGGGACGGATACGGCCCCCGGCCCGCTCCCCAAGATCAAACCATGCACGACACGCTGGCCCACGATGCCGAACACCTGGACGACCTGCTGGGGCGCACCCGGCAGATCGCGCTGTCGTTTCTGCGGCAGCTCGACGGCCATCCGGCGGCTGTCCCGCCTCCCCCGGTCTACCCGGCCCGGCTGCCCGCTGCCGGTGGGGGCGCCGGGGAAGTTCTGAAGCTGTTCCAGGAGCGCATTCTGCCCTACCTTTCCGGCAGCGCCGGCTCCCGCTACCTCGGCTTCGTCACCGGCGGCGCGACCCCCGCCGCCCTCATCGGCGATTGGCTGGCGTCCGCGGTCGACCAGAATGTCGTCTCGGAGATCGATTCGATCGCGCCTCGGATTGAGGATGAAACGATCGATCTGCTGCGCCAGCTCTTCGGTCTGCCGGATGATTTTTCGGGAGCCTTTGTCAGCGGGGCGACGATGGCGAATTTTTCCGGCCTGGTGCTGGGTCGAGAATGGCTGGCGCGGCGGGCCGGGGTCGAAGCGGCCCGATCGGGCCTGTACGGACTGCGGCCGATCCGGATACTGGCTGCCGCCCCCCACGCCAGCATCTACAAAGCGCTGGCCATGGCTGGCATGGGTCGGGATCAACTGGCGGTGGTCCCCGGCCTGCCAGGGCGGGAGGCGGTCGACGTCGAAAAGCTGGCCGAAGCGCTGGCCGCGGCCGCGGCGGCCGGAGATCCCTGCCTGGTCGTCGGCAGCGCCGGCACGGTTAACTCGGTCGATTTTGACGATCTGGCGGCGATCGGCGCGCTTAAAGAGCGCTTTAACTTCTGGTACCACATCGACGCGGCCTTTGGCGGGTTCGCCGCCTGCTCTCCCCGCTACCGCCATCTGACGGCCGGAATGGAGACGGCCGATTCGATCACGATTGATGCCCACAAATGGCTCAATGTGCCGTACGACTCGGCGATGGTGTTTACCCGGCATCCCGACGTGCAGACGGCGGTTTTTCAAAACACGGCCGCCTATCTCGAAGGGATCGGCGCCGATCCGCCCTACGTCCACCTCACACCGCAGAACTCCCGCCGCTTTCGGGCGCTGCCGGCCTGGTTCACCCTCCAGGCCTACGGCCGGGCGGGCTACCGGGAGATTGTCGAACGCTGCTGCGCCCTGGCCGGCCGGCTCGCCGGGCGCGTCGATCAGTCAGACACTTTCGAGCGGCTCGCCCCTGTCCACCTGAATGGGGTCGTCTTCGCCCCGGCAGCCGCCCTGTCTGAAACGGCCGCCCGGGCCCTCGTCGACCGGCTGGTCCTCGGCCTGCGGGATGACGGGCGCGTTTTTCTGACGCCGACGCATTTCGGCGGCCGCCCGGCTGTGCGCGCCGCCTTCAGCAGCTGGCGCACGGTCGACCGGGAGCTGGATGTCGCCTGGGAAGCGATGACGGCGGTTCTCGACCGGGTGCTGGCGGAGAAGTCCTGATGATATTCGCTTCTTTCGGCCGGAGGGGGGACAATGGATCGGACATTCGCTCTTAAGCCGGCATTTTCTCGCGCCATCGACCACCGGTCCGTGTTTGAATCGAATGAATCGAGTTGATTGGAAGGAAGGGGTTTCTGGAAAATCGGACACATGACTCGTCGCGCCTGGATCACGACCCTCATCAGCATCCTGATCGTCTTTATCGGCATGGGGATCCGCCAATCATTCGGCATCTTCCTCAAGCCGATCACCGAGGATCTCCAGCTGGGGCGCGAAACCTTTTCCCTGGCGATAGCCATTCAAAATATCATTTTCGGCCTGCCGCTGGCCGGCATCCTGGCCGACCGGCTGGGACCGCGCTGGGTCATTTCGGTCGGCGGCGTGGCCTACGCGGCCGGGCTCTTTCTGCTCTCACGGGCGACGGCAGCCGGTGGGCTCTATCTCTGGCTTGGCGTTGTCGTCGGCCTGGCGCTGAGCAGCGTTTCGTATGTCGTGATCCTCGGCGCGGTCGGCCAGGTCGTCCCCGAAGGCCGGCGGAGCACCGTCTTTGGCCTGATCACGGCTGCCGGTTCCCTGGGCATGTTTGCCGTGGTTCCCCTGGCGGAGGGGCTGCTCAGCGGCTTTACCTGGTCGAGGGCGCTGGTTTTCCTGGCGGCGGGGACCGGCGCCATCGCCCTGCTGGCGCTCGTCTTCCCCGGGCGGTTGGCGGAGGACGCGGCCGCCCGGCCGCTCGACCCGGTCAGCGAATCCCTGGTGCGCGTCCTCCAGCGGGCCGGCCGGAGCCGCAGCTACTGGCTGCTGATGGCTGGTTTCTTTGTCTGCGGCTTCCACGTCGCCTTCATTGCCACCCATCTCCCGGCCTTTCTTTCCGATCGATCCGTGTCTCCCTGGGCCTCGGCCACCGCGCTCGGGCTGATCGGGCTGGCCAACCTTTTCGGCTCCACGATATTTGGCCTGCTGGGGGATCGCTACCGCAAGAAATACCTCCTGAGCGGGCTCTATCTGGGACGGGCGATCGTGATTTCCGCCTTTCTCCTGCTCCCACTCACCGACTGGACCGCGCTGCTCTTTGGCGGGGCGATCGGCTTCCTCTGGCTGGCCACCGTTCCCCTGACGAGCGGCATCGTCGCTCAGCGGTACGGCTCCCGCTACCTGGCCACTCTGTACGGCTTTATTTTTTTCAGCCACCAGGTCGGTGCCTTTCTCGGGGTCTGGCTTGGCGGCCGGGTTTTCGATGCCACCGGCTCCTATACCCCGATCTGGCTGGCGGCTATCGGGCTCAGCGTACTGGCCTTTCTGGTCCATCTGCCGATCACCGATCAGGCCCCCGTAGTCCGGGGGCAGATGGCCGCTGAAAGGGGCTGAAGCTGGAATCCAGATCCTGGTGATTATTAAATTGATAGGTGTGTGATGTTATTTGTCGATAATGGTGCCGCAACCGATCCGCGCCTGAACCTGGCGCTCGAGGAATTTCTCCTGCGCCACGTCGTCGAGGAGCGGCCGCGGCTCTTATTTTATGTCAATGAACCGGCCGTCATCATCGGCCGCAACCAGAACACGATCGAAGAAATCGACCCGGACTACGTCCGCCAGCAAAAGCTCCACGTCGTGCGGCGGCTGTCCGGCGGCGGGGCTGTTTACCACGATCACGGCAATCTCAATTTTAGTTTTATCACCGGTGACAGCCGGGAGCTGCATCACTTTGCCCGGTTTACCGAACCGGTCGTTCGGGCCCTGAATCGCCTCGGGGTGCCGGCGGAGCTGCGAGGCACGAGCGACCTCTTCGTCGAGGATAAAAAAATCTCCGGCAACGCCCAGTTCGCCGCGGGCGGCCGGATGTTCAGCCACGGTACGCTCCTCTTCGACACGGCCCTGGAGAAGATGCTGCGGGCGCTCAACCCGCGCCAGGCGGCCATCGAATCGAAAGCGGTGCAGTCGATCCGCAATTTTGTGACCAATATTCGCGACTACCTGCCGCCCAACATGACGCTGGCGGATTTAAAAGAGGCGATTCTGAGCGAAATTTTTCCCGGCGGGGCGGTGGAAGCTTTTCCGCTGGATCCCGCCGCCTGGGAAACAGTGCGGGAGATTGCCGCGGAGCGCTACGGCAGCTGGGATTGGAATTTCGGCCGCTCTCCCCGCTACAACATGGGCAAAAGTGAAACGCTGCCAGCCGGTAAATACGATGTCCGTCTCGAGGTGGAAAAAGGGCGCATCCGGCAGGTGTTTATCTTTGGCAATTTTCCCAGCAGCCGTGAGCTGAAGGGGCTGACCGACCGGCTGATCGACGTGCGCCACGACCCGGAGGCGCTGCGCCAGGCGCTCGCCGGGGTGGATCTGGCCCCATACCTGGGAGCGATCACGACCGACCAGCTGGTCAATTTGCTGTACTGA
>JBFFZG010000332.1:0-5283 GCA_041568735.1 Promineifilaceae bacterium (SeqCode)
ATCGATCGAGTCGTCGTGGAATTCGGGGGAACGATGACATTCCAGATCGATGAGAATGGGATGGTCAGGGGTTATGAAGGGGTCACCACCGACGGCATCCGGTACACGGCCGTCCGGGTGGACGATGAATTGTGCGCACGAGCTCCATAGCCATCCGGCTCGGGCGGCCGGCAGCCATCCATCCCCATCAAGGGGGAAATGTTGGTGAAATCGCCGCCAGCGACCGGGCCAGCAGGTCGGCGATCCCGGCGTAGTCGGCCGTTACAGGGGTGAAAGCAAAGACCGGCCGGTAGCCGGGTTGAAAATCGCCCATCACCCACAGGGCAAAGGCGTCGGCCGCGGCCTCTTCCAGATCGGTTTCAGCCGGCAGGTTGAGCCAGAAGCCCTCGGCCGTCTCGTGGGCCGCCAGATCACTTCCCGCCAGCCGGTGAAAGGTTTCTGAAAGCCGACGGCCGCTGTTGTAGTCGACCACGTGCCCCAGCTCATGCAGGATGAAAAAGCCGCGCAGCCGGAGGAAGGCGGTATCGGCCAGGATGATCTCCCGCACGTTGTGATCGACGACGGCGATCGTCCCCCGCCGGCCGCCGATGAATTCTCCGGCCTGCCGGCGAAAGCGGTAGCCGGCCAGCAGCGCCCGGCCGTCCAATCCCTGCCGATCGAGGGCGTCGACAGCGGCCGTGGTGGCCTCCCGCACCAGCAGCAGCTCGTCGACCGTCCAGCCGGCTCCCGGCTCCACGATGATCCACTCCCGCCATGATCCCCCTGCGCACAGTGACCCGCTGCAAAATTCCGTCTCGAGAAAGTCAGCCGCCGGATCCACCGCCGGTTCGACAGCCTGCGCGACCGCCGCCCGGCCCGGCCGGCCGGAATGGGCCCAAAAACCGATGGCGGCCAACCCCACGGCCAGCATTGGGAGAAGCGAACGGGAAAGAAAGCGACTGTTCGGATTCATGATCCCCACCTCGTGGATGAACGGCATGAATCCAGCGTAGAAGCCGGCCGTCAGCGCTATGTGACCGACTCGTCACAAGTATGTATCTATTTCATGAACCCCTCCGCTGACGTGTATAATGGGCGCATGGCCCAACTCGAACTCTCGTTTTTGGGCGCCTTCCTCGTCTCCCTTGCCCGGCAGCCCATCACCCATTTCCGATCAGCCAACAATCAGGCACTGCTGGTCTTTCTCATCCTGCAGAGCGACCGGCCCCACCTCCGCGAGCGGCTGGCCGGCCTCTTCTGGTCCGAAGAACCAATCGAAAACGCCGCCGGCAACCTGCGCCAGGCGCTTTACCAGCTGCGCAAACTGCTCGGCGATACCGACAACCCGCAAAACCCCTACCTGCTGATCAACCGGCAGACCGTCCAGTTCAACCTTGAAAGCGATTTCAGCCTGGATGTCGCCCGATTTTTAAGCGAGGTCGAGCGCGGGGATCTGGAAGCGGCCGTCGCCCATTATCACGGCGAACTCCTGCCCGGCTTCACCTGCGACAGCCCCGAATTCGAGTCCTGGCTGCGCCAGGAGCGGGAAACCCTGCAGCGGCTGGCCCTGGAAGCGCTGTTCGAATTGACCCGGACCTGCCTGAAAAACGGCCGCTTCGAACAGGCCCAGGCCTTCGCCCGCCGGCAGCTGGCCCTCGATCCCGGGCGCGAGCCTGCCTGCCGGCAGCTGATGGAGGCGTATGCCCTGGCCGGGGACCGGAGCAGCGCCCTGCGCCAGTTCGAGAGCTGCCGCGAGCAGCTCCGGCAGGAGCTGGGGGTGGAGGTCGCGCCGGAAACGGTCGCCCTCTACGAGGACATTCGCAGCGGCCGCTTCGGGCCGGTGGCTGCTGGCGATCTCATCCGGCCGCCGCGGCGCGAACGCCACAACCTCCCCGCCGCCACGACCCCGCTCATCGGCCGGGAGCCGGAGCTGGCCCGGCTGGGCGAGCTGTTCGTCCAGGACAACCAGCGGCTGGTCACGATCGCAGGGGCCGGCGGCATGGGCAAGACCCGGCTGGCGCTGGCTCTCGGGGAAGCCATGACCGACCACTATCGCGATGGGGTCTACCTGATCGACCTGGCGCCGGTCGCCCGGCCGGAGAGCATTCCGGAGGTGATGGCCGCGGCCCTCGAATTTAGAGCCCCCGATCCAGCCTTGCCCCAATTTCCCCAGCTGGTCAAAGCGCTCCGCTCCCTGCACCGGCTCTACATCTTCGATAATTTCGAGCACCTGCTGGCGGGGGCGCCCCTGGTCGTCGATCTGCTCAAAGGGTGCCCGGAGGCCGCCGTGCTCGCTACCTCCCGCCAGCGGCTCAACCTGGCCAGCGAAAATCTCTTCGAGCTGGGCGGCCTGTCGTTTCCGAATGCGGTGAACCTGGAAACGGCCCTCGATTCGCCGGCCATCCGCCTCTTTGTCGACTACGCCCGCCACACCCGCCCCGACTTCGACCTGACGAAAGAAAATCTCGCCGCAGTCGCTGCCATCTGCCGGCTGGTGGACGGCATGCCGCTGGCGCTGGTCCTGGCGGCCGCCTGGCTGCAGCTCCTGACCCCGGCCGAAATCCTGGCCGAAATCGAGCGCAGCCCCGCCTTCCTGGCGGCCGACCTGGCCGACCTGCCACCGCGCCAGCGCAGCCTGCAGGCGGTTTTCGAGCGAACCTGGCAGATGCTGGCTCCGGCCGAGCAGGCCGTCATGGCCCGGCTCAGCGTCTTTCGCGGCGGATTCACCCGCGAGGCGGCCGAGGCGGTGGCCGGGGCTGATCTGCGGGTGCTGCTCTCCCTGACCAACCAGTCCCTTCTGCAGCGCCAGCTCGAGAGCGGCCGCTTCCACATCCATGAGCTGCTGGGCCAGTTCGCCGCCGCCCGGCTCGAACAAGCCGGGGAGAGCGAAGCGGTGCGGCGCGAACACTGCCGCTACTTCGCCGGCCGGCTGGCCAGCGCCTATCGGGCGGGTGGGCTGCCGCTGAACGTCTTCCGCCAGCTCGCCGTCGAACACGATAATTTTCGCGCGGCCTGGGCGGTCGCCCTGGAACGGGGATGGGGGGACCGGCTCGTCGAGATGGTCGATTGGATGTGCCAGCAGCGGGCCTTCCAGGGTCAAAAAACTTACCCCATCGTCGATCAGGCGCTGCAGGCGCTCCAGGAGCACGGGGTATCCAGGACGGACCCGACCGCCCTGCAGCTGCAGCTGACCCAGTTCGACTACGCACTGGAAATCCTGGGATCTGATCGGATACGGGCGCAGTTCGAGGAATTTTTCCCGCTTGTGGAACAACATGGCGATCAACACCACCTGTTTCTGGCTTATACCATCATGGCCAATCTGGTGTTCGAAAATAGGGACGCTTTTTTATCGTGGGAGGAAAAGGCCTATCAGGCCGCCCGCGTGTCAGGCGATGCTCGGCGCATGAACCTCGCCCTGAGACGCATGCTCTCATACCTGGTGGAGCAAGGGATTCAGGAGGAAATCGAATCAGCGCCGCTGCAACAGCTGCCCGGGAAAACCCGTCTGAACCAGCTGGAAAGGCTGCTGGCGGCGGCAGAAGAAGAGTCGCCCGACAGCCTGCGGGTTATTTTCAACCTGGTCCTGCTCAGCAAGCACTGCACCCAGATCCGGCAGTTCGATCTGGCGGTCACCTACGCGCGGCGCGCCCTCGATCTGGCCAAAGATTGGCGGCATCCCTGGTTCATCGGCTTTGCGGCTTACAGCCTGGCCGACAGCTACCTCGAATTGGGTCAGCCAGAGCAGGCGGCGCGCCACCTGCTCGACGATCTCGACTGGCACCTGGCAATCGCCAATCGCTGGCAGGCGCTCGGCGCTCTCTGGTCAATCGCCGGTATCTATTCGGACCTGGTCGGCCCGGAAACCACCCTGCGTCTTCTGACCTTCGTGTACGACGATCCGGAAGCGACGCCACTGTACCGGCAGGAAATCGACGCCGTCCGCCCCCGCCTTGAAAATCAGCTGGGGACGGAAGCGGCCGCCGCGGCCCAAGATGCGGGGAAAAGGCTCGACTTCGATCAGGCCGTCGCCCTGCTCCGGGCTGCGCTTCAGCGCGACTAATATCTCTTTCGTCGGGGGCCACGGAAGATTCGAGCCAGTTGTGACTCCTTCGGCGTGGTTTTTCCCAGAGGAAAGTCAGCTATGTCTGCTGTTCGCCCGGGCCTGATTTTTATCCTTTGCCTTTTTGTCGCTTTCCTTTCCGCCTGCGACGGCCGGCGCGGAACCGACTCGACCTCGCTTATTGCCGTCCCGGCCCAGGCGACCGGCACAATTCCCAGCTCGACCGCCCATCCGGCTGCTCCAACAGTACTGGCGGCGGCTTCCCGGAACGCCGCGCCAGCCGCTCAAGTGACGGCGCCGACGCTGCCTCAGCCGTCGGCCGCCCCCACGGTGCCAGCGAGTCCCTCGCCGATTCCCGCGACACCGCTCCCGGCGACCGCGACCAGCCTGGCTGCTCCAACCAGACCATCGGCCACGCCGCCCGATCCAGCCCCGCCCTCGGTGACACCGACCGCGACGGCGACGGTTACCCCACAGCCGGCTGCCACCACCTGCGCCCACACCTGGTTCTTCCGCGATCCGCCGCCCGTCTGTCCGGATGGGCCGGCCGTGATTTCTTTCGCGGCCGCCCAACGCTTCGAGCGAGGGCAGATGATCTGGATACGCGCTACCGATAAGTTTTTCCTGCTGTTCCCGCCGGGGGTTTATCCAAATGATTCAGGGCAGGTCTTTCGCGATCTGGGGCCGCTGGTGCTGAAGCCGGGGGCCTCACCGGAGAACCGGGTCGGCGAAACGCCGCCGGCCGGGCTGGTGGAGCCGGTCAGCGGCTTCGGCCTGGTCTGGCGGAACGAGGTGGAAGGGCTGGACGCCGACGTGCGCCCGGTCATGGGCTGGGGCCGGACGGCCGAATTTGGCTACGAGACGGCTTTTCAGTGCGAGGTGCAGGAGACCTATTCCTGGCGGGCCTGCTACCTGCGCGACCCAAACGGGGATGTAATCGGGCTGGGCTGGGGAGCGCTGATCGGCCGGCGCTGGGAGCTGCTCGACCGGTGATGGGTGGTTGTGGGGGGCCTGACGGCCGGGAACGGGGAACAGGGAACGGGGAACGGGCGGCGGGCCAGGGGCCGGGTGGAACCATCGGCCCCAACCGGCGAAGGCAAATCGACTCCCCCTTCAACGTGGTATCCCGAGGAGTCTTCGACGAGGGATGCGTGGCTGGGGGGCCTGACGGCCGGGAACGGGGAACAGGGAACGGGGAACGGGCGCCGGGCCAGGGTCCTGGTGAAACTATCGGCCCCACC
>JBFFZG010000333.1:0-5211 GCA_041568735.1 Promineifilaceae bacterium (SeqCode)
ACGACCCGCTTTGTCGCCGTGACCGACGACGACTGCTTCGTCGACGCGCACTGGCTGGCCAACCTGGCCGGCCGGCTGGCCGAATTCCCGGAGGCGATCGTGACCGGCCAGGTCGATCAAGCCGGCGACGAGGCGGTCCCCCTGGTCGTCGACGCGCCGGATATGGCGATCTACCGCCGGCCGCGGCTCAGGTTTGACACGATGTCCGGCGGCAATATGGGCACCTCCCGGACCGTTCTGGAGCGGGTTGGCCTGTTCGACGAAGACCCACGCCTGGCCACGGCCGAGGACGGTGAATGGGCTTACCGGGCGCTGCGGGCCGGAATCCCCATCGTCTACGCGCCGGAAATCGCGGTCAGCCACGTCGGCTGGCGCCGCGAAGAGGAGCGTCTGGCCCAGTACCGCTCCTACGCCCGCAGCCACGGCGGCTTTTACGGCAAATATCTGCGCCGCGGCGACCTGTTTATCGCCGCCCGGGCGGCCGTCCATCTCGCCCGCTCCCTGCGCCGCTGGGTGATGGGGAGATGGCGGGGGGAAGATGAGCTGGCGATGCTCGGCCGGGCTTATTTTCTCGGTCTGCCGCGGGGCATGGTGGCCGGGATGCGGCGGGGGGAGCGGCCGTGAGCGGGCAGCCGGGCTCCCGCGTGGGGCAGGCCCTCTCCTGGAAGGCGATCCAGCACGTCGGCGTCAAGCTGATCTTCATGGTTCGCCTCGTCGTCCTGGCCCGCCTGCTGTCGCCAGATGATTTCGGCCTGCTGGCCATCGCCAGCGTGGCCATCGACTTTCTGCTGCGGGTGACCAATGTCGGCATGGTCGCCGCCCTGGTGCAGCGCGCCGACGCCGGGGAGACCCACTACGACCTGGCCTGGACGGTCGGCTTTCTCCGTGGGCTGCTGATCGCCCTGATCGTCTTCCTGGCCGCCCCCGAGATCGCCGCCTTTATGGCCGATCCCCGGGCGACCCCCCTGATCCAGGTGCTGGCCCTGCGGCCGCTGCTGCAGGGATTGACCAGCATTAAAGTCGCCCGCCTGACGCGGGAGCTGCGCTTCCGCGAGCTGGCCCTGATCGACCTGCCGGATGCCCTGGTCAACACGGTGGTGGCCATTCTGATGGCGCCGTCGCTGGGAGTCTGGGCGCTGATCGCCGGCGGGCTGGCCGGACCCGCGGCCAATGTCGTCCTCTCCTACGTGCTGGCCCCCTACCGGCCGCGGCTGGCCTTCAACCGGACGGCGGCCGGGAGCCTGATCCAGTTCGGCCGCTGGATCTTCGCCATCAGCCTGGTATCCGTGATCGGCACCTCCCTCCTGCGGGCGGTGATCTCACGGGAGCTCGGGGCGGTCGAACTGGGGCTGTACTACCTGGCGGCCAGCCTGGCCTTTCTGCCGAGCGAGCTGGCCAGTGAGATCGTCGGCGCCGTGGCCTTTCCCCTGTTTGCCCGGCTGCAGGCGGAGCGAGAGCGGATTGCGGCCACTTTCCGGGCCATGCTGCTTGGCCTGGCGACGATTATCTTGCCGGTCTGCGCCTGGCTGGCCGTCCTGGCCCCCTCCCTGGTGGCCCACGTTCTGGGCGCGAAATGGGACGGCACCGTCCTGCTGATTCAGCTCCTGGCGGTGGTCAACGTGATCGGCCTTTTCGGCGAGACGACGATCCCGATCTTCAACGGCCTCGGCCGGCCGTCCCTGATGGCGGCCATCGAGACGGTCCAGATGATCTTTCTCATTGTGTTCGCCTACCTGGGAACCGGCCGCTTCGGCGTGGCCGGAGCCGCCGCCGCCTGGCTGCCGGCGGTGCTGGTCTCCCAGTTTCTCTCGGCCTTCTTTTTACGGCGGGTCATTCCCGCTCCGGGGCGCGGGCTGGCGGGGCCGCTGCTGCTGATCCTGGTCCTATCGGCCGTCAGCGGCGGAGCAGCCTGGCTCATCGACGGGTGGGTGGGCGGAGCAGGCGGCCTGCTGCTCGCCGGGCTGGTGGCCGGCGCGGGGTACGGGCTGGCGATCTGGTGGCTGGAAAGCCGGTTGAAACTGGGGCTGGTCGACCTCCTTCTGCAGATTTATCCACGGGCGGCCGCCTGGTTCGGCCGTCGGGTTTCCGACCGGCAGCCGCTGGTCCAGGAGAATGAATAGATGATCAAAGCGCGATTGGCGGCGCTTGGCCGGCGGCTGTTTTCCGTCGAGACGCGGCGCAAACTGGTTCGCACCACCCGCTGGCCGCCGGTCGGCTGGGTTCGCTTCGGCAGTCTGCGCCGGCTGCGGCCGATCAGCCCGGACTGGGGGATGGAGCGGGGGACGCCGATCGACCGCTACTACATCGAGCGGTTCCTGGCGGAAAATGCGGGGGATATTCACGGCCGGGTCCTGGAAATCGGGGAAAATCGGTATACCCGGGCTTTCGGCGGGAACCAGGTGGTGGAAAGTGTCGTGCTGCACGTCGCCGAGCAGAAAGAAGCGGTCACGATTATCGACGACCTGACCCGCGGCGATCAGATTCCGTCCGATGCTTTCGACTGCGCCATCGTGACCCAGACGCTGAACGCCATTTTTGACGTCCCGGCGGCCGTGCGCACGATCTACCGGCTGCTCAAGCCGGGAGGGGTGGCCCTGATCACCGTCCCTGGCATCAGCAAGATCAGCCGCTACGACATGGATCGCTGGGGCTACTACTGGAGTTTTACCAGTCTTTCGCTGGCCCGCCTGTTTGAAGCCTGTTTCCCGGCCGAAAATCTCACCGTGCGGACCGGCGGCAATGTCCTGGTCGCGGTCTCGTTTCTCCACGGATTGGCCCTGGAGGAGCTGTCCACCCGGCAGCTCGAGCAGGTCGATCCCGATTACGAAGTGGTTATTACCCTGCGGGCGGTCAAGCCGGCCGCGGATGGTGCCTGATGTCGACGTTAAGAGCCAGGCTGCAGCCCACCCAATTCTTCGAGGCGTTCGAGCGAAACCGGACGCTTCAGCTCCTCCTGCTGGCCGCCATCGTCGCGGCCGCGGCCGTTCTGCGCTTTTACCGGCTGGGGGAGTGGAGCTACTGGATCGACGAGATCTACACGGTCGAAGGGGGGATTTACGTCGCCGATTGGCCGGTCTCCCGCCTGCCGCTCAGCCTCCTGCTGACCAACCTGGTCATGAACGGCCTGGGCTTCAGTGAGTGGAGCGCCCGCCTGGCCCCGGCGGTCATCGGGATCGCCACGCTGCCTGCCCTCTTTTTCCCACTGCGGCGGCTGTTGGGCGGCACGGTGGCCCTGACGGCGGTCATGCTGCTGGCCGTTTCTCCCTGGCATCTCTTCTGGTCGCAGAACGCCCGCTTCTACGCGCTCCTCTTCCTGTTTTACAACCTGGGGATGCTCTGGCTGCTGCTCGGGCTGGTCGAAAAGCGGCGTTTATTCGTGATCCTGGGGGTTCTGCTGCTGATCGTGACGGCGCGGGAAAAGGCGACCGGCCTGATTTTTATTCCGGCCGTGGCCGCTTATTTTCTCATCTCCCTGTGGCTGTTCAACGAAGAACACCACCGGCCGAAACCGGTTTTTCTGGCCCTGGCCCTGGCGCCGCTGGTCCTGTTCTTCCTTTTTGAGCTCATTTCCTTTTTTTTCAGCGGCTATACCCAGATTCGCGGCATAATCGACACCTTTGCCGGCCAATCGAACCACAGCCCCGTGCGGCTGCTGGCCTCGATCGTCTGGCGCATCGGGCTGGGCCCGTTTATTTTTGCCCTGGGCAGCGGGCTCTATTTCACCCTGCAGCGGCAGCGGGCGGGAGTCTTCTTTTTCATGAGCGCGCTCGGGCCGATCCTGACACTCGTCCTGGTGGCCCCGTTTGTGTTTACCGTCGACCGCTACGCCTTCGTCTCCCTGCTGGCCTGGCTGGTTCTGTGCGCCATGGGGATCCGGATCCTGCTGGAGCGGAACGACTACCGGGAATGGCTGCTGGCGGCCGGCGTGCTGTTGATGCTTCTGCTCCCCATGGCGGCCGAGAATGCCTTCTATTTCACCGACCAGTACGGCCAGCGTCCCCGCTGGCGAGAGGCCTTCGCCCTGGTCGCGGCCGATGACCGGCCGGGCGACGCCGTCTACACGACCTACCCGGAAATCGGAGCCACCTACGGCCGCCCTGAGTCCGTCTATATCAACGACCTGACAATTGCCGACCTGGAGGCGGCCGGCGAACGCTCGTGGTTCATCATCGACCGCGCCACCGGCTTTGTCCGGCCCGAGCTCGAAAGCTGGATCCAGGCGCGCGCCCGGCTGGTCGAGCGGCTCGTCGTGCGGCTGCCCGGGAAGGCGATGGACATCGAAATCTACCTGTACGATCCGGCCCAGGCCGGCCGTGCAGGCCCGGGCGGCCGGGGATGACCTTTCCGGGACAGAAAACCCTGCGCCGGGCCGGCCGCTGGGCGCGCAGCCGGCTGGGTTCGCGGGCCGTGATCCTGGGCTATCACCGGGTGGCGCGGGTCGCCCATGACCCATTCGGGCTGGCTGTTTCCCCGGACCATTTCGCCGAACAGCTCGACGTCATCCAGAAAATCACCCGGCCGCAGTCGCTGGCCGGTTTGCACCGTGACTGGACGGCCGGCCGCCTGCCGGCCCGGTCGGTTGTCCTGACCTTTGACGACGGCTACGCCGATATGGGGGAGACGGCGGCCCCCCTGCTGGCTGGCCGGGGAATTCCGGCCACCCTGTTCGTCATCAGCGGCCGGCTCGGCCGCTCCTTCTGGTGGGATGAGCTGGCCGGGCTTCTCTTCACGCCGGCCCGCCTGCCCGATTTCCTCGAGATTAAGGTTGAGGGCCAGGAGTTCACCTGGGTCGGGGGGGATCGCGAGGAGCTCCTACGGCGGCTCTACGACGAACTGCGCCTGCGGCCGCCGGACGACCGCGAACAGTGGCTCGATGCCCTGCGGGTGGCGCTGGGGTCGGCGGACAGTGGTGACCGGCCGCCGCGAGCCCACACGGCCGCGGAGCTCGTCGAGCTGGCGGCCGGCGGGCTCGTCGAGATCGGCGCCCACACGGTCACCCATCCCTTTCTGGCCGCACTTTCCCCGGAGGACCAGGAGCGGGAAATCCGGGAAAGCCGGGAAGCGCTGGCGGCACTGCTTGGCCGGCCGGTGGCCGGCTTCTCCTATCCCAACGGCTCCCTGACCCCGACCACCGCGGCGCTCGTGCGGGCGGCCGGCTTCACCTACGCCTGCCAGAGCGGCACCGACATCGTGCGGCCGGGCAGCGATCCC
>JBFFZG010000334.1:0-5210 GCA_041568735.1 Promineifilaceae bacterium (SeqCode)
AAATCGATATCGAGCCCTTCGGCCGCGAACGCCTCGACCCAGGTTTGCCAGCGGAACGTCTCCTGCCAGGCTTCGAAGCGGGCGCCGGCCCGCCAGGCGCGCTCGATCACCTCACCGACCCGGCGATCTCCCCGGGTCAGGAATCCTTCAAAAGCCGATTCATAGGGATCGTTCCAGCGCAGGCGCAGGCCAGCTCCGCGAATCGCCTCCCTGAGCAGCGCCTGCTTCTCCTCGACGACGGCGATTGATGCCATCGGCTCCCACTGGAAGGGTGTCTGGGGCTTGGGGATGAAGGTGCTGACCCCGACATTGACCCCGGCTTTCTTGCCGTGAACCCGGCGGCCGCACTGGAGAACCTGCCGGGCCAGATCGATGATCGCCTCGACGTCTTCGAGAGTTTCCTGCGGGTGGCCGATCATAAAATAGAGCTTGATGCTCAGCCAATCCCGCTTGTAAATTTCAGCGGCCGTCGCCAGCAGCTCTTCGTGCGTGACGTATTTATTGATGATATTGCGCATCTTTTCGGTGGCGGCTTCCGGCGCCAGCGTGAAGCCGCCCCGCTTACTGTCGCCGAGATTTTCCAGGAGCTGCGTGCTGACCGTTTCCGTGCGCAGGGAGGGCAGGGAAATATTCAGCCCCAGGTGGCCGTACCGCTCGCCAATCTGCCGGGTTAAATTTTCCACTTCGGTGTAATCGCTCGATGACAGGGAGAGCAGGGCGATCTCCTCGTAGCCGGTGTTCTCCAGAATCTCCCCCATCGCCTCGAGCACCTCTTCGACCGGCCGCTCCCGCACCGGGCGGGTCACCATGCCGGCATGACAAAAGCGGCAGCCGCGGGTGCAGCCGCGCATGATTTCGATCGGGGCGCGGGTGTGCACCGTCTCGATAAAAGGGACGACGAATCGAGTCACCGGCGGCGGCAGCTGGGCGGCGATCGTTTTGAGCACCCGCGGCGGCGCCTCCGGCACGTTGGGCGTGATCGCGGCGATCGTCCCGTCGGCATGATAGGCCACATCGTAAAAGCGAGGGACGTACACGCCCTCAATCATGGCCAGGTAGCGCAGCTGGGTAAAGCGGTCATGGCCCGCCTCCCGGCAGGCCATCAGGGTGGCGATGATCTTCATCATCACTTCTTCGGCTTCGCCGATGACAAAGGCGTCGATGAAGGGGGTCATCGGCTCCGGGTTGTAGCAGGCATGCCCCCCGGCGATGACCAGCGGATAGCTCGCATCCCGATCGAGGGCGCGAACCGGCATCCCGGCCAGGTCGAGCATGTTCAGGGCATTGGTGTAGAGCTGTTCGTAGGGCAGACTGAGGGCGATCAGGTCAAATTCCCGGATCGGATGGTGGGTTTCCAGCGAAAAAAGGGGCACCCCGGCCGCCCGCATCCTGTCTTCCATGTCAACCCAGGGTGCGTAGGTCCGCTCGCAGAGGAGATTCTCCCAGCGATTGATCAGGTCGTAAATGATCATCAGGCCCAGGTTGGACATCCCCAGGTCATAGATATCGGGGAAGGCGGTCACGACCTTGAAATCGACCGCCGACCAGTCCTTGACGACCTGGTTGTACTCCCCACCGGTATAGCGGCCGGGCTTGGCGACGCGCAGCAGGGTTTTGTCGAGGAAATCCTCGATTGCTTCCGGGGTGATTGCCATGGATTTTACCTTCTCTCTCGCGCCTGGGCCGGTTTCCGATCCCTCATAAAGGATCGGGTCGGGCCGTCAGCTGGTTTTATTATAACCGCTGCGGCAAATATTTCATTCGCCGGGCAGTCCGAGGGGAGGGGCGAGCAGGAGGCGGGCGAGCAGGGCAGTTCGTTCCACCAGGCTGTCGATATAAATAAACTCGTGAGCGGCATGGGCGCCGTCGCCGGCCGCTCCCAGGCCGTCCAGGGTCGGGGCAAAGGGGCTGGTCAGGTTGCCATCTGAGCCGCCGCCGGCCGTCCCCTGCTCGAGGTCAAGCCCCATCTCCCGGCCGATTTCCCGGGCCAGCTCCCACAGGCGGCGGTTGCCGGCCGTCCTTTCAAGCGGCGGCCGGTTGATCCCCCCCTCGACGACGAGCGCGACGCCGTCGACCTCGCTCCTCAGCGCCTGAATCTGGCGATCGATCCGGGCCATAGCGTCCAGGGTCAGGCCGCGCATGTCGACCTCGGCCCGGCATTCGGCCGCCACGACGTTGCTGCGCGTCCCACCGGCAATCACCCCGACGTTAACCGAAATACCGCGGGGGAGATCGGCCATGGCGTGCAGCTTCTGCACGGCCGCCGCCATGGCCAGGATCGCGCTCCGCCCTTTTTCCGGATCGAGCCCGGCGTGCGAGGCCACCCCGCGCGTGGTCAGCCGGTAGTGGGCCACCCCCTTGCGGGCCGTTTTGAGCCGCCCCTCCCGCCCCAAAGAAGGCTCCAGGACAAAGACCCGGTCCACACCCCGGGCCAGCCGTTCGATGGGTTCGCGTGATTCGTCACTGCCCGTCTCTTCGTCTGAATTGATCAGAACGACAGGCGACACAGCCGGTTCCAGACCGAGCGTCCGCAGGGCGCGGAGCGCAAAAACCATCTGGGTCAGGCCGGCCTTCATATCGAAAACCCCGGGACCTCGCATCATTTCCCCATCGATCTCCAGCGGCATGGTTTGAATCGTCCCGATGGCCCAGACGGTGTCGCAGTGACCCAGCAGGAGCTGGCGGGGTCTCCCGGCCGCCGCCTGCATTTCGATGAGCAGGGAGCCCCCGCTCACCGTTCCCGGCCGGTGCGTCACCCGAAAACCGAGCGCCTCCCAGGCCTCCCGCAGCTGCCGCTGCGCCCCGGCCTGCGCCGCTCGATCCGAAGTCGGCGATTCCGCCCGCACCAAATCGGCCAGAAACGCCACCATCCCGTCCCGCTCCTCCTGCAAAACCCGCTCAATCTCACCCATCATTTCCCCATCTCCTAACTCCTAACTCCCAACCCCCAACCCCCAATCATCTCCCCGCCACCAGCGTCAGACTCCCCTCCTGCACCACCACTTCTTTCAGGACCACCCCACCGGGGAGCGCATCGACCGCCCCGTTGATGATCCCATTCAGCGTCGCTTCTACCGAGCCGAGCAGGAAAGCCGGCACCTGGCTCCCGTTAAAATCGGCCGTCACGATATCAAAGGCGACTTTGCCATCGCGCACCACCGGGATCATCGTCATCGACAGGACCCCCTCCACCGGGGTTCGAATCTGGCCCGTGAACACCACCCGCCCGCCGGCAAACCGGATCTGCGTTTGCCGAGCGGTGATCTGCGCCTCCCCTTCCGGGGTGACCAGCTGCCGCACCTGCAGCACCAGGTTGACTTCGGTCTCGGTCAGCGTGAGATTGACATTGCCATTTTCATCCGGCTTTAACGAGGCGGCCTTGGCCAGCAGATAATTGCCGTCGATGCCGGCCGCTTCCAGGGTGGCCTGGACATTGCCGCCGAGCTCCTGCGCCCGCGCCGCCACGGTGGCGGCCTGTTCGACCCCGGCCCCCAACGTCGGGGCAGCGCTGGTGGCCAGGGCGACCGCCTGCGTCTGCAGCGCCTCCAGGGTCGGACCGGCATTGGCCGCCAGCGCCTGGGCGGTGGCCACGCCGCTGTCCACCTGAGCGCGGTCCGGCAGGCTGACGCCGCAGCCGAAGAGAGCGATCACAACCAGACCCCAAATCCAGCCGATAGGCCGAAAAGGCTGTTTCATTTCTTGATCCATTCGCTATTCTCCTATAATAATTTGGGTAGCTCGGTCGGGAGGCCTTCCTGCCGCCGGCCCCGGGTCCACTAAGATCATATCCCGGATTTATGAAAAATACCGTAACCCTCAGCGCCCTCTTCACGACAGTTCTGGTCCTGGCCGGGGTCAGTCTGTTTTTACTGCGCGAGCAGGGCGTGCTGCGTGCGGAAATCGCGCTGCAGGCAACCGGGCGCGTCGACCAGCAGGGAACCCTGGTGGCCGTCTTCGCCGAGCGGCGGGCGGAAAGCCAGGCAGCGGCCGCCGAACTCGAAACCCTCTCCCGGGAAGTCGAGCGCCAGGCCACTCTGGCCGCGGTGCTGGCCCCGGCCGCCACGATGGCAGCCGCCCAGGAAGCCGTACCCACACCCCGCCCTCCCGCGGCGGAGGATACCCAGGACGAACCGCCGCAGGTGCGCATTATTCTCCGGGAGCGGGAGAGCATCTGGCCGGTGGGCGAACCGATCGACATCATCGCCTCGGCCGCCCACCCCCTGGGCATCGCCCTGCTCAACATCGCCGTCAACGGGGAAAACCTGCTGGCCGACTCCCCGCTCGATCCGCGAATGAACATCGCGGCCGTTCGCTGGACCCCACCGGCCGTGGGAACCTATCTCATTTCGGCCATCGCCACGTCGATTCGCGGCCGGACCAGCGCGCCGGTCACGATCGAGATCCTCGTCGTCGACGACAGCGATCCCGACGCCGTCACCGAGAGCATTCTGCGCCGCATCGAACGGAATGTGGAGGAAATCCGGGGTCTGCGCGGGCGCGAGGAAATCGAGGTGGCGATACTCAGCCCGGACCAGATCGAGGCTTCCATCCGCGAAAACCTGTTCGCCGATTACACCCGGGAAGAAGCGGACCAAGAGGTCCTGGTCCTCAACATGTTCGACTTTTTACCGGAGGGTTTTCCCCTTTACGACAATTTGATCGAATCGCTCGGGCAGGCGATCGCCGGATATTATGATCCGCCATCGAACACCCTCTTTGTCGTGCGCCAGGGGGAAGAACTCGAGGAAGAAACCCGGCTCACCCACGCCCACGAATATCTCCATGCCCTGCAGGACCAGTATTTCGAGCTCGCCCTGCTGGAAGAGGGTGACCTCGATAAGGACCAGCGCCTGGCGCTGCGCTCCCTGGGAGAAGGGGAGGCGGAGCTCGTCGAATTCCTCTACCGGTCCCGCGGCTACCTGACCGGTGAGCAGGGGGCGGATTCCAGCCCGGTTTTTCCGACGCCGGTGATCGCCGATGTTCCCGACTTCCTGCTGAGCGATTTCACCTTTCCCTACGTGCGCGGTTTCGCCTTCGTCAACCACTTCTACGAGCAGGGCGCCTTTAATGCCGTCGACCAGCTCTGGGCCAGGCGGCCGCTCTCCTCCGAACAAATTATCCACCCGGAGCGCTACGCGGCCGGGGACGATCCGCAGCCGGTCGTCCTGCCCGATCTCGGCCAGGTCCTGGGAAATGACTGGACGCTCCTG
>JBFFZG010000335.1:0-5207 GCA_041568735.1 Promineifilaceae bacterium (SeqCode)
ATTTGGCAGAAATACGGGCTCAATTAACCAGGGAAATTTGCGTTCCCAATAAACAATTTTCTCATTATTTGCACCTCGTAATGGCCAAATTCCGCTAGAAAAAGGCTAATTTTGGCCCCCGAATTTTCCCCAAAAAAGCAACAAAAAAGACCGCTTGCGCGGTCTAAAATCTTCAAAATATGGGCGATACAAGACTCGAACTTGTGACCTCTACGATGTCAACGTAGCGCTCTAACCAACTGAGCTAACCGCCCGAATGGAACAAAATTATACCCGCCGTCGTTGTTTTGACAAGACTCCTTCGCCGTTTTCAGAGATTTTTACTACAATGAAAGAAAACGCGTTCCTGCTGCAGAAACCAATCCCGACAAGGAGTTGGATGTCCGAACAAACAATCGGCCGTTACGCAATTACCGGCCTCCTCGGCCAGGGGGGTATGGCGGCCGTCTACCGCGCCTACGATCCGCGGTTCGACCGGGATGTAGCCATCAAAATGCTCTACCAGCTCACGAGCGAAGACGATGGCCTCTCCACGGCTAAGTTCGAACAGGAAGCCCGCATCATCGCTGGTCTGGAGCATTACGCCATCGTCCCCGTCTACGACTACGGCGAACACGACGGCCGCCCCTACCTCGTCATGCGCCTCATGGACGGCGGCTCCCTCAAGGAAAAACTGGCCTTCGGCCAGCTCAGCCTGCAGCAGATCAGCGAAATCATGGAGCGAATCTGCGCCGCCCTCGATAAGGCCCACAGCCACCGCATCGTCCACCGCGATATCAAACCGGGCAACATCCTCTTCGATGAAGACGACATCCCCTTCCTGGCCGACTTCGGCATCGCCCGGCTGACCGACCGCACGCAGACCACCACCCTTATCGGCTCCCCCCGCTACATGGCACCCGAACAGGCGCAGGGCCGGCCGCTCAGCCCGCAGACCGATATCTACCAGATGGGGGTGGTCCTCTATCACATGCTCGCCGGCCGGGTTCCCTTCGACGCCGAAACCACCGACGCCATCCTCTACCAGCATGTCTACCAGCCGCCCCCGCCGCTGCGAACGTACAATCCCGACCTGCCGGCCGCCTGTGAAACCATCATCCAGAAAGCGCTGAAAAAGGCGCCGGAGGAGCGCCACCTGTCGGCCGGGGAACTGGCCCGAACTTTTCAGATCGCCGTCGGTCAGCAGCCCGCCCTGCCGCGTCCGGCCAGGCCGGGTGCTCCGGTCATCCCGACCGCGCCCACCGCTGAAGCGACCGACACCATCGCGCCCCGACCGGTCAAACCGGCCGCCCCCGCGCCCCGTCCCGCCGCTTCCTCCCGCACAATGAGCCGTCCCCAGCCGCTGCGCCCGCCTCCGCCTGAGCTGAAGGAAACCAGCCGGCGCCCCTGGGGGTGGATCCTCTTCCTGAGCGTCATCGGCATTCTCCTCTTCGCCTGCAGCGCGGCCATTCTCGTGGCCAGCAACCCCGACTGGATCTTCCCGGCGACCGAACCCCTGGCCGAAATCATCGTGCCCACGCCGCCGGAGGAAATCGTCCATGGCGAAGAGCCCGAAGCGTCCCCGGCACCCGAAGATACGCCGGACCTGCTCGCCCCCACGGCAACGCTCAACAGCCAGACAAATGAGGCGATTGAGACGATTTTTCTGCTTTCAACCGAGGAACTGGCCGACCTGGGCGGCGGCAGCGGTCTGCTGGTCTACGCGGCCGAACGCGGGGAAAACAACAATTTTGATATTTACATTTCGCGGCCGAACGGCCGTGAATTTCCCGTCGCCGACGATCCGGTCGACGAATTTCGCCCGGTCTGGTCCCCCGATGGCCGGAAAATCGTCTATCACGCCCTGCGCGGCACCTGGGAAATCTACGTCGTCAACGCCGACGGCACCGGCCGGGTCAACCTGAGCCGCAGCCCGGCCGACGACAGCTTCCCCCAGTGGTCGCCCGACGGCAGCCGGATCGCTTTCCACTCCAACCGGATCGACACCCAGTTCGATATTTTCGTCATGGACGCAGATGGGAACAATGTCGAGCGGCTCACCTCCAGCCCGGAAGCGGAGCTCGGGCCGACCTGGTCCCCCGACGGCCGGCAGATCGCCTTCTACATGCAGGTCCCCGACGGCGGCCGGCAGATTTTCATCATGAACGCCGACGGCAGCAATATCCGCCAGCTCACCAGCGGCAAGGCCGACGCCCTGTTCCCCGCCTGGTCCCCCGACGGCCAGCGGATCGCCTTCCACAGCAATCGGGACGGCGTCTGGCAGATATTCACTGCGGCCCCCGACGGCGGCAATCTCGTCCGGGTGACGAATATTCCCAGCGGCAGCTTCTACCCGGTCTGGTCCCCCAACGGCGAGTGGCTCCTCTTTCACGCCATCGAGGACGACAGCAACCGGGACCTGTTCATGGTCCGGCCGGATGGCACTGATCTGACGCGGCTGACGGAAACCCCGGGCGAGGAACGGATGCCCGGCTGGCAGCCCTGATCCGGCCGCCAGGCTAGCGGAACAGGCCCAGAGCGAACCGCCGGGCCGTTTCGGCCAGCACGGCCGCGCCGATGTGAAGCGCCCCTTCGTCGATGTCGAACAGCGGCGTGTGGTGGCCGCCCCCGTTTGGCACCTGAGCCCCCAGAGAAAACATCGAGCCAGGTGCCTGTCGGGCCATGATGGCGAAATCCTCCCCGGCCATGCCAAAGATTTCATCCCTGACCTGCCCTTCCCCCACCAGGTCGGCCGCCACCTGCCGCAGCCAGCCGGTAACACGTGAATCGTTGACCAGCGAAGGATACCCCCTGGAGAGCTTAAAGGTGTAGGAGCCGCCCAGCGTTTCGGCCAGCCGAAAGGCCTGCTCCACTTCGGACCAGAGCTGTTCGCGCGTCTCGGCCGTGAAAGCGCGGATCGTCCCGTTGACATAGACCTCTTTGGGAATGACGTTGGGCGCCTGGCCCGCCTGGATCGAGCCGAGGCTGACGACGCTGGTCTGCAGCGGGTTAATGCGCCGGGAGCGAATGGCGTAAATATTGGTCAGCACCGTATGGAGAATGAACAGGGGATCGATCCCCTGGTGCGGATAGGCGCCGTGCCCCCCGTCCCCACGAATCCAGGCCTCGAAGGTGTCGGCCGAGGCCAGGGACGGTCCTTCGCTGAAGCGGCAGACCCCGCTCTCCTCCTGCGAACCGACGTGGAGAGCGATCACCGCGTCGACCCCCTTCAGGGCCTCATCCTGAATCATGGCCGTCGCCCCGCTGACGCCATCGTCATCCCAGCGCTCTTCCGATGGCTGAAACAGGAAGCGGACATTCCCCTGCCAGCGATCCCCCTCTTCCTGGAAGGACTGGCGCAGGAGGTGGGCCACCCCGAGCAGGACGGCCGTGTGGGCGTCGTGGCCGCAGGCGTGCATGACCCCGTCGTTCACCGAACGGAACGGCACGTCGACCGCCTCCTGGATGGGCAGGGCGTCCATATCGGCCCGAATGCCGATGGTCGGACCGGTGCCCGGCCCAATCTGGGCCGTCACTCCGGTGCGGCCGACCCTGGTGCGAATATTCGGAATGCCGATTTCGGCCAGGGTATCGGCCACCAGGGCGGCCGTTCGCACCTCCTGGAAGCCCAGCTCCGGGTGGCGGTGAATCTCCCGCCGCAGGCGGATGATCTCTGCTTCGATCTCTTTGGCATTTTTCAGCATATCGCTTCCTTCTTCTCCCCGTTCTGGCCGCGGCGGCCGGCTCAGTTCAATTGGCCCAGGACATAGCGGCGGGCGGTTTCCGCCAGCACCGCCGCGCCCAGCGGCAGGACGTTTTCGTCGATGTCAAATGTCGGCGTGTGATGATTCCCCCCGCCGGGCACCTGGGCCCCGAGCAGGAACATCGCTCCCGGCGCAGCCTTCGACATGTAGGCGAAATCTTCCGCACCCATGCCGAAGGGATGGTCGATCACCTTCTCGGCACCGGCCAGGTCGGCCGCCACCCCTCGCATCCAACCGTTGACCCCGGCGTCGTTGAAGGAGGCCGGATACCCCTTGTGGATTTTCAGCTCGTGGGAGCCGCCGAGCGCTTCGGCCAGGGAAAAGGCCCGCTTGATTTCAGCCCAGAGCCGCTCCCGAATCGTCTCGTCGTAGGAGCGAATCGTGCCCTCGATGAACACCTGGCTGGGAATGACGTTGTCGGCCGCGCCGCCGTGGATCTGCCCCACGCTGATGACGGCCGGCTGCAGCGGATTGATGTAGCGGGAGGGGATGGCGTAGAGGTTGGTCAGGATCGACGAGGCCATGAAAATCGGGTCGGTTCCCTCATGCGGATAGGCCCCGTGGCCGCCGGTTCCCCGCACGGTGCCCGCAAAGCTGTCGACGGCGGCCATGCTGTACCCGTCGTTGAAGACGACCATGCCGGAAGGGATATTGGAGATGATGTGCAGGGCGATGACGTGGTCGATGCCGGCCAGCGCCCCGTCGTCGATCATGGCCGTGGCCCCGCTGATCCCCTGCTCGTCAAATGCCTCTTCGGACGGCTGGAAGAGCAGCCGGATTTTCCCCTTCCAGTTCTGTCCCTCCGCCGCAAAGCTCTGGCGCAGCAGGTGGGCCGCGCCGAGGAGCATGGCCGTGTGGGTATCGTGGCCGCAGGCATGCATCACCCCGTCGTTGGTCGATCGAAAGGGGACGTCGACCGCCTCCTCGATCGGCAGGGCATCCATGTCGGCCCGAATGCCGATGACCGGCCCCTCCTCCGGGCCGATTTCGGCCACAACCCCGGTGCGGCCGACTCCGGTCTGAATCCGGTCAAAGCCGATTTCGGCCAGGGTATCGGCCACCAAGGCGGCCGTGCGAAACTCCTGGAAGCCCAGCTCCGGGTGGGCGTGGATATCCCGCCGCAGGCGAATAATTTCATCTTTGATGGCTTGCGCTTGATCGAGCATCGATCCTCCATGCTTCCCCGGCAGTTCGGGGGAGTATTTTCAATTTCTTTATCTTTATTGCTCCCGATGATCGCAGTCAATCGACCCCATTTTAGGCGAAAATTTCCAGCCGTCCCATGGCTGGTCGGAAACTGGTCGGTCAGCTCCAGAGCCCGGATCCATCAATATTTAACCCGGCAAAGCGCTCGAAGGTGATATCGTCAAACCGGAGCCCGTACAGAGCCTTCAGCTGAGCCATCAGCTCCAGGTAGGTGTCCCGGATCCGCTTTGACCAGTCCAGGCCAAGGCGCCCGGCCGC
>JBFFZG010000336.1:0-5206 GCA_041568735.1 Promineifilaceae bacterium (SeqCode)
AGACCCGCTGCTGGCGACGTGGCAGTACGGGCTCGGCCGGGCGGTGGCCTGGACGTCGGATGCGACCGCCCGCTGGGCGACCCGCTGGATCGAGTGGGAGGGTTTCCCGGTTTTCTGGGCGCAGGCGGTGCGCTGGACAATCACGGCCAATCGGGGGAGCGCGGTCGAGACCATCGTCACCCTGCAAGGGGAAACGGCCGGCCTGTCCGTCGACGCCCGCACGCCGGAAGGGATTTATCTCAACGGGCTCGAGATGGAAGCGAGCATCGTGTCGCCGGGCGGCCGGGATATTGATCTCGCCCTGCAGCAGACCGCTCCCGGCCGCTACCAGGCGGCCTTCACCCCGGACGAAGAAGGGGCTTATTTTCTGCGGGTAGCCGGCGGAGAGGCGGCGGCCGGCACCGTCGTGGGCCAGACCACCGGCTGGGTGCTTGGCTATTCGCCGGAATACCAGCGGCTGGAGGCCAATCCGCAGCTCCTGGCCCGGCTGGCGGCCCAGACCGGGGGGCGGGATCTCGGCGGGGTGACGGAGGCGGTCTTCGAACACAATCTGCCCAACCAGTCGACGACCCGGCCGATCTGGCCGTGGCTGCTGCTGGTCGCCGTGATCCTCCTGCCGTTCGACATCGCCGTGCGCCGGCTCGCCTTCACCCGGCGGGATCGCGAACGGCTCTGGGCCGCCACCCTGGGCCGGCTGCGGCCGGAACCCCCACCCCCGGCGCCGCGCAGCGAGCAGATGTCGAGCCTGTTCCAGGCCAAATCGCGGGCCCGGGAGCAGCGGTCGCTCGAAGCCCCCGCCGATCTCCCCCCGCCGGCCGGGGAAGTGCGGCCGGCACCCCGCGTGGAAGCGCCGCCGCCGCGCAGCGAGGACCCTGCGCCTGGCCCACCGGCGGCGCCCCCGGCCCCCGAATCCGACCAGTCGCTGGCCGCGCGCCTCCTGCGGAAGAAGCGGGCGCAGCAGGACCGGGAGGACCCACCCGGGTGATGCGGGTCTGGTTCGCCGGCCAGCACAGAAAAAATTTCACCAGAACACGGCGGTTTTGGCTTTAGTTCAGACCGGCCTTGCTCCCGCCCGGCCGCTCAGCGCCCGAAGCGGGGAATGAAGCGGGGGACCTGCCGCTGGTAGACGGCGTAGTCCGGGCCAAAATCGGCAAGGAGGCGGCGCTCCTCGAAGATCGATCCGATGAGGAAGTAGGCGGAGATCAGGACGACCAGGACCAGGTAGTTGCGGCTGAAATCCGGGGCGAACCAGAGCAGGAGCATGCTGAAGCTGTAGAGGGGGTGGCGAATGTACCGGTAGATGCCGCCAACGACCAGCGTTTCGCCGAGCCCGGCCGGATCGGGATCCTCCCGGCCGGCCAGGAAGTCGAGCACCTGCTGGATGCCGGCGAAAGCCAGGGCCCGGGTCTGCAGGAGGGAGACCGTCAGGCCGGCCAGCCCGGCCAGCTGAACGGCGTTCATCAGCCAGCGCCACGGCGCGGGAACCGACCAGAGGGGGACATCCGGCAGGGCCAGGTAGAGCAGGAAGACTGGAATCAGGGTGCCGAAGGAGACCAGGTTGTAGCCCAGCCGGTAGAAGGCCTGGAAATAGCGCTCGCCGATCCCTGCGCGCACCCAGTTTTTCAACCACTGGGCGGCCGTGAGGCTGTGCAGAACCGCCCAGAGAACAAATCCAAGAATAAAACGGGTCATTTCGTCTCCATCAATCGCTGATTTCCCGCGGCGCAGCCTGCCGCGACGGCTGGCCGTCCCTGTTTGGACGCGGTGGGCGGTCAGAAGTTACAGGAACATTGCCGGCCGGCCGCGAGCTCAGCGGGTCTCCGTTACCTTGTGGATCCCCCTTGGGGAATCGATATCGTAATCCCGTTCATGGGCCAGGTGCAGGGCAAAGAGCTGGCCGGGGATGATGGCGACGACCGGGGAAAGCCATTCCGGCACGGCCGCCGGCAGCCGCAGCGGCACGCGCGCCCGGTCCAGGAGGGAAGGATCATCGGAGATGGCGATGACCTCGGCGCGCCGGGCTTTCAGAGTTTCGACGAACCGGCCCATTTCGGCCGAGAGCCGGCCGCTGGGGGCGATAACGATTACGGGGAAGCCGTCTTCGATCAGGGCCAGGGGACCGTGTTGAAAATCGGCGCTGCTGTACGGCTCGACGATCGTGTACGTCAGCTCCTTTAATTTGAGGGCCAGTTCAAAGGCGGTGGCGTAGTTATAGCCCCGGCCGATGACCACCGACCTTTGCATGTACCGGTAGCGCGGCGCGGCCGCGGCGATCGCCGGCTGCATGGCCAGGGTTTCGCCGACGGCGGCCGGCAGCCGGTCGAGCTCGGCCCGCCGCTTGGCCGACCCGTCGAGCAGGGTGCTGATCAGGGCGATGGCCGCCAGCGACGCGGTATAGGTCTTCGTCGCCGCGACCGCCTTTTCCTCCCCGGCTCCCAGGTCGACGACGAAATCACCCTGGCCGGCCAGGGGAGAATCCGGCGTGTTGGTCAGAACGGCCGTGAGCTGCCCCTGCCGGCGGGCTTCGGCCAGCACGGCCACGATATCGGGGCTGGCGCCGCTCTGGCTGATGCCGATGACCAGGGTGCGCTCGAGGCGGGGCGGCCGCTCGTAAATCGAGAAGAGGCTGGGGGTGGCCAGGGCGACCGGCAGCCGGTTGGCGGCGCCGAGCAGATACTGGGCGTAGCGGCCGGCGTTGTCGCTCGTGCCGCGGCCGGCGATCATGACATGGGCCACCTGGTGTTCGACGATGGCCCGGACCAGGGCCCGGCAGGTCGTCTCCTCGCGGCTGATCAGCCGTTCGAGGACGGCCGGCTGCTCGACAATTTCCCGGTAGAGATGGGTGTCAGTCAGATTCATCGGCTTGGTGGTAGACGAGCTCCCCGGCAATCCAGGTGGCGACCAGCTGCAGGTCCGGGGTCAGCAGGACGCAGTCGGCCGGGTAGCCCCGGGCCAGCCGGCCGACCTGGTCGGCCAGTCCAAGAAGGGCGGCCGGAATCAGGGTGGCGGCGGCGACCGCTTCGGGAATCGAGCAGGTGCTGAAGCGGTGAAAGCGGCGCACGGCGGTGTCCATGCCAACAATGCTGCCGGCCAGGGTACCGTCCGGCAGGGTGGCCTGCCGTTCGTCGACCTGCACGGCAAAATCGCCGAGCTGGTAGCGGCCGGGAGGCATCCCCATGGCCGCCATGCTGTCGGTGACGATGTAGATCCGCCCCCGCGCCGCCAGCCAGACCATCTGCACCACGCCGGGATGGACGTGCACCCCGTCTGGAATCAACCCGATTTTCAGGCGCTGGTCAGCCAGGACCGCGCCGACCAGCCCCGGTTCCCGATGATGGAGCGGGGGCATGGCGTTGAAGAGGTGGGTGGCCGACCGGACCCCCTGGTCGATGGCGGCCGTGGCCTCGACCCAGGTGGCGGTCGAATGGCCGGCGCTGACGATTACGCCGCTGTCGACCAGCTGGCCGATCACTTCCCCGGCGGGATCGAGCTCCGGGGCCAGGGTGACCAGGCGCACCCCGGAAACCGGCGACCACTCCTGGACGAGGGAGACCTCGGGGGCGCGCATATAAGCCGGGTTGTGCGCCCCTTTTTTCGCGGGATTGAGAAAAGGGCCTTCGACGTGGAGGCCGAGCGGGTTGGCTCCCCGGAAATTTTCCGGCCGGCGGCCGAGGACGATGCGGGCGGCGGCGATCGATTCCAGGGGGCAGGTGATGATCGTCGGCAGAAAGGTCGTCACGCCGGTGGTGGGAAGCCGGCCGGCCGCGGCCCAGATCGTTTCCGGCTGCGTGGTGAAGTCGAGCCCGAAGCCCCCGTTGCACTGCAGATCGATGAAGCCGGGGGCGAGGAGCAGCCCCTGGCCGTCGAAGGTTGTTTCGGCGCGGGCAGGCAGGTTAGCGCCGCGCCCGGCCGCGGTGATGCGGCCGCCGCGCACCAGCACCCGGCCGTAGGGGAGGAGCCGGTCGGGCAGGACCAGGGTGACGTTGTCGATGGCGAGATCGTGGCTGTTGGCGGCGGTCATGATGGGTTTGATCCGATCAGGCGGCCGTAGATGCCCGGCGTGGAGTCGGGAATGAGGGCGGCGCCGACCGCCCGGGTGTAAAAATCGGCCGGACCGACCCCGCCGATGATGGCGTAGGCGTAGCCCTGGGCGGCCATGTCGTGCAGGCAGGCCAGGAGCAGCGCCCGGCCGATCCCGCGGCCGCGGGCGGCCGGCAGGACCCCGGTCGGGCCAAAGAAATTTTTGCAGGTAGCCTCGTGGCAGGCGAAGCCGAGCAGGCGGCCGTCTTCGACGGCGAGGAAGGTCGAGATCGGCCGGCGGGCAAAGGTCACGCCGCACTCATCGGCCCAGCCCCTCTCAAAATGGGCTTCGACCCAGTCGAGGATCCGCCGCCGGTCGGCGGCCATGGCCCGTTGGATCGAGACCCCCCGTTTTTCCAGGCCGGCGGCGGCCGGGCTCAAAGGGGGCAGGTCGTAGAGTTTGACGAGCATATCGGCCATAAACCTTCTCCAGGGCGAAGCGGGTTTGCAGGTACAGGGGAGGTTACTCCGAATTAAGCGAAAGTCAACTGATCCGGGGGTCACATCCGGGTGAACGCTTAAAAAAAAGGAGGCGATTCCTTCCTGGGAATCGCCTCGCATCTCTCTTCACGGCTGATTCATGGTTTTGACCGGCCTAGCCACCCGGCCGGATGCTGAAGGTGATCTTGCCGACCCGGTTGGAGCTCCCGGTAAACTGGCCGCAGTCGTCCTGCTCCTGGAGGAGATAGAATCGGGAGTCGACCTGCGAGGCGGCCGACGACTGGGTGTATTCGGTCAGCCCGGAGCTGATCAGGATGGGGTTGTTTGACCCCGGAGCAGCGGGATCGAAATAGGGTTTGTTTGTGATCCAGAGGCGGGCGCTGGCGGCGCCGGAATTCCGGCTCAGGCGGATATCCGGGCCGGAGCGCTGGATCTGCAAGGCCGGCCGGGAAGCGCCGGCCGTACAGCCGGTCTGGCCGATGGCGAAATCTCCCAGGGTGGTGAGCCCGGTCCAGGAGAGCTTGCTATCAGGGGAAGCTGGCGGCGTACATGCCCAGGCACCGGCGGAAGCGGTGTACTGGCAGAGCTGCTGGTCAGTTCCCGGCGGCAGGGTCGAAAAACTCGGAAATGTCTGCGCAACCGGGTCGATCGTCAGGTCGAGCGAATAATCGGTGGCGGCAGCGCC
>JBFFZG010000337.1:0-5189 GCA_041568735.1 Promineifilaceae bacterium (SeqCode)
TGGGGATGTTAGGTCGCGAGCGAATGCGGGATGAAGCGTGAGGCAGGAAAGGTGGGAGTTTTTCATGTCAGGCGGGGAAGATTTTAAAGTCGTCGAAGGAAAAAAACCAAGATTTACGGCAAATCTCCACTCCAAACGGACCTCCCCAACTCCCAACTCCCAACTCCCGTCCCCTAACGAAGGTCCATCGCACAGCGAAACCCCAGCGTCGCCCGGCTGACGGTCGGGTCGAAAAAGCCGCGGGTGGTGACGGTCAGCTCGTCGACGCGGGAAAACCAGGAGCCGCCGCGCAGCACCTTGAACTCCCCGCTGGCCGGGCCGCGCGGGTTCAGGTTGGGCGCCTCGGCATAGTAATCCCGTTTGTACCAGTCCCCGACCCATTCCATGACGTTCCCGAGCATATCGGCCGCGCCGATCCAGGAGCGCCCCTCCGGATAGGAGCCGACCGGAGCGGTATCCTGGTGGCCGTCGTTGGTCGTTTCATCCCGGCCTTCACGCGGGCAGCGGCTGTCGCAGTAGTTGAGCCGCTCCCCGTCAAACTCATCTCCCCAGGGAAAGAGGGTGCGCTGGATGGTTGCCGGGTTGAATCCGGCCGCCCGCTCCCACTCCGCTTCGGTCGGCAGCCGGGCGCCGCGCCAGCGGCAGAAATTATCGGCCTGGTGCCAGCTGACGAAGATCACCGGGTAGCTGTCGTACTCGGCCGATCCGTAGTAGGTCGGGTGATAGGAAGCGCCCCGCTGGCCGGGCGGGGTGCAGCCGGCGTCTTCGACGCACTGGGTGTACTGGGCGTTCGTGACCTCGGTTTCGTCGATGTAGAAGGGGTCCATGTTGACCAGCTGGGAGGGCTTCTCGTCGGGATTTCCATCGTCGTTGCCAAAGCGGAAGACCCCACCCGGCACGTAGAGCATGCGCATGCCGGTCTTGCTGACGATTGGGGCCGGGGAGGGGGTCGGCCGCAGCGTGGGCGGCGGGGTGGGGGTCGCTGTTGGGGCTACGGCCGTCAGCACCGAGATCACCTGGGATTCGATTGTGGCCGTCGCGGCCGCCTCGCTGCCGCCCACCAGGTCTTCCTGGTTGAGCCGGGTCAGGGCGAAAATCGTCAGGACCAGCATGACCAGGACGAGGGACAGTCCCCAGATCGTCCGGGTCTGGATCTGCTTGCGCCGGCTGGCAGGCCGGCGGTGGGGGGGCGGGGTAGGGCGGTGATCGACTCCAACCGAACGCCGCGGTTCCTGGGGAGCCAGTGTATCGCGCGCCGCGTTGTTTCCCTCCCCTTCCAGGCCGCGGCTGTTCGGCCGGCGCAGCCCCAGGGCAAACGCTTCGATCGTCGGCGGCCGCTGATCGGGCACAAGCGCCATCGCCTTGCCGGCCAGGATCGACAGGTACGGCGGCACATCCGGGTTGATCTCGCGGGCGGGCGTGGTCACTTCCAGCCCGATTTCCCGCTTGACCGCCGCGGGGGGCACCCGGCCGGTCAGCAGCGTATACAGGGTCGCTCCCAGGGCGTAAATGTCGCTGCGGGGTTCGACCGCCTGCTGCTTTTCCTGCTCGAGGGAGATAAACCCGGAGGCCCCGCCGGGGATGCCGAGCCCCGGCAGGCCGGAATCGACGACGAAAACTTTTCCTTCCGGGGTCACCCGGATATTGGCCGGCTTCAGGTTGAGGTGGAGCCGCTTTTTTTCGTGCAGAAAGGCCAGGGGAACGGCCGCCGCCTCCAGCCAGTCGACCAGCAGGTCGACCGGCAGCGGGCCGTACTGGTCCAGCAGCTCCTGCAGGCTCACCCCGCGCACGAAATCGCTGATCAGATAATGGTCGCTTTCCCGGCTGAAGAAATCGCGCACCGCCGGCAGCTGCGGGTGCTGCAGGTCGCTCAGCCGGCGGGCCTCCTGCCGGAAGAGCCTGGCCGCGTCCGGCTCCCCGCTGCGGAACTCCTTGATTGCCACCTCCACCCGATCGATCGCGTCCCAGCCGCGGTAAACCGCCCCAAACGGGCCGGCGCCGAGGAGGGCCGTGATGCGGTAGCGCTTGAGGAGGATTTCACCGGGGAGAAGAAGCATGGGTCCGCTGCCAGCTGGCGTCGACCGCCGATTCTAACCCGCTTTGGCGCCGGGTCACATTTTCTAAACCGGCGCTTCGGCCGCTCAGCTCACCGACAACCGGGAGCCCTGCGGGGTCTTGACGACGTCGATCCGGTTGGGAAAGGCGTCGCGCAGCTCGTCGATGTGGGTGATGATCAGAATCAATTTAAAGTCGTCCTGGATGGCATTGATGGCTTCGATCAGCCGCTGCCGGCCGTTCGGATCCTGGCTGCCGAAGCCCTCGTCGATGACCAGGGTCTGGAGCCTGGCCCCGGCCCGCTTGGCCAGGATCTGGGACAGGGCGATGCGGATGGCGAAATTGACGCGGAACTGCTCGCCGCCGCTGAAATTTTCGTACGGCCGGCTGCCGGCGCTGTCCGAGATGTGGATGTCGAGTGTTTCGGCCGTCCCTTCCCGGCTCTTCAACTGTTTCTGCGTCTCGAAGGTCACCTGCATCTGCCCTTCGGTCAGGCGGGTGAGCAGCTGGTTGGCCGCGTCCTCGATCTCCGGCAGGGCCTGCTCGATGAGCAGCGCCTGCACGCCGTCCCGGCCGCAGGCTTTTTCCAGCCGCTGCAGCCGCTGCACCAGCAGGGTCAGCTCGGCCCGCTCGGCCGTCACTTTTTTGCGCCGCTCCCGCTGGGCTTCCAGCGCATGGACGAGCTGCTCGGCGCTGCCGATCCGCCGGCTGGCCGCGTTTTCCTCTTCGCGCAGCCGCTGGATTTCCCGCTCCAGGGCCGGCAGATCGAGCGCCTGGTCGCCGGTCAGGGCGGCCAGCGCTTCCCGGGCCTCTTTTTCCTGCCGGGCCTGCTCTTCGATCAGGCCGGCCTGCCGGCTGATATCCCCGGCCAGCTCGGCCAGGTTCCGGTCGTGAATGCCCACCTCCGAGCGGGCCTTTTCCAGCGCCTGATGGCGGGACGGCGCCTCTTTGAGACCATCCCGGGCGGCCAGCGCCGCCTGGTAGGCCGCCTGGTCGTAGCCGACGGCCGCGAGCGCTTCGTTGAGGCGGGCCAGCTCGGTCTGGGCTTCCGGCAGGAAGGAGCCGACGGCCAGCTGCTCTTTGACTGCGGCCAGCCGTGCCGCCCCTTCGGCCGCCCAGGCGGCGGCCAGCCGGTCGACTTCAGCCAGCCGGGAGTCGGCCTCCGCTTCTTTTCGCTGCTGGGTTTCCCGCTCCTGCTCGAGCTGCCGGCGCTCGGCGAGGGCCGCTTCGTGCCGCTTGACCTCCCCCTCGATTTCCGGCAGGCGGGTCTTGTTGGCCCGGAATTGATCCCCGAGTGTCTTACCCTCTTTCTTGATCTCGGACAGGATGTCGTCCCGGTGCGCGTCGGTCAGCGGCTGGCCGCAGAGCGGGCAGATCCCGCCGGTGGAGGCGCCCAGGCGATCGATGCGCTCCTGGAGCTGGTCCATCTGCTCCTTCAGCACCGGTTGGGCCCCCGCGAGGCTGCTCTTTTCCTGCAGCAGCTGGCTGACCGTTTCCTGAACCTCGGCCAGCCCGGCCAGGCGGGTTTCAATCTCGGCCAGCCGCTTCTGCGCCGCCCCGAGCTGCTGCTTGAGCCCTTCCCGCTCCGCCTCCTGCCCGGCGACGCGCAGCCGTTCTTTCTGCAGGCTGCGCTCCTCTTCTTCCAGCCGGCTGCGGGCGGCCTGGATGGCGAGCTCCTGCGGCTGGATCAGCTGTTTGATCCGGTTGAATTCATTGGCCCGCTCCAGGTGGGCTTCGACCTCGGCATGGGCGGCTTCCCAGGCGGCGAAGCCGGCCGTGATGGCGTCTTCCTCGGCCAGGAGGGCGGCCGCCTGCTCCCGCGCCGCCTGCAGGGTTTCCTGCCGGGTCTGCCAATCGGCCAGCCGCTTCTGCTCCCGGGCCAGGTTTTCCTGCGCCTGGCGCAGCGTCTCTTTCTGCCGCCTGACCGCCTCTTCGGCCCGGCGGGCCTGGGTGAGGATCTGCTCCTGGGCCTGCAGCCGCTCAGCCGCCAGCCGGTGTTCCCCTTTGGCCCGCTCCAGCGCATCCAGCCGGGCCGGCTCTTCGGCCAGCTCGATCTCGATCTCGGCGAGTACGGCATCGGCGAGCGTGACCTGGCTTTCGGCCGCCTTGCGCCGCGCGGCCGCCAGCTCCTTGTAGCGGTCCCACTGGCTGACCCCGAGCAGGTCGGCCAGGATTTCTTTCCGCTTGCCCGGCGTTTTCGTGGTGAACTCGTCGGCCCGCCCCTGCAGCAGGAAGCTGGCGTTGCTGAAGGTGTCGAAATTCATGCGCAGGAAGCTGACGATTTCGGCGTCGGTCTCCCGGCGGCCCGTTCCGGTCAGGGACTTCCAGTTTTCGGCGGCGTAGTCGACCGCGGTTTGAAACTCGACTGTCATTGCCCGGCCGGCCCGCTTGCGCCGGATAATGCGGTAGACGACCCCTTCGAGCTCAAAGTCGAAATTGACCTCGGCCGTCCCTTCGTCACGAGCCGCCAGCCGGTTGACCACGTCGTCGTCGCTCCGGCTGCGGCTGTTGCCGAAGAGGGCCCAGGTGATGCCGTCGAGGATGGTCGACTTCCCGGCGCCGTTGAGCCCGGCGATGCAGGCCAGGTGCAGCCCGCGAAAATCAAGGATGGCGGTCTCCCGGTAGGAGAGAAAGTTGGTCAGGGACAGTTTGAGAGGAATCATAGCGCTTCAGCGGCCGGGCCGGCCGGCTCAGGGAAAGAGCCGGCGGGTCTTGATTTCCGGCGGGGCTTCGGCCCGGTACCGGTAGAGCATCGCCGGCCGCCCTTCCCCCCGGGCGTACTCCCCGGTTTCTTCGATGACGTCGGCCGCCAGTATTTTGCGCCGAAAATTCCGTTTGTCCAGCGGTTCCCCCAATACGATCTCGTAGGCTCGCTGCAGCTCGGAGAGGGTGAAGATATCCGGCAGGAGCTGGAAGCCGACGGCCGTGTATTCCAGCTTGTAGCGGAGCCGCTCGAGCGCATAATCGAGGATATGGGCGTGATCGAAGGCCAGCGTTGGCAGATCGCTCAGGGAAAACCAGCCGGTCGCCTCCTGGTGGATGCCGGGTGTGTGGCTGATCGCCCGGGCCGGGACGAGGGCGAAGTAGGTCACGGTGATGACCCGCATCCGCGGATCCCGCTCGACATCGCCGAA
>JBFFZG010000338.1:0-5169 GCA_041568735.1 Promineifilaceae bacterium (SeqCode)
CCCCCCCCCCCCCCCCCCCCCCCACGACTTTCTCTGTCCGGGCGATCCGGCTCGAGATCCTCTTTGGGCGCGGAGATGGGCGATTTGGACGATCGCCCATCTCTGTGCTTTAATAGGAAAAATTGTTTCGTGGGGGGCCGTGTGCGTCTGTACGGTTGCTGGAACAGCGCGCTGACGGCTCAAGGCAAAAGGTGGAAGACATGACCAATTATTTGATTCGCCGAACCTTCCAGATGGTGCTTGTGGTTCTCGTGGCCACCCTGGTTATCTACGTCATTCTCCTGGCCGCGCCCGGCGGCCCGCTCTCCGGCCTCAATCAGGCGGGGGATCAGAAATCCCGGCTGACGAAACAGGATATCCTGCGCATCGAGCAGGCGCTGGGGCTGAACCGGCCGCTCTACCTCGGCTACCTGACCTGGCTGGCCGGGGAAGACTGGGTCGACGAAGTGGGGAACCTGCTGGGCAATCCCGGCGATCCGCAGAAGATGCTCTTTACCGGCACCTGGTCAGATTTCCAGTCGCCCCCCTGCCAGAAGGCCGGCGGCACCAACGCCGGCGTTCAAGTTACACTGACCACCGCCCCCTGCTCCGGCGGCATCCTCCGCTTTGATTTTGGCGAATCCTGGACCGTCTCGCGCGGCCAGTCGGTCATCACGATCATCCAGAGCCGCATGGGCAATACGATCCGCCTGCTGGTGACGGTGACGGTACTCTCGCTGGTTATCGCCATTCCGATGGGGATCATTTCGGCTGTCAAGCAGTACTCCGTGCTCGACTACGTTGTCACCACCTTCGGCTTTTTCGGCATCTCGATGCCGGTCTTCTGGTTCGGCCTGATGCTGATCATGCTCTTTGGCTTCGCCTTCCGCAATATGGGGCTGCCCTTTTTCCCCTCCGGGGGGACGCAGGCCCTGCGCATTCTGCCCGGCAGCGTCCAGGATGTCCTCGGCATCTCCAAGGGCTCCGTTGCCGACATGGCGGTCCACCTCGTCCTGCCGACGATGATGCTGACCCTGGTCTATCTGGCCGGCTGGACTCGTTTTATGCGCTCCTCGATGCTCGAGGTGCTGCGCCAGGATTACGTGCGCACCGCCCGGGCCAAGGGGCTCCGCGAGCGGGTCGTCATCTACAAGCACGCCGCCCGCAACGCGCTGATTCCCATCATCACGATCGTCGTCTTCCAGCTGCCGGACATTTTCTCCGGCGCGGTGCTGACCGAAACGATTTTCGCCTACCCGGGCATGGGACGCCTCTTTATCGATGCGCTCGGCCGGGATGACTGGCCGATCATCATGGCTTTCCTGTACATCAACGCCATCCTCGTGGTCATCGCCACGCTGATCGGCGATCTCCTGTACACGATCGTCGATCCCCGGATTCGCTTCAGTTAGCCTGTTCAATCCTGGAGGCGTGGGCCGCAGCGCCTCCGTTCATTTCCGGTTTAGCGCTTTGAGGAGCATTGCCGAATGTCTGTCGCCAAATTAGATCTCGACGCCCTGCAAGAAGAGGCGTTGTTCACCGACAAGCCCGAACGGCTGATCGTCACCTACTGGAACCGGCTGCGCCGCCACAAACTGGCCGTGGCCAGCCTGATCACCCTGGGCGCCATCCTATTACTGGTGTCATTAGGCCCGGTGGCTTTAGGCCAGCTGACGTACTACAACGTGCAGCGCGGCCAGTACGTGCCGTATGCCCGGGATACCCAGGACCTGATCTCCAAGAACGCCTCCCCGTCGGCCGAACACTGGCTGGGGACCGACGAGCTGGGGCGGGATGTCTTCTTCCGGCTGCTGGTGGCCGGCCGGCTCTCTCTTACGATTTCCTTTACCGTGGTGCTGATCCGCGAGACGATCGGGATCTTTCTGGGGTCCGTTTCAGGCTATTTTGGCGGTTGGGTCGACAGCCTGATTCAGCGGGTCACCGAATTTATTATCGTTCTCCCTCTCCTGCCACTGCTGCTTGTGCTGGCGTCGATCACACGAGAGTTTCAACTGCCGCTCATCCCTCCAGAGTGGTCTCAGGCGGTCGTAATTATTGTCATTCTAGCTGCCCTGGGCTGGACCGGGGCCTGCCGTCTGTCGCGGGCCATGGTGCTCAGCCTGCGCAACCAGGAATTCGCCGAGGCGGCCCGGGCGCTAGGCATGTCGGATCTCGGCATCATCGTGCGTCACATGATGCCCAACGCACTGGCTCCCATCATCGTCAACGCCACGCTGGGATTAGGTGGCGTCATTCTCCTCGAATCCGCCCTGAGTTTTCTCGGCTTCGGGATCAACCCGCCGGTGGCGACCTGGGGCAACATGCTGCAGAATGTGCAGCGGGACATGCTGACCGCTCCCTGGAAAGCGTTCTTCCCTGGATTTTTCATCCTGACAACGGTGCTCGCGTTTAATTATCTCGGCGATGGCCTGCGCGACGCGCTCGATCCGCGCCTCAAGATGTAGCCGGACCGGATTCCAACACTATGATGCGAGCAGCGAAGGAAGGTTCCGTGAATCAAAAAGAAGTCATATTAGAGGTCAAAGGCTTAAAGACCCAGTTCTTTACTGAGGGCGGGGTCGTGCGGGCGGTTGACGGCATCGATTTCCAGGTCAAACGCGGTGAAGTGCTTGGCATTGTCGGCGAGTCGGGCTGCGGCAAAAGCGTCACCTCTCTTTCTTTGATGAAGCTGATCGGCCAGCCGGGACGCATCATCGAAGGCTCGATCATTTTCGACAACCAGGACCTGGTCAAGCTTAAAGACGACCAGATGACCAAAATCCGGGGGAATCGGATCTCGATGATCTTTCAGCAGCCGACCAGCTGCCTGAACCCGGTCTTCAAGGTCGGGGATCAGCTGGCCGAGGTGCTCCACATCCACCAGGATCTGGGCAAAGAAGCCGGGGAAAAACGAGCCGTCGAACTGCTGACGATGGTCGGCATCCCGGAACCGGAGTCCCGGGTGAAAGCCTTCCCGCACGAGCTGTCCGGTGGGATGGCGCAGCGGGTCATGATCGCCATGGCGCTGGCCTGCGTGCCCGAGGTTCTCATCGCCGACGAGCCGACAACCGCCCTCGACGTGACGATCCAGGCGCAGATTCTCGACCTGATGCGGGATCTGCGTTCGAAAATGGACACGTCCGTCATTCTCATCACCCACGACCTCGGGGTCGTGGCCGAGATGTGCGACCGGGTTAACGTCATGTACGCCGGCCGCTTTGTCGAAGAAGCGCCGGTCGAGGAACTCTTCGCCAATCCCAAGCATCCCTACACCATCGCCCTCATCGGCTCGACCCCGGTGCTCGGCGAGGTCAACCGGGACCTGATTTCCATTCCAGGCACGGTTCCCAACCTGGTCGATCTCCCACCCGGCTGCCAGTTCGCCCCGCGCTGTATCCAGCGGGTGGAAAATGAGCTGGAAATCTGCACCGTGGAAGAACCCGAACTGAAAATGGTCGCTCCCAATCACTGGGTGCGCTGCTGGCTGTACGAATAGGAGAAATGATGGCAGAGGAATCCAAAACGACGGTCCAGCCGGAAAAAGTGAATGGGGAGGGACCTAAAAAAGTCCTCCTCGAAGTCAAAGAACTGAAAAAATATTTTCCGGTGCGTTCGGGGCTGCTGCAGCGGGTGAGCGCCTGGGTGAAGGCGGTTGACAACGTCAGCTTTCACGTCTACGAAGGGGAATCCTTCGGACTGGTGGGTGAATCCGGCTGCGGTAAGACCACGGTCGGCCGGACAATTCTGCGGCTGCTCCCCTCCACGGACGGAATGGTTAATTTTAACGGCACCAATATTTTTGATTTGAACGGTTCCCAGCTCAAAGCGATGCGGCGGGATATGCAGATCATTTTTCAGGATCCGTATTCATCGCTCGATCCGCGCATGCCTATCGGCGAGAGCATCGCCGAAGGGCTGCGCGTCCACACGCGCAAGAGCGCGCAGGAGCGCTACGACATCGTCGTCGAAATGCTGACCCGGGTGGGCATGCGGGCCGAGCACGCCCGCCGCTACCCACACGAGTTTTCCGGCGGCCAGCGGCAGCGCATCGGGATTGCCCGGGCGTTGGCCCTGCGGCCGAAATTCATCGTCTGCGATGAGCCGGTGTCCGCCCTCGACGTGTCGATCCAGGCCTCGGTCCTGAACCTCCTGCGCGAGCTGCAGCGGGATTTCGGGCTGACCTATCTCTTCATCGCCCACACCCTCAGCGTCGTCGAGCATTTCAGCGACCGGGTGGGGGTCATGTATCTCGGCAAGATGGTGGAAATGGCCACGCGGGAAGATCTCTTCCGCAACCCGCTCCACCCCTACACCCAGGCCCTGATGTCGGCCATCCCCATTCCCGATCCGCTGGTCGTCAAGAAGCGGGTTATCCTGGAAGGGGATGTCCCCAGCCCGCTCAACCCACCGCGCGGCTGCCGCTTCCACACCCGCTGCCCGCTGGCCTTCGACCGCTGCTCCCAGGAAGAGCCCCCGCTGAAGGATTACGCAAAGGAGCATTTCGCCGCCTGCTGGCTCCTCGAGCAGGGCGAGTCGAGCCGGCTGCCCGGCCTGCAGTGGCCGCCGACGGTGAAGGGGCTTGAAAAAAGCGGATAATCAGCCCGGAACCTGGTCAAAATAAAAGGCCGGCTCGCGCAGAGCCGGCCTTTTTTGTTGGGATCAGTCCTGGTTGAGCCGCCAGACGCCGTACCCCTGCCAGATGGCGAACAGGGCGACGATATCGGCCACGACGATGACCGCCCAGATGCCGGCCGTGGTCAGCGGCACGAGATCGGTCAGAATAAGAACGGCGCTGGCGACAACCCAGAGAACGTCGAGGGCGACGGCCGCCAGTCCCCAGTGCCGGCCGACTTCCGGCCGGGAAGTGATCCAGAAAAGGTCGAGCCCGTAGATAATCAAAATCACTCCCAGCCAGCGGAGCACGGCCGGCGGCTCGACCCCGATCAGCCCGGCCACCATCGTCGCGGCCGCGGCCAGAAACAGCCCGCTGCCGGTCGAAAAAATGGCGTTGCCGCGCATGGCGGTGCGCAGCACGTGGTCGGTCTTTTTCTCTATTGAAAGGGTCAAGGTAAAACTCCTACATCGGATCGTTGAATGCGACCGGCGTCCAACGGCCGGTCACTCCCTCTAACATAACCCGGCGCCCACTGCCATCTCCAGGAAAAACGGTGCCAAATCCTGCCATTTCCC
>JBFFZG010000339.1:0-5165 GCA_041568735.1 Promineifilaceae bacterium (SeqCode)
GATTCGATCCGCACGGTATCACGACCTGCTTTCTGGCTTACCTGAGCAACGACGTCGAAACCCAGGCGACCCTGTTCGACACCGCCGCCTTCATGCGGCAGCGGCTCGGCAACCTCGGCCTGTCGGCCAGCCAGATCTCGGAAGTGGTCATCTCCCACCTCCACGAAGATCACCTGGCCGGCCTGCCGGAGCTGCTGTTGATGGGCGACCACCGGCTGCGGGTCATCACCTCCGACCTGATCTACCGCAGCCTGCTTCGCGTTTTGAGCAGCATGCTGGCCCTGCCGCTCAGCGAAACGGCCGCCCTTTTCGACTACCTGCCCCTCAATCCCGGCCAGCCGCTGATACTCGGGGACCGAAAATTCGAAGCGATCTACGCCGTTCATTCGATCCCCACCATCGCCCTGCGGGTCAACGGGCTCTACTATTCGGGGGACATGCGGTACGACGAAGCCTTTTTCGAGGATCTCGTGCGCCAGGGCGTCCTGTCCGACGAGCGGCGCGATGGCCTGATCGGCTTTGCCGAAGGGGCCGATATTCTCGTGCAGGACGCCGGCGGCGGTACGATTCATACGACCGTGACGCCGGAACTGCTGCAGTCGCTGGCCGCCAAAGGACAACGGATCGTTCTGGCCCACACGGCCGAGGGCAAGCTCCCCGACGAGCTGTCTGCCTACAGTGACCAGGTCGAGATCGCCCGCAGCGGTCACGTGATCGCCCTGGGTGAGATGCGGATCAAGAGCCCCGATCTCGAAATCCTGGAGACGATTGAAGCCTGTCCCCTCTTCGTCCGACTGTCTATGGAGGAACGCTCCCAGCTGGCGCTGCAGGCGCAGCTGCAGTTCTGGCAGGACGGGGAATGGGTGATGACTGACGGCCAGACCGAGGACGGCTGCCTCTACCTCGTCCATTCCGGCCTGATCGAAATTCGCGGCAGCGGACAGGAAGGCCTGACCTTCGTGGCCGGGCGGGGCAGCACGATCGGCGAGCGAGATATTCTGCTGCCTGGCAAACTGGATCACCACACCGGCCGGGCCACCGCCCGCGGGGACGGGCAGCTCCTGCGCTTCGAGCGGGAAACGATTCTCAAGATTGCCGAGACGCTTAATCTAAAAGCGGCCTACGAACGGGCGGATTGGCTCGGCCGGCAGCCGCTTTTCCACCACCTGCAGTGGGTTTCGCTCCTCGACCTCGCCCTGGACTTTGAACCTCGGCGGCTGGCGAAAGGGCGAACCCTCTTCCGCTACGGGGACCCGGGTTTTGACAGCTTTCTGCTGGTTTCGGGACAGATCGATATTTTGAGCGCCCGGGAGGAGCTGGTCGATTCGATGGTCGGCCCGAGTGTTTTTTTTGGCGGCCAGGCGGCCCTGTATAACAGGCTGCGCAACGCCACGGCTGTGGCGGCGACCGCGGTGGAAGTCTGGGCACTGCCGGCCCCTGTGCTGCAGCGGCTGCAGATCGTCTATCCCCCACTGGCGCTGCACTTGCGGGCGGTTGAATTGGGGCGAACGGGAGAGGTTGCGACGCCTGTGCAGGAGGAAAATTCCCCTGCGGCCGCAGGCTAAACGAGTTATTATACATGATTCGAGCGGCGTCAGACCGGTCAGATGAATTTGAGTTAGGATTGGCAGCCGGGTGTTTGCCTTTTGCCGGCTTCCACTTAAAATGATTCCGATGGACCAAAAGCGACTGCAACAGGGCGAACTCGAAGCCTGGACCTACCTGCTGCGCCGGGAAGACCGCCTGCGCGAGGTCCAGGTCATCGACGTGGAAACCCAACCGCTCTCCGGCCAGGAATCCCGCTTCCTGCTTACCCTCTCGGGCCAGGAGGAGCCAATCGCCCTGATTGGCCGGGAAACCAACGCGATTGAGGCGCTCTTCTACCAGTGCTTCGGCGACTCCCTCTCCTCCCTGGTACCCCGCTGCTGGCTGGCGGTCGAAGATCCGCTGACCGGTGCCGGCTGGGTCGTTCTGGAAGATTATAACCACCACCATCCGCCCCGCACCTGGGATCTCAAAGATGTCGAAAGACTGGGCGGGGCCCTGGCCCAGCTCCACGCCACCTTCTGGGGAATGAGCCGGTCCGGCGCGGCCTGGCTTCCGGTCCGGCCCGAGCTGCCCCTGAACGGCGGTGAAGTCCCCGACGCGGCCGATCTTTTCGACCCGTTCTATCGGGCCGGCGACCGCGCCTTTTCGCGCAGCCTGCTGTCTCCTTCGCCGGCCGAACGGGCTTCACTCGTCTCCCGGCTCGCCTCGCCGGCCCAGCTGACCGCCCTGCATCGACAGAAGCCGGATCTGCTCTCCGCGGCAGACGTAACCACCATCCTGGCCGTCCTCGATCATCCAGAGCTGATGCTGCGGCCGCTGCTGGCCCTCCCGTTTACCCTGCTGCACGGTTCCCCGATTATCGCCAACTGGCGGCTGACGCTGTTTGACGAGTGCTACCTGCTGAACTGGCGGCACGCCGCGGCCGGTCCGGCCGCTCTCGACCTGGCCCCGCTCCTCTCACATATTCTGATCCTGCACAAGACGATCGCTCTGGGCGAGGGCCTCGACAACGGCGAGATAGAGGAACTCCTCGTCGACAGCTACATCGTGCGGCTGACCCAGGAGCTGCACGAGCGTTTCGGTTACGGAGTGAGCTATTCCTCCAAGCATTTTCGCCGCCGGGCCCTGCCGGCCGCCCAATGCTGGCACCTGCTGCAGCACCTGTGGCGGGAAAACCCGGCCGACCCCGGCGCCGCCAGCAAGTTAAAAACGCTACTCCCCGTCCTGATCAACGCCTGCCGCCGATTGACGACCGGCTGAACCCGCTTCCCCCCTGATCGCCAAAACAGCCTCGCCTGGACCGGCCGGCGCCGCGAACCGCCGGCAGCGGGCGACCGTCCAACCGAGCACCACCAGCCAGGTGGGAAAGGCGGCCAGCCGGAGCAAGATATCGGCCTGGCCGGCGTCAAACCAGAAGGAGAGCCACCAGTAGAGGTGAATCCCAAATAAGTGGGGCACGATGTAGATCAACCCGGCCCCCGTGTACCAGCGGAGCCAGCCCCTATCCCCGGCGATGATCGCCAGCGGCACAAGCCAGACCAGCCACTGCATGGCCATTCCGGTCGTGACGGCGAAGATGGTCAGCAGGACGGTGAGGAGCGCGCCGGCGACGGGCTGTTTGCGGGTCAGGAGCAGGCTCAGCCCCCCACCGATCAGGATGGGCCAGCGGCCGGCTGCCAGAAGGTAGTCCAGGAGCAGCTGGCTGCGGGCATCGAACCGGCTACCGACGACCAGCAGGCTGGAGAGGCTCCAGTAGCCTGGGCTGCCGGCATGGGTCAGGGCCCGTCCCAGCACGTGGGCTGGATCCGCCGCGAATGAAACCAGGTAGATGAGGACAAAACCGGCCGGAATGAGCCCGGCCACCAGGGGGAATGCCAGCCGGATGCGCCACGGCTGCGGCCGCAAGAAGAGAAGCGGTAGAAGGATGACCGGCCAGGTCTTCATCGCGATCGCCAGGCCGAGAAGTACGGCCGACGGCAGCCAGCGCTCGTGAATTGACCAGAAATACCAGGCCGCCAGCAGCAAAAAGAGGGTGAAATTGTCGAACTGGCCGTGATAGGCCGACACGAGGAGCGGGATCGGGTTGAGCGCGTAGATCAGTCCCCATTTAAAAGGTGCCTGGCGATCGGTCTCGAGCCGCCCGGCCGCAGCATGAAGCAGGGCGACCAGACCCAGATCGGCCAGGACGGGCCACATCTTAACCCAGACGACGAACGGGAGGGGGGTCACGGCCGCGAGTTTACCGGCCAGGAAAATAAAATAGAAGTAGAACGGCAGGTAGGGGTAGCGTCCGGCCACGGAGAGATAAACTTCCCGGCCCTGGGCCAAGGACTCGTACACCATGGTGAAGGAGTCGATATCGTGCTGCGCGCCCACCGGCAGGAGCAGCGCGGGGATCAGCCGAATCACGGCAGCTATCCCGAGCAGAAACGGCAGCGTCCGCCAGCGCGGAGGCACTACCCGCCGAATCGCCTCCGACCTGAAATAGACTACGGTCACGGCAATCATCCAGAAGAAAAAGAAAAGAGTCGAGGCATAAGGATCGGGCCACATGGCGTGTTTTCCTGCTGATATGGATGAAAAGGAGATCCGGCTCACCCGGGACCGGGACAGGAGATCGTTCCGCCGTCGATCACTTCCGCATCGCCGGCCTCAGGTTCGACCCGGTAAATCGGGGGCCGGTCCCGGACCTCGACCAGCCGGAAGCGGGCGGCCAGGATATCGACGGTGTTCAGCCCCACCAGGTCGCCGGTTTCGATGAAATAGACCGGTCGGCCAAGGCGGTGGAGCTGATCGACATAGCGGGTCAGGCAGGGGGCGATCATCTCCCAGGCATAGGTCCGGGTAACCGGATCTGAAACGGGAATCCGGCGGTAGTTGAGGACCGACCGGCCGGTGAAGTAAGCGATGTGGTCGACGTAGGCGTAGGTCAGGTAAACGGCATCTGGTTCGCTGCCGTCGACATAGCCGATTATTTCCCGCAGCCCCGCCGCCTGGTTGGCGTTGCGGGTGCGCACGGACGCCAGGATTCCCGGCAGGGGCCAGATCAACAGGACTGCCAGGAGACCGGCGACCAGCCAGCGGGGCCAGCCGGCGGGAAGCCGATCCTGCAGCGCCAGAAATCCGGCCGCCATCCACAGGGCCAGGAAGGGGACGGCCGGCAGAACAAAGCGGCTGTTTACGCCGGCGGCCGCGAAGGCGTACAGGCCGTATGGCGCCAGGAGGCAGAGACCGGCGGCCGCCAGAAACAGGAGCGGCCGCCGCCGGCGAATGAGGAGCCCGGCCGGAAGGAGCAGACCCAACCAGGAAAAATTAGCCCAGAGGGTGCGGCCGATGGCCGCCAGACTGTACCCGTCGATCGGCGACGGGCCGAGGGCATACGCCAGGTCGAAGGCCGGAAAGGGGTACCAGCCGTGTTCCGGGCTGTAGCTCGTCCTGGTCAGCCCGCCATAATAAGTGGCATTGAACAGCAGGAGCCCCCCCAGCCCGGCCAGAAGGAGGGCTGAAAACAGCCAGACGGCGGGCTGCCGCAAACGGTGGAACCGGTGATAGGCCAGTTCGTAAACGATCAGGGCCGGCACGATCAGCAGGTTGGTGTAGCGGATGAACCAGCTGAA
>JBFFZG010000340.1:0-5142 GCA_041568735.1 Promineifilaceae bacterium (SeqCode)
GACCGCATAGAGAGCCGCCCCCAGCCCTCCGACACTGGTGCCGGTGACCAGGTTCGCCTTCAGGCCGATTTTTTCCATTTCGTAAATGACGCCGATGTGCGCGCCCCCACGCGCCCCACCTCCGCCAAAAGCCAGACCGATTTTGATCATAAGAGAAAAAGAAAGTGAAAAGTCTAAAGTGAAAAGTTGAAAAGAGATGGTGGTCAGGGGTTGGTCGTCCGTTTCTGCTGTTCGGTGGTTGGCGGACGAGGGCCGGCCGCCGAGCCATCCACTTTCGACTTTCGACTTTCCACTTTCAACTCGGAACTCAGAACCCGGAACTCGGAACTCAGAACTACCCTTCCTTGCCGCCCACCATTCCATAAAAAAGCGGGAGGGGTTCGACGGGAGTCTCGCTGTAGGTGATTGATTTCTTGAATTCGGCGACGGCGCGGGCCAGCGATTCGCCGTCGCGGGCGTAGACGCGGCCGAGTGGATCGCCCACCTGCAGGTGATCGCCGACCTTGCGGGAAAAAATCATCCCCACGGCCAGGTCGATCGGATCCCCTTTTTTCGCCCGGCCGGCGCCCAGGTAAACGCAGGACCAGCCGATCTGCGAGGCATTGATCTCGCCAATATAACCCGCCCGGGTCGATTCAATGACCGCGCTCAACGGGGCGTGCGGCAGCCGATCCGGATGGTCGACCTGGTCGACATCGCCGCCCTGGGCCGCCACCATCTGGCGGAATTTTTCGAAGGCCCGGCCGTCATCGCGCGCGGCGGCGGCCAGCCTTTTCCCCTCTTCCAGGGAGGGGGCGGCCCCAGCCAGCACGAGCATGTGGCCGGCGACCTCGAGGCAGTGAGCCCAGAAGTCGGCCGGCGTCGTCTCTTCGCCGAGGAGGGCATCGATCGCCTCCCGGACCTCGAGGCTGTTGCCGACGGCGTGTCCCAGCGGCTGGTTCATATCCGACAGCAGGGCGACCACATCCCGGCCGGCGTCCCGGCCGATGTTGACCATGGTTGTGGCCAGCTCGCGGGCCGAATCGAGGGTCGTCATGAAGGCCCCCCGGCCGAGCTTGACGTCGAGCACGATGCCGTCCGAGCCGGCGGCCAGCTTTTTCGACATGATTGAAGCGGCGATCAGTGGAATGCTGGAGACGGTCCCGGTCACGTCGCGCAGGGCGTAGAGCTTGCCGTCGGCCGGGGCCAGTTCGGCTGTCTGGCCGGCCAGGACAAGGCCGATTTCCACCACCTGCTGCTTGAAGCGTGCCAGGGACATGGCGCCGTTCCAGCCGCTGATCGACTCCATTTTGTCGAGCGTCCCACCGCTGAAACCGAGCCCCCGGCCGCTCATTTTAGCGACCGGCACCCCGCAGGCCGCCACCAGGGGGAGGACGACCAGGGAGGTTTTGTCGCCGACGCCGCCGCTGGAGTGTTTGTCGACGGCGTAGGGAACCACGTCGTGCAGATCGAGCTGGTCGCCCGATCGGGCCATGGCCTGTGTAAGGTCGACGGTCTCCCGCCGGTTCATCCCGCGAATATAGATCGCCATCAGCAGGGCGGCCGCCTGGTAGTCGGGCAGCGAGCCGGCCGTAACCGACTGGATAAACCAGTCGATTTCGGCGGCGGACAGCTCTCCCCCGTCCCGTTTTTTCTCAATGATTTCCGTTGCGCGCATGATTTATCTCGGGGAACGGGGAACGGGGAACGGATGGTTCCCTCTTCCCCGTTCCCTCCTGATCTTATTGAATACCACCTTCCGTCATATTGTAAACGTTCAGCGCCTCATCGGCCTGTTCGGCCGTCAGGTAGCCTTTCTCGACGACCACCTCGCGCACGGTCCGGTTGGTCGCCAGCGCTTCTTTGGCCACTTCCGCACCTCTGGCGTAGCCGATGAGCGGATTGAGCGCCGTGACCAGGATGGCGTTCTTGGCCAGCCAGCCGGTCGCCTTTTCGGCATTGGCCTGCAGACCGACCACGCATTTGTCGGTGAAGGCCTGGACCGCATTGATGATGATGTCCATCGACTGGAAGAGGTTGTAAGCGATGATCGGCATCATGACGTTCAGCTCGAGCTGGCCGGCCTGGCCGCCCAGCATGACCGTCAGGTCGTTGCCCATGACCTGGAACATGGCCATATTGAGCATTTCCGCCAGCACCGGGTTGACTTTCCCCGGCATAATCGAAGAGCCCGGCTGCACGGCCGGCAGCCGAATTTCGTCCAGGCCAGTTGTCGGTCCAGAGGAGAGGAGGCGGAAATCGTTGGCGATGCGGGTCAGATCCTGGGCCAGGGTGCGCATGGCGCCGCTGAAGTGGACCAGGTCGCCCATGCTCTGCATGGATTCGAACAGGTCGTCCGACTCCACCAGGGGCAGGCCGCTCAGGCGGCTGAGTGTCTGGACCATGCGGCCGTGATACGCCGGGTGGGCATTGAGGCCGGAGCCGGTGGCCGTCCCCCCGATGCCCAGCCGGCGCAGCCCATCGGCTGCCTGCTGGATTTTTTCGATATTGCGCCGGATCGCCTTCGCATAGGCCCCGAACTCCTGGCCGAGGCGCACGGGCACGGCATCCTGCAGATGGGTGCGGCCGCTTTTGACGATCGGATCGAATTCGTCCGCCTTCTTTTCAAAAGCCGCCGCCAACCCGTCGAGGGCTGCTTCCATTTCGGCCAGCCGCCACAGGCAGCCCAGCCGGATGGCCGTGGGGATTGTGTCGTTGGTCGACTGCGCCATGTTCACGTGGTCGTTGGGATGCACCGGCTTGCGCGGATCCTCGATCTCGAAGCCCAGCTTCCGGTTGGCCAGGTTGGCGATGACTTCGTTGACGTTCATGTTGTGGCTGGTGCCGGCCCCGGCCTGAATCGGATCGACGACGAACTGGTCGTTCCAGCGGCCGTCCAAAACTTCATCGGCCGCCTCCATGATCGCCCGGGCGATTTCGCTCCCGGAAATGGCGCGGTCACCGGCCGGTTTATCCTTAAAAAGAGCCAGGTCGTGATTGACCTCGGCCGCGGCCCGCTTAATGACCGCCATGCCCCAGATAAAGGCCGGGTACGGTTTGAGCCCGGTGATGGGGAAATTGTGAAGGGCTCGCTGGGTCTGTGCCCCCCAGTGGGCGGCAGCCGGAACGCGGACTTCACCTAATGAATCTTTTTCAATGCGAAAGTCTGACATTTGAGCATCCTTGGTTTGCAGCTGTTAAATTGAGTCAGGGGGAAGTGGGTTGGCCCGAGAGTCAGGCATGATCGACCGGTCGTCTGCCGATGTCCGGCCGTCGATCCAACACGAACTCCCGCAGTGGGACTCATTGTAGCAATGAAGGTCGGATGTGGCTATCTGTATTGTTTTTGTCGATCGACCCCTTATAATTCGATCAGGACCGGCACGGGAATATAAGCTTTGTTCCCCCGGCGAGAACAGGTTGCGCATGCGTGGTAAAAAACGGGTTTTGATTGTCGACGACAACTACGAGACGGTGGATTTTTTGCGCTCCACCCTCGAGCACGCCGCTTTCCCCGTCGAAATTTTTGGCGTTCCCTCGGCCGAAGAGGGGTGGTTGGAACTGCTGCAGGGCCGGTTCGACCTGGCCATCATCGATCTGCGCCTGCCCGGCATGAGCGGCTCGGAGTTCCTGCAGCGCATCCACCGCCGCTTTCCCCAGCTGCCGACAATTGTCATGTCCGGCTACAACCTGGAATGGATGAAGCAGGAGACGGCCGGTCTGACCGTTTTTCGCCTGCTTGAAAAACCGTTTGTTCTCGAGCAGGTGCTGGAAGTCGTCGAGGCGGTTTTCTCCGGCGTCCGGCTTCCGGCCGACGCAGAAGGCGGCGGCGATCCCGGGGGGGATTTCGAGATGACCGCGCCGCTCCGCCGCCGCCTGGAAAAATTCCGCCAGGACACCGGGGCCCTCCGCCTGCTGCTCGGCCGGATGAACGGCGATTTGCTCTACTGGAACGGGGAGCAGGTCGGCCCATTTGACGAGCAGAAATTGACCCGTCTCGTGGGTGAAAACCTGGCCGGCAGCCTGGGCCTCGCCGGCGAAATGGGGAGCGAACTGCCGCTGATCGTCCAGGTGCAGATGACCGGTCAATTTGAAGTTTATTTTGCGAATATCGGGAGCGACTATTTCCTGACCCTTTTCTTCCCCTCCCAGAGCCAGCGGGCCCGCATCGGGACGATCTGGGTCTTTTTACAGCGGGCGATTCGCGATATTCAGCCCCTGCTGCCGGCCGGCCCCGCGCCATTCCGGCCGGATCCGGCCAGAGAGGCGCCCCCGCCGGCAGAGAGAAAAAAGCGGACCGGCCCCCTGCCGCCACCGGCAGAGGAACCGGTCGATCCCGGCCCGGCCCTCTCGCTGCAAGAGGCGCTGGCCCAGGGACTCATCCCCGAAGCGCTGGCCGCCGCCATTGAGCCGGCTCCCGAGGAACCACCGGTGGAAGAGCTGGACCTGTTCGCCGACCTCGAGACGCTGTCAGAAGAGGATCTGGTCGATATTATCGCCCTGACGGCCGAGCACGAAGCCGATCCGGCCGAGGCCGAAGCGTTCTGGAAAGGGGTGATCACCGGGGATACGGAAGGGGCGGTGAACGACGATCTGCTCGACCGCGCGCTGCAGACAGGCCTGGAGATCAGCGCCTCCATCGAAGGTGAGGAAGCGGACGAGCAGACCGGGGAGTCGGAAGATTCCACGGCCGACGAACTGGCCGCCCTATCCGATTTTGACCTGCTGACCCACGAAGAGGTGGCGGAAAATGAGGCCGAGGCCTTCTGGGATTCCGCCCTCAGCCAGGCCGATTTCGAGGACCAGGATGGCCTTTCTCTCGAAGAAGCCCGGGAAAAAGGGCTGCTGCCATGGGGAGATGATGAGGACAATGAAGAAGGGGAGACCTGAGCGGGAAACGAGGAACAGGGAACGGGGAGCGGTTGATCTGTTCTGAGTGGCAGTTCTCCAAGCAATCCTTTTCACTTTCAACTTTCAACTTTCAACTTTCAACTTTCCACTCGGAACCTGGAACTCGGAACTCGGAACTATCTTGACCTGGCCTGTCGAAATTCGGCGCAGTAAGCGCCGCCGGAAAACGGTGAATGCCCGTTTGGAGCGGGGGGTGCTGGTGGTTCTGGCCCCTGCCTGGATGAGCGACCGGGAGCTCGAGCCGGTGATCGA
>JBFFZG010000341.1:0-5141 GCA_041568735.1 Promineifilaceae bacterium (SeqCode)
CGCCTGGTGGACCTGGAGGTTGCCGCCGTCGATGACGGCATCGGATGTGCGATCACTTGTGCTGTAGGTACAGCCGGCCGTGCACATCAGGACGAAGCGGTCGCTGTCCTTGCCCGGCTCGCCGTTGTCCTCGACGCAGACCCGGAAGGCGGCCGCCGCGCCGTTGAAGGTGCCGCTGCCCCTGAACTCGAGGGCGTTCGGGCCGGCGCTGATGCCGCCGCAGCTCCCGTTGATCGCGCCGAGCGCGGTGACGTCAGTCAGGTGAATCTTGATGTCCGTCCCCTTGTCGTTGAGCTGCAGGTTGCCGCTGAAGCCGGCCGACCCCTGCTTTGCGTTAAAGCCGAAGTTGATCTTCTGGCCGTCGGTGGCCGCCAGCCAGCCGCCGCCGGTCGACTTCGTGGCGTCTCCGGATCCTCCCGGCTCGTTCACCCACACATCAACCCGGGCGCTGGCCTCCAGCTCGCCGTCGCTGATCGTGTAGGCGAAGCTGTCGGGGCCGCTAAACCCGGAGTCCGGCGTGTAGCGGATGGCCCCGTCGACGATTTCCGCCGTGCCGTTGGCCGGGTCGGTGACGCCGACCAGGGTCAGGGAGTCCCCATCTGGATCGCTGTCGTTGGCCAGGACGTCGATCACGACGGCCGTCTCCCGGTCAGTGGTCGCGCTGTCATCCACGGCCACCGGCGGCCGGTTGGTGTTTGCCTCGGTGACGGTCACGGTGACGGTATCCTCGCCGGTCAGCCCGCCGCCATCGGTAACTCGCAGGCGGGCGGTATAGACGCCAACCGCGTCGTAGCTGTGGCTGGCCACCTGGCCGGTGGCATCGACCATGCCGTCATCGTCGAAATCCCATTCGTAAGCCAGCTGGCCGGTCGGGGTCTTATCGTCGAAGGAGGCGCTGCCGTCAAAGGTGACGAGCTCGCCGACAGCCACCTGGGTTGGCCGGGCCTGGGCTACGGCGGTCGGGGCCGCATTCTGATCGGGATCCAGGGTGCCGTAGTCGAAGGTGGCGCAGCCGGCCCCCATGTTGAAGGTCACATCGCCGGCCAGATTGCCCGGCGCCAGAGCCGGTCCGAGATCGGTCCCTTCGAGCCGGTCGACGGTGAAGGAGAGACAGTCGAACAGGTGGCGCCAGCGCTGCTGCCCCAGCGGGTCGCCGGGATCGGTGTAGTTGTCGACGTGGCCGTTCGGCCCGAAGTCGCTGTAGCTGTCCCCCTGCTTGAGGGCCGCGTCGTTCAGGTTCGGCGTGTTGTTCCCCGGCTGTGGCCGCGAGTCGACCGGGGACTGGGCCGGCGGGTTATCGGTGCCGACGTTGCCGTAGCCGTGCGCCTCGTCGGTGATAACCAGCAGCAGGCCGGGCTCGAATCCGATCGGAGCCCGATCATTTTCCCCTTTGCCGTCGAGGTCGAAACCGGAGCGATCGCGCATTTCCATATAGTAGGCGTGATCCGCCGGGGAGCCGGCCGAAGCCGAGACGTAGCTCCAGCCCTGGGTGCAGGTCTGGGCGACCCGCTGGGTGGCCTGGCAGCCGCCGTTGAAGATCCGCGGCTCGTCGCCGTCCGATTCAAAATCGGTCTGGAACAGCACCTGGCCGCCGGCGGTGATCGTCAGGTCGTCGATAAACCAGCCGGGGCGGGCCAGGCCGGGGTCGGTGGCGTAGGAGAAGCGGAGCACCGTGGCGCTGCCGGCCGCAAAGCTCAGGTCGTAGCGATCGAGGACAAAGCCGTCTGGCTCGGGGTAGTTCCCCAGCAGCCGGTCGGCCGCCTCGGTGCCTTCCTGGTAGGCCTTGGTCGTGCCGGTCAGCCCGTTGCCGTACTGGGTCTGGCAGCCGTTGGCGTTGGGATTCTGCCCGGCCGGGGTCGAATACCCCATGGCCGAAGACAGGGACTGGTAGCTCTCGCCGCCGTTGGTCGAGGCCAGGACAAAGCCGTAGTCGTAATCCCACTCGATATCCCACAGGGATTTAAACTCGACGGTAACCTCGGTGCCGGCCGGCAGATTGGCCAGCTCCGGCAGGAAGATGTCGAGGTTGTGGCCGCCGGCCGGCGGGCAGCCGAAATCGTTGCCCGATCCCGACCACCAGACGTGATCCGGAGAGGCGCCGTTGGCCACCTTGGCCGGGTCAATCAGCAGGCGGGCCGGCAGCTTGGCCACGTAGGCTTCGGCATTGTGGATGTTCTGGTGGCCGTTGGCGGCCGAAAGGGTATAGGGGGTGCCGTCCTGCTGCTGCCAGTGGATTTCACCGGTGTCGAATTTCGAATCCTTCCACTCAGAGATCGGCCGGATCTCATCGGGGTTCAGCGGCACCGGCACGACCCAGCCCAGCTCCTGCTTGGAGAAAATATCCATGTGCTGGGACTTGTCGGTGGCCATCAGGTTCCAGTCGCCGTAGGTCGACCGGCTGCCGAGCGAATAAAAGTCGGGCAGGCCGAGCGAGTGGCCGTATTCGTGGGAGATGACGCTGGCCCGGTCGATGGCCGATTCCGGGTTGACGTTGTAGGGGCCGACCCGGACGTAAACCGGCAGGTGATCGAGACCGGCACCACCGCTGGCCGCGCAGTCGTCAAATTCGGCGTAGGCGGTCGAGAGCCAGCACTGGGGCACTTCTTCCAGACTCTGCAGCTGGTCGTCGGAGATATATCCCTTCAAACCGGTGTCCGGATCGTTGAAATAGAACTCGAGGCTCGACGAGTGAGGCCAGATATTGTCGTACGGAGGAACGTTGAGCTGAGAGGCGCCGTTCCCACCCAGGCCCACGAAAATCATCATGAAGAAATCGACCACGCCGTCTTTGTCGGTGTCGAAATCGTTGTAGTTGATTTCCGGATCGGCGATCTGGGCCGCATCGTAAACCGCCTTGCCGACCGGGCCGCAGGCCGAGTCGATGTCGAGCAGGGGGCCAATCCCGGTCACGGAGCCGACAATGGCCGAACCGTAGCGGTCGGAGCCGTAGTAGCCGGTGTCGCCCGGGAGCTGGTACCAGCCGTCGACGATCCGTTCCGGCAGGACGGCCGTCCCGGCGAAATCCTTATAGGTGTTCCCGGCGCAGGTCCCCTGCGGCTGCAGCTCACTGAACTGGAAGCCAGGGGCGTACTCCCAGCCGGCTGAAGCCACCCCGGCCGAGGGGACGGTGCCGTGCGGGAACAGCTGCCCGAGGGACATTTCCTGGAAAAGGTTGAAGGTCGAACCGGGAACGTCGGGGGAATTAATCTTGTTGGCCAGCGTCTCCCCGGTGTGGGCCGAATCGTGCTTGCGGTCAAAATAGTCAACTGGCACGACCGGGAATGGACGGTCGCCGTAGCGGGCGCTCTCGTAGCCGCCGGTCGGGGGGATGACCTTGGGGCCGTGGCTCATCGAGACGAGGCCGGTCGGACCGCCGTCGTAGGTCAGGGTCGCCGTGCTGGCGATATCCTTCCAGACGATCTGGGGATCTTCTCCCAGCGTGTCGGCCCGCCCTTCGACGACGAGGGTTTTGAGGGTCGGGCCGTCGCCGGCGGCCGCCTCGACCGTGCCGATCGTCCAGCTGATCGAGCCATCCGGGTTGATGGTCGCGCTGCCGGCGCCGTTAAGCGGGCTGACCCGCGTGAAGGTCGTTCCGTCGACCGGAGGGATGGTCACGGCGGCGTTGGCGGCCGTATCCGGGGTGTAGTTGCGCACCAGCACCCGGAAGGGATAGCGCTCGCCCGGCTTGACCCAGCCGACGGAGGAAACGTAGCTGTTTTCAATGAGGAGGCTGTCCGGCGGAACCGAAAGGGAAACGGAGCCCGCGCCGGCCCGCTGCCCGACCCAGGTGCCGGTCAGCGGGTCGCTGTAGGTGGCGTCGATCACTTCGATGGCCGCCGTGGTCTGGAATTGAGTCTCCCGGCCGGCCGACAAGCCGGCGGTGGCCTCACCGGGAAGGGTGACCGCGAACGAGCCGTCCGTGGAATCAGACGTGTAAGGGCCATAGGGGCCGCGCACCTCGCCGGCCCCCGAGACGACCCGCAGATAGAAGGTGGCGCCGACATCGGTTTGCTGTGTTCCGACCAGGGGCGGGATCTGGTCGATTTCAAACGTCGTGCCGGCCACAGAAATCGGGTCGCCCGGGGCATAGCCCGAGCCGGTCGGGGCGATAGTCGCGCCGAGCTGGTTTAAATAAAAAAAAGTTTCCCCGTAGTTGCCGGGAACGCCGTTGACATTGACCACCCGGATGGTGACCGGGCCGGCCGCCCAGCTGCTGGCAGGACTGATATTAAACTGCCAGGCCGTTTCGGATGCCCGATACGTGGCGGTCTGTGTGCCGCGAGCGGTGCCGCCGGCATCGAAAAATCTCACCTGGACGGTTGCGGTGGGGGTCGTCTCGCTGACCTGCACCCAGCCGAAACCGCAGTCGAGCCGGTCATAATAGACGTAGCCGCGGTAGCCGACGCCTGAACAGCCCTGCGGGGCCGGGTATTTGACCAGGATCCAGCCGGAGGCGATGGGAGCGGCCGGGGACTCGGCGCGGACGGCCGGTCCGGAAAACGAAAAAAGCCCTGCCAGGAGCAGAGCGGCGCAAAACCAGAGGATTTTGCCAGGTCGAATCCAATCTCGGGTGGGCAGCTGAAACATGATCTCAAATCTCCTTCACACGGTTCTGGGTTTGGATGATCTTCACAATGTGTAGTCTAGGCGGCCCGCGCTACGACCTCGCTACCGCTACCGCTACGATTCCGTTACGGGTATACTTAAATGGCACCCATAATTTTTTTTTGGCGCCGGCCGCTCGATCCTGGCCGGCCGGCAGCAGAGAAACCCACCTTGCCCAAACTGACGATCAGCCTTCTTGGTCCACCCCAGATCGAACTGGACGGCGCACCGATCGAGGTCGACACGCGCAAGGCGATCGCCCTGATCGCCTACCTGGCCATGGCTGAAGAACCCCAGTCGCGCAGCTCACTGGCGGCCATGCTCTGGCCGGATTCAGACGAGCAGCGAGCCCGCACCGCCCTCCGCCGAACCCTGGCCGCCCTGAACAAGGGGATCGGCAAAGTTTGGATCGAGGCCACCCGCGCCACCCTGGCGCTGCTCCCCCATCCCGATCTGTGGATCGACGTGCATCAGTTTGAAGCGGCCGTGAAGGCCGGCCGCCGGCAGGCAGGCGGGGGAGACCCGGCCGGCTGTGC
>JBFFZG010000342.1:0-5111 GCA_041568735.1 Promineifilaceae bacterium (SeqCode)
AGGCTTTCGCCGCGGGAGAAGAACGGGATTGGCCGGCCCTGATCGCCGAACGGCGGGCGACCTACGACCGGGAAATGCGCCGCCGGCAGATTCCCCGCCTGCTGCTCAGCGACGGCCGCGCCTTCTACGAGGGGATCGCCGCCGGCGAACCGGTGGCAGGGGGGCTGACCGGCAGCCCGGTTTCACCCGGGATCGTCGAAGGACTGGTGCGGGTCGTCCGCGATCCGCAGCGGGCCAACCTTGAGCCGGGGGAGATCATGGTCTGCGAGGGAACCGATCCGGCCTGGACCCCGCTCTTCCTGGCGGCCGGCGGCCTGATCATGGAGGTCGGCGGCCTGATGACCCACGGGGCGATCGTCGCCCGGGAGTACGGCATTCCGGCCGTCGTCGGGGTGCACCAGGCAACCAGCCGGCTGGTCACCGGCCAGCGAATCCGGCTCGACGGCTCCACCGGGCAGATCTTCTTTGCCGACAGCTGACCGGCGGGCGGCCGATTCACAAAAAAAAGAAGGGCGTGCGGATGATCCCACACGCCCTTCTGCCTTATCGGGAGGGTTTCACCGGCTGGCCGGTGACCCCCCTGCGGCATCAGCCGGAGAAGGAGCCGGCGGCCGGCGCCGTGTCCGGAGCGCCCTGACCCTGTCCATTAAAGCCGCGGCCGGGGAAGCCGTGGTTCCCCCGCGGGCCGCCGAAGCCGCGCCTGCCGCCCGGGCCGAACATCCCGCCGTCGCCGAGCAGGTCGGCCTGCTCCCGGGTGATGACCCCATCTTCAACCGCCTGGTCGACGGCTGCCTGGTGGGCCGCCTGCAGGGCGTCCCGCAGTTCGGCCTGGGTCAGGCCGCTGGCCTCGACGAGGTCGGCCATGGTCCGGTTTTCGCGGGCGGCGGCCACATCAGCCACGGTGACGCCGAGCGCTTCCGCCAGGATCGCTTCCCGATCGATGGCGTCTTTCAAAGCCTGGTGGACCTCCATCCGGTCGACCTGCTCCTGGGTGATTTCCCCATCGGCCAGCGCCTGGGCGACGGCCGCGGCGCGGGCGTTCTCTTTGGCCGTCTCGAGTTCCTCGACGGTGATGCCGAGGGCGTCTGCGAGCAGCGCCTCGTGGTCGACCTCAGGTCCACCTCGGAAGCCGAAGCCGTGGAGGCGGCCGCCGGTCCCTTCTTTCAGCGCCTCCGCCTGGGCCTCGGTAATCAGGCCGTCGGCCAGCGCCTGGTCGATGGCCGCCGTGCGGACGGTTTCCCGCGCGGCGTCGAATTCTTCCTCTGTGATGCCCAGCTCGTCGAGCAGGTAGCTCTGAATGTCGAGGCGGGCGCCGTGGCCGCCGCGGCCGCCGTTCGGCCCGCGGCCGTGGAAGACCCCGTCGTCAAGGCCGATGGCCGCCGCGGCCGCCGGGGCGACCTGCGAGGCCAGGGTCGGCCGGACAAACAGGAAGGCGGCGCCGGCAAGCGCCAGGGCGATCACGCCCCCCAATCCCATGTAAATCACTTTCATCCACTTCATGATCATTCTCCTTAAAGGTTTTCTGGCGGGAATGAAATCATTCCCTCGTCGATAACTATGGGGAGAATACCGCTCACTTTTTCCGAAAAAATGACAACTTTGTAAACTGTTTGTAAATTTCGGCGTTTTTCCGGTCCTGGTAGGGGGCGGGCACGCCTATGGGGTACATTGGAGACAGGGTAAGCATCGCCTGGGCGTGGCCGCCCCGTACAGTTTGTGATGGCGGCGTGAATATGGAAATTGGCGACTAATTCACCTATCTGGGGGTTGATCTAATCCCCTTTTTCCACGATAATGTCTGGGGGGAATAAGAACATAAAGGAATACCAGATGGGACCCACACCAGGGGAAGGCTCGGACTGATTTTTTCTCACCGCCACCAGGAGCGCCCCAGACTGTAGAACGCTTCCTGGGATTGTCTATCGAACACAATCCATGACCCCTCTCATTCTGGTCGTCGACGACGACGAGCTGCTTCGACGCAGCGTTGCTTACCACCTCGAAAAAGCCGGATTTCGCGTCCAGGTCACCGAAACCGCGGAACAGGGGCTGCTGATCGCCCGGGCCACGCCCCCGGATTTGATTCTCCTCGACATCAATCTGCCGGGGATGGACGGCCTGTCCGCCCTGCGCCAGTTCCGCGAAGAGCTGGACATCCCGATCCTTTTCGTCACCGCCCGCCAGCGGGAGATCGACGAAGTGCTCGGGCTGGAGATGGGAGCCAACGACTACATTACCAAGCCGTTCGACAAAGACGTGCTGATCGCCCGGATCCGGTCCGCCCTGCGCACGGCGGCCGGAGGCCAGCGGCCGCTGGCCGAAACGACCACGCACATCCAGGTCGGCGATCTCGTCCTCGTGCCAGAGGAGCACAAGGTAGCCGTCGGCGAGCGGGAGGTCGATCTCTCGCCGCGGGAGTACCGGCTGCTGCGGGCGCTGGCCGAAAACACCGGCCGGGTCATCTCCATCGACGACCTGCTCAACCAGGCCTGGGGGCCGGAATTCGCCGGCCAGCTGCAGGTCGTCTACGTGCACATTCGCTGGCTGCGCGAAAAAATCGAGCGCGATCCGCAGAATCCGCAGCGCATCCTGACCGTGCGCGGCGTGGGCTACAAACTCGTCTCGCCTGAGGTTTGACCTTGCACAGTTTGCGCAGCCGCCTGATCTTCAGCCACCTGTTCATCATTCTGCTGGGGATTCCCATCCTCGGTCTCACCTTAATCGTCGTCCTGGAAAACAACGTCGTCCTGGTCAACCTGTCGACCCAGCTGGCCCGGCAGGCGGCCCTGCTGGCCGAGTTCAGCGCCGACACGCCGGAGATCTGGCAGGATCAGGCGGCGGCGGCGCAGTTTGTCGACCGCTTCCGCGGCCGCATGACCGCCCAGCTGATGCTGGTGGGGGCCGATGGCCGGCTCCTGGCCTCGTCCGATCCGGCCGACCAGCCCCTGATCGGCCAGGTGCTGTCGGGCAGCGGTCTGGATATCCTGCGGCAGGGAGAAATGGCCATCCTGACCACCTACAGCCAGGATCTGCAGGCCGATATCTCCGATATCTGGATGCCGGTCACGGACAGCGACGGCCGCGTGGTGGGCGGCGTGCGCATTACCCACCAGCGGGCCACCGTGCGCGAGCGCTTCGAACGGCTGCGCACCCTGATCATCCAGGTCATGGGGGTCGGGCTGGTCGTCGGCGTGGTCACGGCTCTCGTACTGGCGCGGCGGTTAGAACAGCCGATCGCCGCCCTGACCGGCGCCGTGCACAGCCTGGCCAGCGGCGAGGAGCTGCGTTCGGTGCCGGAGGAAGGGCCGAACGAGCTGCGCCTGCTGGCCGAGGCCTACAACACGCTGATCGACCGGCTGCGCATCCTGCGGGTCGGCCGGCGGCAGCTGATGGCCAATTTAATCCACGAAATGGGGCGGCCGCTGGGGGCGATGGTTTCGGCCAACCAGGCGCTGCTCGACGGGGCCGACGAGGAGCCGGAGCTGCGGGAGATTCTCCACAAGGGGATCGGGGCGGAGCTGAGCGCGCTGTCCCGGCTGCTCGACGATCTGCGCCGCTTTTACCAGCGGGACGTCGGCCCGCTCGATCTCCATCCGCAGCCGGTCGCCCTGAGCGGCTGGCTGGCCGCAATCCTGTCCTACTGGGGGGAAGCGGCCCGCCAAAAAGGGGTCGACTGGCAGGTATCGATCCCGCCCGACCTGCCGACGGTGGTGATCGATGCCGACCGGCTGGCCCAGGCGCTGGGCAACCTGGTCAGCAACGCCATTAAGTTCACCCCGGCCGGTGAGCGCGTGCGGGTTTCAGCGGGAAAAGAGGGGGATGCGGTCTGCATCGCCGTGCAGGACAGCGGCCGGGGGATCTCCGATGCCGAAAAGGGAAGCGTTTTCGAGCCGTTCTTCCGCAGCAGCAGCCAGCGGCTGCCGGAGGGGATGGGGCTGGGGCTGACCATCGCCCGCGACCTCATCCTGGCCCACGGCGGCCGCCTGACCGTCGAAAGCGAGCTCCATGTGGGGAGCACCTTCACCATCTGGCTCCCCCTCTAACCCGTTCCCTGTTCCCCGTCCCCCCGCCTTCACGCTGTAGATTGCCCCGTCAAGGGCGAAACCCACCGTTCCCTGTTCCCCGTTCCCCGTTCCCTACAAAACCATAAGGTTTCCTTAAGGAAACCATGAGCTTCTCTTAAGGACGCCGGCCGAATTTTCGATTATTCTACTGGTGGTACTGTAGACACAGTGCCGCCAAAAGGCAGTGAACCGGCCGTTAGCGGCCGGGCTCCCGGAGGGGCACCGGGAAGATCACACACCATCGAGGAAAACCTGCACGTCAAGAGGGTGTGGGCTGAAAGAGCCTTTCAGGAACATCCCGTCTCGACAGCCAACAGAGCAGCACGACAGCCTTGGGGTTGGCTTTCTCCGTCAGGAGATCGACCGCGAGGGCAGGTACCGACTGCACCCGGGCCAGTCCCGGTTTCCAATGAGGGATTTTAGTCACACGCGCCATGGTCTGAAGACAATTCCATACCGAGCTGCGCACCAGGAGAATACCAATCATGACTCAACCGACCCAACCTCCCGCGAAACGCCTCCAGTTCCGCGACGCCCGGCCGAAAAGCCGGGTTTCGACCATCATTTATTTGGTCCTTTTGTCCTTGTTACTAGCCTATCCAATCTTCGTTTTTGCCGATGCAGTTCAGAACGATGTCACCGCGGGTGGAAATGACACATTCACCGCCGGCGGCTCTACTGTGGTTGGTTATCGAATTCAGGTAACCGGTAATGATCCTCAGCCCGGCTGCAACGCCTCCGATGGCAGCGCGGCAACTGTTACGATCAACACACCCCCGGCGGTCACTGCCTCGAAAAATCCTTTGACCTTTACTACCTGCGGTAACTACATAACGACAACCTTCTCCTCCATTACCCCGGGTAATTATCCAATTACTGTCTCTGTAAGCGATGCGGGAACAGGCACCTACAATACCAACCCGGCCGCCTTTACCCTAAAAGTACTCGCCCCGGCGGACAGCACTCCGCCCACCGCCAACCCGTCCCAATCCCCTGCGGCAAATGGAAATGGCTGGAACAACAGCAATGTCACCGTCACCTGGAACT
>JBFFZG010000343.1:0-5110 GCA_041568735.1 Promineifilaceae bacterium (SeqCode)
GAAGCGCTGCGCGTGCGTTTGGAGCAGGAAAATGCGCCGGAGGATCTGCTGGAGGATGTCTGGCTGGCCGAGCTGAGCCAGCTCATGCCGGAGCTGCGCGGGCGCTACCCGGACCTGCCGCCGCCGATGACCGGCGACGTCAGCTTCGTGCGCTCGCGCCTGTTTGCCGCCATCGCCGCGCTGGGGAATGCGCTGGCGGCCCGGCGGCCGGTCATTTTTATCCTCGATGACGTGCAGTGGGCCGATCCCGATACCCTGGACCTGGTTCACTACCTGGCCCGGCGGTGGGCGGAAATCGCCGCACCCATTTTGCTCCTGATGACCATGCGCCAGGAAAACCTGGCCACGGAGGCGGAGCTGGGCGAGTGGCTTACCCGGCTGGAGCGGGATGTGCCCGTGACCCGCCTCCAGCTCGAGCCCTTAAGCGGCCCGGCCGTCAGGCAGCTGATCGCCCGGCTGGCCAACCCGGCCGCCGCCGACGATGGCGCTTCCGGCGCGTTCGCCGACTGGCTGTGGGTGGAAACCAACGGCCTGCCCTTCTTCGTCGAGGCCCGGCTGCGGATGCTGATCGAGCAGGGTCTCCTTGCCGGCTCTGAGCTGGGGTTTGATTTTGCCGCCGCACTCCGGCAGGTGCAGTCCTCCAGCCAGATGCCGCTGCCGCCGGGCGTGCGCGAAATTATTCTGGCCCGCCTGGCGCGGCTGGCCGAGGTCGAGGAAGCGCTCCTGCTGGCGGCGGCCGTCGTCGGGCGCGAATGCAGCTATGAGCGGCTGTGCCAGGTAGCCGCCGAGGACGAGGAATCCGGCCTGCCGGCCCTGGAGCTGCTGCTCAATGGGCGCCTGCTGGTCGAACAGGGGCCGGCGCGCCGCCCCTACAGCCTGGCCCACGACTACATTCGCACGGTCGTCTACGACAAAAGCCCGGCCGCCCGCCGCCGCATCTTTCACCGCCGCGCCCTGATCGCCCTGGAGGCGGCCAGCGCCCCTGCCGCCGAATGCGCTTACCATGCCGTGGCTTCCCTGCTGGACGAGCCGGCCTTTCGCCATTCACTGGCGGCCGGGGAGGAAGCCCAGGCCCGCCACGCACTGCAGGAATGTCTTTTTCACTGCGACCAGGCGCGGGAAGCGGCCGGCCGCCTCGACGGAGACGCGCTCACCACAGCCGCCTGGCTGCGCCTGTACCAGAAACGCGGCCGCGCCCTGGAGCTGAGCGACCGCTACGAGGAGGCCCGGGCCAACTACCATGAACTGCTCGCCCTGGCTGAGAGGCGGGAGGACCTGGTTCTCAAACAGGCCGCCCTGACCGACCTGTGCATCCTGCTCGCCAGGCACACCCCGGTTTTCGATCCCCCCACGGCCAGAGAGCTGGGACAGGTGGCCCTGGCACTGTCCGCAGAAACCGGTGATCGTGAATTAGAGGCCAGAGCGCTCTGGGGAATGATGCTCGTCGAGTTTTTTACCGGGGGTGAGAGGCAGCGAGTTTTTTCATACGGCGAGCGTTCGCTTGCCCTGGCCCGGGAGCTGCAGCTGAAAGAGCAGATGGGATTTCTCTTGAGCAGCCTGACCTGGGCCTACATCCTCGATCTGCAGCTGGGCGCGGCGCGGCGGGCGAACGAAGAGGCTCTGTCCGTCTGGGGCGAGCTGGGCAATCTGCCCATGCTGGTCGATACCCACCTCCTGCGGCTGGTCTCTCTCTGGGTCTCCGGCGATTTCGACGGCCTGCTGGCCGGCGGACCCGAAGCCCTGCGGCTGTGCCGGGCGATCGGCCATGTCGGGCATGAAAAAGAGGTGCTGCGGCTCATGGGGGAAATTCACGGGCTGCAGGGGCGGTTTGGGGAGGCGCTGGCGCTTCTCAAAGAAGCCAAAGATGCCGGCCGCCCGGGGGTTGATGATCCGACAGGCGAACACAATTACTGCGTGCGCATGATCTCGTTCTACCTGCGCTGCGGCGCGCCGGAGCAGGCGGCCGTCTGGGCCGACCGGCTGGAGGCGATGAAGGCCAGCTTCATCCCGGTATTCCGGCTGTACAACCTGGCGGCCGTGGCCATGGCCCGGATCGCCGGAGAGGATCTGGCGGCCGCGGCGGCGATCGTCGAGGAGGGGTTCGCCTTTTACAACCAGGAGGGGGCGGGCTCCGTCATGGTGGGACCGCTGGCCGTCGCCGATGGCCATCTGCAGCTGGCGCTGGGCCGGCCGCAGGCGGCCCTCGAGCGCATGCAGACGACCATCAACACGATACGCGCCGGCGGCGGCCATCTCTACCTGGCCGAAGCGTGCTGGCTGCGGGCGAAAGCACTGCTGGCACTGGGCGATTTAGACGGCGCCCAGAACGCGCTGCTCGAGGCCAGGCAGGTGGCGGCGGCGGCCGGCGAGCGCAGCATCCTGTGGCAGATTCTGCTCACGTTGATCGAGGTGGAATTGATGAGCGGTGAGGGGCAGGCGGTGGAAATGTACCGGCAGGAACTGCACCAGGTCGTCGCCTATATCGCCGGCCACGCCGGATCGGACGAAATGCGCGCGGCGTTTCTGGCCCGGCCGGGCCTCGAGCGCGCCGTCGAAGGGCCGTGAGGGGGCTCCTCCCTAAAAAGACCAATGAGTTGACAAGAGACATCTCATTTTCGGCATGGTTGATGCCATGGGCCACCGATGGATTCCTGCTTGCGCAGGAATGACATGGGGTGGAAGGGGGGTCTCCTCCGAGAAACCAATCGTTTGAGGGGAATCGACCCGTTTTCAGCGCGGTTGATGCCAGTGGCGGCCGATGGATTCCTGCTTTCGCAGGAATGACACGGGGTGGAAGGGGGTTTTCCTCCAAGAAACCGATCTTCATCATATGGTGTCATCCCCGCGAAAGCGGGGATCCATGGGTTTCACGAAGGGGGTCTTCTCCAAAGGCCAATGGGTTGACCGGAGACAGCCTGTGTTCAGCGTGGTTGAACCCCGTGGCGGCCGATGGATTCCTGCTTTCGCAGGAATGACATGGTGTGTAAAGGGGTTTTTCTCCAACAACCAATCGTTTGAGGGGAATCGACCCGTTTTCAGCGGTGTTGATGCCTATGGCGGCCGATGGATTCCTGCTTTCGCAGGAATGACATGGGTGGAAGGGGGTTTTCCTTCAAGAAACCAATCTTTATCATATGGTGTCATCCCCGCGAAAGCGGGGATCCATGGGTTTCACGAAGGGAGTCTTCTCCAAAGGCCAATGGGTTGACCGGAAACAGCTCGTTTTCAGCGTGGTTGAACCCGGTGGCGGCCGATGGATTCCTGCTTTCGCAGGAATGACATGGTGTTTCAGGGTGGTCTCCTCCAAGAAACCAATCGTTTGACCGGAGACAGCCCGTCATCAGTATAGGCGATGCCGGTGACGGCCGGTCAGGGACGAAAGTGAGCTGTGTGAGAAAGACGCCGAGGGGGCAGCCGGCCTGGGTGATCCTTTTCCCGCGCAAATCACCCCATCAACCCGCTGGTTTCCACAATATGGAAACGACGCGACAGTCGTTCGCTTTTGATCTATCCCCTAATGCTGAACCGCATCAAGTTGGTGGGTCATCACGGAATCGATCAACCCTGAGAAAGTGGGTGCGCTGGCCATCTTAACCGGGCCCGAGGCCGGAAGCATTGAGCGGACTAACGCCAAGGGCGTCTTTGAAGTATCATTTGAAGCAGTGCGTGACTTAAGATGTGAGGGTGATACCGTTTCCCCGACCGAATCCTGCCATACCGAATTCTGCACTGCCGTCGACGCCAATATCAACAGAATGGGCGACTTGGGCTAGAAGCGCTGCCGCCTGGTTGCCGGCACGCGGTCGCCGCCGAGATCTCACCCGGTCCGCAGCAGGTCGTGGGCATGGCGGCCGACGTGGGCGACCCGGACGCTGCCCAACAGGTGGTCGCTCGGTTAGAAGACGAGATTGGCCCTATCTCGCTGCTGGTTAACAACGCCGGCATGCTGCAGGCGATTGGCGCGGTGGGCGCCGTTGATCCGGTGCTCTGGTGGCGTGAGCTCGAGGTCAAATTGCGCGGACCTTTTCTCTACGCCTCTGCGGTGCTGCCGGGGATGCGTGCCCGCCAGGCGGGCCGAATCATCAATGTGGCCAGCAATTCTGGCCTGGGCCCGATACCCAAAGGGTCAGCCTACAACGTCAGTAAGACTGCGATTATTAGACTGAGCGAAACAATGGCTCTGGAAACGAGAGAAGATGGCATTAGCGTGTTCGCCTACCATCCGGGCTATGTGCGCACGGATATGACCGATTTTCTGGCCCGTTCAGCCGTGATGGGTGAGCACATGCCGGACACCCAGCAGTTCTTTCGTGACCTTTTTGAAAAGGGCGGCGATACCCCAATAGAGCTGTCGGTAAAAATGGTTTTACAGATTGCCAACGGTGAGGCGGATGCCTTCTCCGGGTGCTATCTAAGCGTTGATGACGACCTGGCCGCGCTGACGCAAAGGTTCAACGCTCAGCCGCGCACCTCTGAATTGACGTTGCGTCTCACACCCTGACGGCGGTGCCACCCCCAGCCACAGACCGCCAGAGTGCCATATTTAGGCGCAGTGCTGGCGGCCGGTAACCGCGCGCCGACAACAGCAACCCGGCTCAGTAGAAACCACCAGCTCATAGTCTTCAGGATATTTTTTTAACCCAGCCGCTGCATCGGCCACCTATCACCCGGCCGCGCCTTGCCGTCTCCGGAGGGTTTCCTTCGTTTCTCAAGGACATCATCAAAGCGTGTATGCATTCGGCGTGACGCAGACTTCGGTTTTGGGTTGCTGGAAGCGGCCGAATTTGCGCCAGCATGATCAGACCGGGTGCTCAGGCTGCCCAGGTCTCCTGATCTTTTCGTGAACGAATGCGCAATGTTGACTTATTTAGATTCGGCGCTAGGATAGGATTTGTTGTCCCCAAGCTGTTAGGCGGAAAAGCAATTCTCAATGCAGGTGATTCAACAGCCCAGTGTGCGATGGCACACTGGGCTGTTCTGCTGGAGGGCCAATACGCGGCGGTTGCGGCGAACGAGACTGGAGATCAATCCCTGGTTTCAGTGCCGGGGCTGCCGGGATGCGATACGTATTGTCGAGAAACTGGCCAGTGGATAACCCGAGCAAATCCCC
>JBFFZG010000344.1:0-5090 GCA_041568735.1 Promineifilaceae bacterium (SeqCode)
CATTCGTGGTATGATAGGGTTATCGGAGTCCTCTGCCCTCACACACCCTGGCCAGGCCGGGGAACCGATTCAAGTCATCAGGCCTGGTTCAGCAGGTGGTGGAGCTCAGTGAACAACGCATAGTTTCCCCTTATCTACGACCTTCGTAGGAGGTTTAATCATGGGAGCTGCTCGCTGGCAAAAACAAAACCTGAACTTCCAGAAAGCTGTCTGGGGCGTCTCGGCGGTCATCGCCATCCTGGTGGTCATCCTCATGATCCTGCTCGGGTACAGCATCGAAGTGGCGGGTGTCTTTTTCCTCGTGATTTTTGCCGTTCTGAGAATCTCGCTGGCCTTTATCTTCAAGAATCGCTTCGCCAATTCGATGGTCCGCGTCTTGAAGTTCGAATACGAGGAAATCGAACGGGACTTTCGCTTCGTTTTTAAGGATAAAAACATCCTTTTTTACCGGAAATCCGAAGACGAAACCTACTACTATGAATTTCCCGGCCGCGGTCTGCGCATGACTGTCGAGCCCTACTGGCCGACTCTGGACATGAATGCGCCGCCGGTCACCAAAGTAACCCTGTATGAGATGACGGCCAAAAACAAGGAATTCGCTGAAATGCTGGCCGGAGCCATCGACGAAATGGCCGAGCACCGCGCGCTCAAACGGGAACCGGCCTGACAGCCGGGCTACTCCTCCCCTGGCAGAACGTCCACAACGTACTGATCGAAATCCAGTTCGCCCGGCGATTGGCCGTAGCCGGTCAGCATGGCGGCCGCCTCGCTCCGGTGGTGGGTCACGTCGTTGATCACGTGCAGGATCGTCTGCCAGCGCGTCCGTTTGCTTTTTTCCTGCGACCACCAGACCGCATTCAGGTCGTCATCGCTTAGCTCCGAAACGTAGGCGAGCCACGATGCTTTCTCTTCTTCCCACCGCCTCTTCAGGCTGGCGGCGTCCGGGAAATGGGTTTCGTCGATGACGCCGGTGTCTTCAATCCCCTGCAGCGCCGCCCGCCAGCCGTAGGCCGTGTCGAGCGCGTGGACCAGCGTGCCGCGCAAACTGTGCCAGCCCGGGTCCGGGACGGCCGGCCGGACAAAGTCGGCCGCGGACACCTTCTCACAGGCGTCCAGGACCCGCAGATCGGCCCAAAACATGTACGAAACCAGGGTCACAATATCGAATCTGTGCATCCGCCGAGTATATCATCGAATGCGACGGCGACGGATGTGGCAGTGAGAACCGGCCGTGCGTTTCCCACAATCGGGCGGCCGGAATCGGGCTGACCGCGGGAAGTCAGGCAGCTGTATCAGGCTTCGTTCGATTCGACAGGAGCCATAGAACCATAAAAACCGCTGGGAAAGGATACTCCGCCCCGCCGCCCAGGCTGAGGCCGGCGCTTAAGGCCAACAGCAGGCCCGATGGCAGCAATGGGGCCAAAGAAAACCCGGGCGCAGGCTGCCCGGCTCGGCCAGCGGCCGCCGCGCCTATCTGGACGGAAGACCGCTTCTATGCCCAATGGACCTGGAGACAACGGATTCAGGCCATACCACCGTCGATCGGTTTTAATCAAGCCATTTGTGAAAGAATTCCTTAAGTTGACAGGGGCTCTCTGACAATGTAATGTGGTAAGGTTGCATAAAGATTCTCACCTACCATCCAAAATTTGCCAGATTTTAGAACCAACAATTTAAGATAAGACTGCCGGGGGACGTCTATCACCTACCACAGCCCTGGCCGTGATAGTTTTTGCTGTACATACCGATCCATACCTATATAAGGGGCATCGCACCATGAGCAGAAACGGTTCCCACCTGAAATTCTCCATCACCCTCATAATCATCGCCGTCCTGTTGGGGTCCGGGGTTCCGGCCAACGCCGTGTCGGACCCGTCGATGGGCAACATCGACGACGTCCCCTCAACCACGCCGGCCAACCTGGGCGACCTCGACCTCACCGAGCTGCAGTACGGTGATCCGGCCGAAGCGCTCGCGCTCATCCAGCCGCCCAAAGCCTCGGTTGACGGCGGCGCCAGCCTGGCTCACCCGCTGCCGGTGCCACCCGGCCGCGCCGATGTCGAGCCCGACCTGGCGCTGACGTACGACTCCAACGGCGGCAGCGGCTGGGTCGGCACAGGCTGGGACCTCTCGGTCGGCGCCGTCACGGTCGACACCGAGTACGGCGCCCCGCGCTACCTCGCCGATAAGGAATCGGAAACCTATTTGCTCGACGGCGATCGTCTCTTCCCCAACGCCATCCGCACCGTTCTCGATAATCGGAACCCCGGCCCGCGCGCCGACTGGGTTCGCCAGATCGAGGACGATCACGATCTGATCATCCGCCACGGCAGCACACCCAGCAGCTACTGCTGGCAGGTGGTCGACACCGAGGGGAACCACCGCTGGTACGGTGGATCCCCGGACGCGCAGGGTAACTGCGTCCGTGATGCGAGCGCCATCCTCACGGCCCCACCGACCGGCGTGGCCGGCGGCGTGGCCGGTGACTACCACTGGGCGCTCACCTACGTCGAGGACATCAGCGGCAACATCATGCGCTTTTCCTACGACAAACTGACCGCCGTCCCCATCGGCCAGGCGTCCACGGCCGCTGTCGGCGTGTCCCTCTATCTGCGCGAGATCCGCTACACCGGCTTCCGCACCGATCCAACCATTCCCGACCGGCCCGCCTACCTGGTGCGCTTCCTGCGCGATGGGGACGTGACCGGAGATACGCCGCGCCGGGACGTGACGGTCAGTGCGCGGACAGGCCAGCCCCTCGTGACACGCGATCTGCTGCGCGGCGTCGAAATCTTCTACCTCAGCCCCGAATTCTACAGCGCGGCCGCCCCGGCCCAGCTCGTCAAGGGCTGGACGCTGGTGTACCAGAACGGCCCGTTCGACAAGTCACTGCTGACCCGTGTCGGGCAGTACGGCACCGGGGGGCGGGGCACCGAGCACGCCTGGCACGAATTCGCCTGGTATGACGACGTGACCGACCCCGCCACCGGCAGCTACGCCGGCTTCGGCCCTCCCGAGCAGTGGGGCAATCGATCGAACACCGATCGCGTCAACATCGCCGCCGAGTCGGCGCTGGGCACATCGTGGCGGGCCGGGGCGGAAGGCGGCGCCTATATCGGGTTCAATCCCATCCTCGCCTCCAAGACCGGCTCCTTCGGTGGATCGTTCAACATCGCCGGCGGGCAGACGAACGAGGTCAGCATCCTGGTCGATCTCGACGGCGACAGCCTGCCCGACAAGGTCTGGGTGAACAGCAGCGGCACGGTCATGTACCGTCCCAACCTCAACCGTCCGGGGGCGCTGAAGACCGGCGATTCCTGGTTCGGCCCGGCGCAGACCATCACCGGGATCGACAGCCTCGGCCGCTCCAGCGACCTCAATATCAATATTCATTTCGAAGCCTACCCCGTAGTGGCCATCCAGGTCGGCGGCGGCTTTGGCTTCTCTTTCGGCGACCGCTACTTTGAGGATGTGAACGGGGACGGCCGCGTCGACTTCATCAAGCCCGGCGGCGCCGGCGGCCATACGGTCTTTTACAATGTGCTCAACAACGGCGTGCCGACCTTCGTCGACAGCTCGCTGCCGGCGCAGCTGTTCGACCGGCTGGAAGTCCCCCTGGACCCCTTCGACTCCACCCTGGCCAATGCCGCGGCCGAAGGGGTTGAGGAGCTGCTGGTCAACACCAGCCCCCGCATCGACACCGTCCGGCGCTGGCTGGCGCCCCACACCGGGATCATCCGCGTCGACGGCACCGCTACGCTCCTGACCGGCGGCGCCTACCGCGGCGACGGCGCCCAGGTGACCATCGAGCACAACGGCGGCCAGCCGTGGAGCTCCACGCTCACTGCGGCCGCGCCGAGCAGCACCCACAGCATCGAGCTCAGCGTCACCGCCGGCCAGCCCGTCTGGTTCCGCCTGCACGTCATCGAAAACGCGGCCGACGACGCCGTCTCGTGGAATCCGACGGTTACTTATCTGGACGGACCCGGCGGCAGCCCGCTCAGCGCAGCCCCGGATGCCAACGGCCGCAGCCAGGTGGTCTACAATGCCGCCGGCGATTTCACGCTCTTCGGCCGGACGGGGGCCCGCACCGCCCTGTCTGAAGCCGGAACGCTCACCGTCACCATCCAGGCGACCACGCTGGCCGGCCTTTCTGACAATCTCAACGTCGTCTTGCTGAAGGGGCGCGGCAGCAGCACCCCCGTCGAGACAACCGTCCTCACCGTGCCGCAGCTCGCCGTGGGCCAGACCAGCGGCTCGGTCAATCTGACCATCACCGCCCCGACCACCAACGCCGGTGATGACGGCCAGCCCGGCACCAAAGACGACTTCGAGGAAACCGACTATCTCGAAATCCACGTCCGCAGCGATTCGCCGGTCGATCCGACCGACTTTTCTCTCGAGATCACGACCGACTTCGCCGCCGCAGACCCGAATTTCGAGGAGCCGGACGCCAGCGGCATCCCCGCTGATGCCGGAGTCGACATCCCCCTCGACATTCCCCTCGTCCCCAACGTGCGCCTCTTCTCCCGCACCGATCACACCGCGCCCTATGCGCCGGTGACATCGCCCAACGTCGACAGAATGCAGGCGGCGACAATCGAGGTGGCGGTGGACGGACCCCCTCTCAACAACGGCAGCCCCGCCATCTCCAGCCCGGCGGTCCTGACCGTCAAAAAGCTCAACGGCGGGGTGGTGGCCCGCCAGGCGTTTACGGTTCAGCACGTCCTCGTGGCGCCGTTCATTACCCGCCTGCAGGGCTCGACGACGCTCTCGAGCTTCACCCCCGAAAAAAATACCACCTACTATATTGAAGTGAGCGTCGCCAACCCCCGCGTGGGGGGCGGCGTCGACCTCGTCACTTCGACGGTCACCTGGCGTTGGACGGAAACTGAAACAGACAGCGGTGGCAACACGACCGACGTCACCAGAACGCAGGTCGTGAACAACGCCGGCCAGCTGCACTGGCCGGACGTCGACGGTATCTTCCCCTCGGCCAACCGGGGCTGGGGCTACGCCGGCTACAATGCCGACCACGCCGACGCCAACGACGGTGGCCCGCTGGTCGAGAGCCAGTTCGTTTTCAAGGC
>JBFFZG010000345.1:0-5072 GCA_041568735.1 Promineifilaceae bacterium (SeqCode)
ATCGATTTTCGAGAGTGATTATGGGTGAACGATGCCCTTTCCCAATCATTTTGATTCTCACATCATCACGAAGATCGTTCAACACGTTCTGATGATTACCGCGGCGATCAAATCGGCCGTATACGGACACCAATATCGACCTTGAACAGGGTACGAGCCGCAAGGCCGCGTTGAGCTCACCCACCATCTTAAACTTGCGCCAGACAGGGGCCTGCCGCAGCAGATCGAGGAGGATTTGCTCGGCTTCTGGTGACGCATCCTTTGGCAATCGGTCTGGCGGCATAGGGTAAGTATAAACAGGGGCGGTCAGAAAAAGAAGTCTCAAAATTACCCAGACAGAATCAGAAATTTTTATACTCTGCGCAGACTTACCGAGAACACAGACCCCGCATGTTGGGAATCGTAGGCGGCTGCAGACATTCAACGCGGCCGGGCCAACACGAATAGGGAAAGCTGTAGTCACCGGGATTGCTCCATTTACCCGGCCAAGGATCTATGTTATCTTCTTGGAACGATGAATAGGATCTCGTTCAAGACCGCCAATCCTCCGCGGTCGTGGCAGCCTGACCCAGACTTTATTTTCTCGGGGCTGCTGGTTGCCAGTCGTGGCAATATCGTCAAGTAAACAAAAGAAAACGGGACAATAATCGTCCCTCTATTCCCGTCCCTCGCAGGGAACTGATGGAACTGCTTGAACGTGAGGCCGCCCTGAACGCCCTTTCGACCGCCCTGTACCAACCGGATGGCGGCCGGGTCTTGCTGATCAGCGGTGAGGCCGGGATTGGCAAGACGACTCTGCTGGCGAGGTTTACGCGAACCCTGGCCGGAGGATGGCGACCACTCTGGGGCGCCTGTGACGCCCTGTTTACCCCTCGCCCGCTGGGGGCGCTGCACGACATCGCCGCCCAAACGCGCGGTGAGCTCGCGGATTTGCTGGCGAAAGGGGCGGACAGGCAGCCGATCTTTACTGCCTGTTTAGACGAACTGCGGAAGATGCCGACCGTCGCGATTTTTGAGGACATTCACTGGGCGGACGAAGCCACGTTAGATTTGCTCAAATACCTCGGCCGGCGCATCGGGCAGACCCGGGCACTGCTCATCGCGACGTTTCGCGATGATGAACTTGATCCGCGCCATCCCGTGCGCCTGCTGTTGGGGGACCTGGCGACGGCAGCCGCGGCCCGCCGGCTGGAACTGGCCCCACTTTCCCTGGCCGCGGTTCGCCAGCTTGCCGGAAATCAGCCTGTGGATGCGGCCCTGCTCCACAATCGCACCGGTGGCAACCCATTTTTTGTGAGCGAGCTGCTGGCGGTCGGGATGGAGACGACTCCCCCAACTGTTCGCGAGGCGATTCTGGCGCGCACCGCCCGGCTTTCCCTTTCCGGTCAGGCAGTGCTCAACCTGGCGGCGGTTATCGGCTCGCGTGTCGAGCCCTGGCTGCTGGCTGACGCGGCCAGGGCCGAGGCGGCCGCTGTGGACGAATGTCTCGCCACCGGGCTCCTCCGCTCCCAAGAGGAGTTTCTCGCTTTCCGCCATGAACTTTCCCGCCAGACCATCCTGGACGACATTCCGGCCCACCAGCGGCCGGGCCTGCACCGGGTGGTCCTGGATGCGCTGCGTCTTTCCCCGATTGCCCACAGCGACCCGGCCCGCCTGGCTTACCACGCCGCGGAAGCCGGCGACGGCGACGCCGTGATGGCCTTTGCCCCGCGGGCGGCCGCGCTTGCCTCCCGCAGCCATGCGCGCCGGTCGGCCGCGGCGCTGTATGCGCTGGCGATTCGCTTCGCCGACCTGCTGCCACCTGGTGAGCAGGCGGAACTCCACCTGGCCCTGGCGACCGAGCTCGAGTACAGCGAGCAGCGTGTCGAGTGCCTTGTCGCCTATCAACGCGCCGCCTCGCTGTGGCAGGCAGCAGGGGACCTTGAACAATACGCCCGCTGTCTCGCTTTTGCCGCGACGATCCACCAGACGCTGGGGCAGATCGAAGAAGCGGTAAAAACCAACGAGACCAGCATCGAGGTGCTCGAAGAATTGCCCTTGAGCCCGACCATTCTCACGCCGTACCGCAACCGGGCGATGCAAGCGCTCTATCGAGGTGATACGCCGGCCGCGATCCGCGCGGCCGAAAAAACCCTCGACCTGGCCCAGAGGTGGGCAGATCCGGTTTCGATTATCCGCGCTTACAATACGATCAGCCTCTCCCTGTTTACGGTCGACCCCAAACGGAGCCGGGATTACCTGGAAAAAGGACTGGCGCTCTCACTGGCCCAGGGGATCGATGGGGCGATCGCCGCCGCCTATGGCAACCTGACGCTGCTCTATGCGGATGACTACCTCTTTGAGCGGGCGGAGGAGCTGGTCAAGGATGGACTCGCTTTTACCGCGAGCCATGACCTCGATTTGGTGCGCTATTTTCTCATCGCCTGGGGGGCGCTGATTCATGTGTACCGGGGAAACTGGTCCAAGGCAGAGGAGATCCTGGGAGAACAGTTGCCGCGCGCGGAACTCAACCCCAACATTCAGGTCCCGCTGTGGGTCGCCGCCGGCCGGCTGCAAGCGCGGCGCGGTGAGGTGAGCCCGGGCGCTGCGCTCGACCAGGCCCTGGCCCAATCCCGGCGCGCGGGCAATCAGCCGCGGATAAATATGGTCTACACCGCCCGGGCGGAAGCAGCCTGGCTGGCTGGTGACACAAAACGAGTGCGGCAGGAAGTGGCGTCCGGGTACGAAATCGCTCTCGACAGCCGCCACGCCTGGTTTGCCGGTGAGCTGATTTACTGGGGCTGGCGGGCCGGTGAAGTGGTGAACCCGCCGGCGTGGATCGCTGCCCCCTACGCCCTGCAAATCGCCGGTGACTGGCAGGGGGCCGCGGCCGCATGGGAGCGTCTTGGCTGTCCTTACGAGCAGGGGCGCGCCCTGGCGGAAGGGGATGCGGCCGGGCAAACCGCCGCCCTGGCGATTTTTGAACGATTGGGAGCCGCTCCGGCGGCCGCGGCTGTGCGCGCCGCCCTGCGCGCCGCTGGTGCCCCACTACCCCGCAAGCCAAATACGACCACGCGCGAAAACCCGTTTGGCCTCACCCGCCGGCAGCTGGAAATTCTCGAACTCCTGGGCCAGGATCTGACCAACGCCGAAATCGCCTCCCGTCTGCACATCTCGGCCAAGACTGTTGACCACCACGTCTCCGCGGTGCTGGCCAGGCTGGAAGTCCCCTCCCGCTGGGCGGCCGCCACCTTCCTTTTGAACCACCCCGAGCTTTTTCCCACAAAAAAATAGGGAACTTCCCAACTTAATATAGGGAGCCGTCCCGATGAACCCCGGGCCGTTTGCTTTTATGCTGATAGTCATCTCGGTGAACTTGAAGGCATGGAGGCGGAAATGGAAAAATATTGGCAGGTTTCTCTTTTGGTCCTGGCGGTCGTGTCCGTGGCTGTGGCCGATGTCTTTTTGAAGCGAGCTGCGCTTCACGGGAGCCTGGTTCTTGCTTTGAAGAGCCCCTGGTTGGCCCTGGCTGCGGGGCTTTATCTGCTCCAGGTCCTCCTTTTCACCCACTTCTTTGTCACCGACTGGAAACTCAGCATGGTCGGGAGTTTGCAGACTGTTTTGTATGCCCTGGTGGTTGTGGGTGCCGGGTGGTTTATTTTCCAGGAGCCTCTGTCGCGCACGCAGTGGACCGGTGTTGTCCTGGCTTTCGCCGGGGCTGTTCTCATAAATCTGGAGATATAGGTGATGACATGTGGTACAAAAACGCTGATTTTCCGACCCCCTTTTTACTGGTAGACCTGGAAAAAGTCAGGGCGAAGTTCAACGCCTTGCAGGGTGAACTACCCGGCGTTTCCCTGTTTTACGCACTGAAGGCCAATCCGGCCGCGCGTATCGTGGCCGCCTTGTTAGATGAAGCGTGCGGAATGGAGGTGACCTCTCCGGCCGAATTAAGCCAGGTGCTCGACCAGGGGGGCGCGCCGGCCGGGATCATTTCCTCCAATCCGATCAAAACCCCGGCATTTCTAAGTCTGCTGCACGAGCAGGGGGTCCGGCGGCTGGCCTTCGACTCGACCGTTGAAGTGGACAAGATCGCCCGCTGGGCGCCGGGGAGCGAGCTCTACCTGCGTATCCAGACCGACAACACCGGCGCGGCCTGGCCGCTCTCCCATAAATTCGGCGTGCCAGCCGGTGACGCCCCGGCCCTTCTGCGTTACGCGGCCAACAGAGGTCTCCATCCGATCGGCCTGACCTTTCACGTCGGGAGCCAGTGCCAAAATCCACAGAATTGGCCGACCGCCTTGCAGAGCTGCGCGGACATCATCGCCGCGGTCGCCGGCGAAATCGAGATCAAGATGATCAATCTGGGTGGGGGACTTCCCATCCAGCACAACTGGCACGTGCCTGGCCTGGCTGAGATCGCGCAGGTGATCCGCCGGTCGATGACGGAGCTTTTTGACCCGGCGATCGAGTTTTGCATGGAGCCCGGCCGTTTTCTGGTCGGGGACGCCGCGGTGCTGGTCACTCAGGTGATCGGCCGGGCCGACCGGCCGGACGCCCAATGGCTCTATCTCGATGCCGGCGTGTTTAACGGGTTGATGGAGACGATCGAGCAGTTTTATTACCCCCTCGATTTTGATGTCGAAGCGACCCGCCGCAAAAGCCATTACACCATCGCCGGGCCGAGCTGCGACAGCGTCGACAAGATGTTTGTCCGCCGCTATTTACCGGAGCTGGCGGTGGGTGAAAAGCTGTTTGTGCTCGACGCCGGGGCGTACACCAACGCCTATGCCGGTCATTTCAACGGCTTCCCGCCGCCGATGATCTACTACACTGATGAACTCACCCTGGGACCACAAACAGGCCAGGAACTGACGACGCCATTTGAACAACCCGAGGCGGTTGTTCAGACCCTGAGGTGATGACAACCACCCGGCACGAAGTGCCAGAACGATTGCGAGCAACCTGATGAACGATAAAAAAATCCGAATGCTGCCTATAATGGCCATGATGCTGCTTTTGGCGGCCGCCGTGCCGCTTACCCGTGAGGTGCTGGCGGCCGGGTTAACCCTCACAGTTGATCGGGTGGGTGA
>JBFFZG010000346.1:0-5066 GCA_041568735.1 Promineifilaceae bacterium (SeqCode)
GCCGGCTCCCGCTACGCAGTGCGCCCGGCTGAGGCCTGGGGGGTGGCGCGCGGCACCCGCTTTACCGTCGAAGTGGTCGACGGCCGGCCGGCCCGCTACACCGTCAGCGAAGGGCGGGTCGACGTCAGCGGCGGCGGGCGCACCGTCCCGGTCGCGGCCGGCCAGCTGACCACCGTGGACGGCGGCGAAGCGCCCAGCCGGCCGGTCTTCACCGTGACCGGCCGCGGGGAAGTGACCCAGATCGGACCGGTCTGGATCATCGCCGGTCAGCGGTTCACCGTGACCACCGCCACGGTCATCGTGGGCGATCCGCGGGTCGGCGATACCGTGACCGTGACCGGCCATCTGGCCGCCGACGGCAGCCGGGTCGCCGATCGCATCGAAAAAGTGGCCCCCTCGCTCGTCGATCGCTTCACCCTGGTCGGTACGGTCGACTCGATCAGCCCGGCCGTCTGGGTGGTCAGCGGGCAGAAGATCTCGGTGACCGCGGCGACCGTGATCGACGACGTCATCGTGGCCGGCAACACGGTGCGCGTGGCCGGCCGCATCGAAACGGGCGGCGGGCTGACCGCCGAGCGAATCGATCTGATTGAAAATAAGGAAGGACGGCCGTTCGCCTTCGCCGGGGTCGTCTCTTCGATCAATCCCTGGATCATCGCCGGGGTGCCGATCGCCGTCGACGGCCAGACGAAAATCGGGGCCGGTATCGTCATCGGGGATGTGGTTGAAGTCAAGGGGACGATCCGGCCGGACGGCCGCTGGCTGGCCGCGGAGATCCGGCGGCTCGAAAGCGAAGCCGCCCGCTTCAGCCTGACTGGCGAACTGACCGGCATCGATCCCTGGTCGGTGGCCGGTGTCCCCTTCACGACCAATGCCCGCACGCTCATTCCAGCCGGGCTCCAGGTCGGCGACATGGTCTTCGTCGCCGGCCGCATCCTGGCCAACGGCACCTGGCTGGCCGAAGTCATCGAAAAAATCGACGAGGACAGCCTGCTGGAAATCATCTTCGCCGGCAAGGTAGAAAAGATCGCGCCGTGGGTCATCAGCGGCCTGCCGATCCAGACCGATGCGGGGACGGTGATCGATCCCGGGATTGCCGTGGGGGATCTCGTGCGGGTCACCGTGCGCGTGCAGGCGAACGGCGTCTGGCTCGCCCTGCGAATCGAGCTGCTGAGCGACGAGGAGATCGGCGAGGAATGCGTCGCGCTGACGGCCGTCGTCACCGCCATCAACCAGGGGCTGGTCACCTTCAGCGACGGGACCACCGTCGCCCTGGGCTCGATTCCGGTTGACGGGGAGCTGCGGGTCGGCAGCGTGGTGGTTCTCATCGCCTGCGTCGACGACGACGGCGCGATCACCATCCGGCGCATCATCGTGCTGCACAGCCCGGCTCCCAGGCCCACGCCGGTGCCGCCGCCGGGAGGAACGCCCGAATCCGGCGCGCACCAGCGGGTGACGATCTGCCACAAGCCCGGCACCCCGGCCGAAAAGACGATGACCCTCCCCCGTCCCGCCCTGAGCGGCCATCTCGGCCACGGCGACGCGCTGGGTCCCTGCCCTTAGACCCCTTCCTGGCGGGCGGACCGAGGCCCGCCCGCCAGGTTCCTCCTCCTTCGGCTCGGCCCCCCTACCGCCTTACCAGAGGCAAAAAAGCGGTTTTTCCATTGGCCACGATCAGCGTCTGGAGCGCCAGCGGCGCCCCCTGTCCGTCGTCGACCAGGGCCTGGTGAGCGATCGGAGTCGGCCCGGTGACGCCGGCCCCGATCTGCAGCCGGTAGCGGATGACCACCGGCTGCGGGGCGGCCACGGCGCCGCTCCAGGTCACCTGACCGGCGGTGTAGACGGCCGTTCCGGCCGTGGCCGCCAGCCCCCCGCCGTAGCTCGTGCCGGCCGGCACCGTGGCCGTCAGCACGACCGGATCGAGCCGGGGGCCGTCGTTGGTCAGCCGGATGGTGACGGTGACCGGCTGCCCGGCCCCCGGCGCCGGGGGAGCCGTGGACAGCGTCGAGCCGCGCAGCGAGCCGGCCAGCAGGGAGCCGGTGCGCTGGAAGTTCCCCCGGCCGGTTCCCCACAGGATGCGCGCCCCGGCCGTGCCGGGCAGGTCGTAGGCCACCAGCCCGGAATGGGAAGTATTGATCACCAGCTCGAGGTCGGGGTCGCCGTCGAGATCGGCCAGGGTCGGCGCGGCCAATCCCCCATTCCAGCCCGCTCCGCCGGCCGGCGCGGGCAATGGTATTTCGTATAGGACTACACCCTGATCGGTCAGCAGGTGGAGCTTGCCGCTCCCCCCGACTGACTTCTGCGGCCACGATGTGAAAATAACCTCCGCCCGGCCGTCGCCGTCGAGATCGGCCACCACCGGCTCCGAGGCGAAGCGGATCCCCGGCCCGGTGGCCGCGACGTCATAGGGCCAGCTGCCGTGCTCGGTCCGGTCGAGCCAGAAGGCGTGCAGCCGGCCGTCGTAGCTGGCAAACAGGATCTCTTTCTGCCCGTCCCCGTCGAGATCGGCCGCCACCGGATTGGGCTGGGCGCTCTCGATGACGCTGTAATCCTCGCTCAAAGGTGCGCCGGTATCGACGGGCGGATTCGTCCAGTCCACCCCTCCGGCGCCGGCGAAGCGGCTCCGGTCGCCGTTGAACAGGTAGAGGCCGGTGTAGCGGCTGCTGTAGCTGCCCGGCCCGCACTGGTAGACATTGCCGGTGACGATCACTTCGGCGCGGCCGTCCCGGTTGACGTCGGCGATGACGGCCGGGCCGTCGGCGAAATTGGCCCGGTAGCTCTCGGCCCGCACCCCGTCGCAGGCGCCCCAGCCGCGCAGCTCGATCGCCGGGCTCTCCCAGATCCCGACCTGCCCCCAGGTTTTGCCGCCGTACATGGCGTGGGCAGCGATCGACTGCCCGTTTGCTTCGTAGGCATTGATGTAGTGCACGTCCGAGGGCACGACGATCTCCGGCACGCTGTCGCCGTCGATATCGCCGAGCGCCCCGTTGTCGTTGAAGACCCCCCAGCCGTAGCCGAAGTTCCCGGTCATCTGCGGCCAGCCGGGGCGCAGGGTGCCGTCGTGCTCGTAGACCCAGCTGTTGGTCTTGCTGCCGGCCGTGCCGGTCACCAGGATCTCCAGCGTGCCGTCGCCGTCCAGATCGAGCACCCCCAGGCCGCGCAGCTCGCGGTCGGTCGGCCGGCGGGACCAGACGAGGCCGCCGCTGTGGCTGTAGACGGTCAGGTAGCCTCCGCCCTGGGCGACGACGATCTCGACATCGCCGTCCCCGTCGAGGTCGGCCGCCACCACTCCCGGCCAGGTCCGGTTGGCCGTCGTGCCGGCCCGCCACTGCAGCGCCCCATCCTCGCCGTTGACGGCGAAGACGGAGTAGGCGGAGCCGATCACCTCCGGCTTGCCGTCCCCATCGAGGTCGGCCACTGCCGGCGAGGCATACCAGCCGGTCTCGCACCAGGAGCTGTAGCAGCCGCCCCGCTGCCATTTCAGGACCGGGGCGGCCAGGCCGGCGGCCGGGCTCGCCGGGGCGAAGCCGGCCAGGAGCGGCAGCGGTAGGGCCAGCACCAGGAGCGCGGCCCCGATTTTTTGCGGCAGCGGTCGAAACCGCCGGCCGGGCGCTTCGTAACGGGTCATGTTTTGATGCCTCGCGGACGGTCTTTTCAAATTTAAGCATAAATCCGCAGATCTCCTGTAAACCGCTTGTCATTTCCACCGGAGGCGGCCGCCCCATCGTCCGGCAGTCAGAGGGCAGGCGTGAGCCGGCCGTCAGGCAGGGGTGGGCGGGATGTGCTTTGATGGCTGTGTGACCTGTGTTCGGATTCACCCTGTCTGAATGCCGCTGCTGGAGGAGCGCATGTATGAAATGGTCCCTGCTGCCGGCTGTCCTCTGTCTGGCCCTGCTGGCCGCCTGCACCCCGGAAGTGGTTTCCGATCGCTCTCTGGAACCCGCCGCGGTCGACCTGGCCGCGGCCGAAGTCACCCCGGAACCAACGGAAACGCCTCCGGTCGAGCCAACCGTGGAACCGACCCCCACGACCATCCCCACCATCCCCCCAGCCACCGCCCTGCCGTACCCGACCCCGACCACCCCCCCCTCCGGCCCCCCGGGACGCGGCCTGCGGATCTATTCATCCCGGGATTGTTTCAATCCGCCGTTCGCGCCGACCAGCGGCCTGGCGGCACACGAGCCCTGGATGGCCGTCCCCCCGACACCGGGAGGGCGGCTTCCGCTCTGGAACAGCGCGGACGGCTTTGAGGAGATTTTCAGCCTCGAGCGCGGAGATCCATTCACCGTCTTCCAGGAACCGGTCTGTCTGGCCTATATCGACGACATCGGCCGCGAGGTTTTCCGCCGGCGCTGGCAAGTTTCTCTCATGTATCTGGGGATTGAGGGGTGGATCGAGGAATACGTCGGGTCGGCCGCCCGCCCGGTCTACACGGTCCAGCTGATCAACCAGCCGCCTCCGCCGCGCATCGAGACTTTCCAGGTGCGGCCGGAACAGCCGCGGATTGACGAACCGGTTACCCTGACCTACCGGGTGCGCTTCGCCACCGGGCTGACCCTGACCGGGGGCGGGCTCCCCGACCCCAACAACACGCCGATCGCGGGGCTGACGATGCCGGCCGACAGCCTGCTGCTCGACGCCCGCGGGTGCACTGTCTTCACACTGACCGCCACCAATCCGGGCAACATGCCGGTCGTACGGGAGATCCCGCTGTGCGTCGACCGGAACCCGCCGCTCTGGGTCAAATCCCTGCGGGTCAGCCCCAACCCCATTGTGGGGCAGGGACCCGTCACGGTGACGGTCAGCTGGGAGATTCCCGGCTTTGACCCGGCCCAGGATCGGGCCGTTCTCACCTGGCATGAAGGGGGCATCCAGGCCGGCAGCTGGCTGCTCCCCGTGGGCTCCGGCTTCGACTTCGTCCCGGTGCAGATCGCCCTGCCGGGCACAATGCTCTTTCGCATCGACGTGACCCGGGCCGGCCGGACCTTTTCGCGGGAAGCGATAATCCCGACCCGCCTTGCCTGCGACACGCCGCGGATGACAGCCGACCCGACCCTGCCGCCCGA
>JBFFZG010000347.1:0-5037 GCA_041568735.1 Promineifilaceae bacterium (SeqCode)
ATGCGCGGGATGACCTCCGGGGGATCCTGCAGATCGGCATCCGTCAGAATGATCGCCTCACCGCAGGCATAGTCGAGGCCGGCCGTCACCGCCTCCTGGAAGCCAAAATTGCGCGAAAAGCTGATGCCTTTGACGCGGGGATCCTGCTGGTGGAGCTGCTCGATAATGTCGGCCGACCGGTCGGCGCTGCCGTCGTTGACGAGCAGCAGCTCCCATGGATCCCCGACCTCTTCCATTACGGCGGCTATCCGCCGGTACAGCTCCGGCAGCACCTTCTCTTCGTTGAATACAGGAGCGATAATCGAAATCATGGGCCGAATTGAATAATGAAATGCGCGTTGTCCGAATCCGGGCCGCGGCCGGGGCCTTTGCCCGGGTCACTTGCGACCGTCAGGTCAAGGCCGTCGGGCTGGCCGCACCTATTGTACACATCTTTAAACCTCCTGCCTCAACGTCACGGTTGCCAGAAGCCCGATGTGATCTGACATGTACAGGGTGTCGTCTTCCGGGTGATGGCGCGTGCCGAAGCGGCGGATGCTCACCAGCCGCCAGCGAGTGGAGAGAAAAATATAATCCAGGCAGCCGCTCCAATCATTGGGGCGCAGCGCGAGGGCGGTGGGAAAGGTGGCCAGGGGTTCGCGACCGTAGGCAATCTCGTGAGCGCTCCGCATCGACTGCTTCATTCGACGGATCGCTCCGAACTCCGGTCCTTCGTTGAAATCGCCGGCCACAATCTGGTGTTCGGATCGCCCTTCGACCCCCAGCCAGCCGGTGAGGCGCATCACCTGCTCATACCGCACTTCGGGTACCGTCTGGCCGGGAGAAAGCCGGGCGGACACAAAATCGATTGCGTAGCCGCTGGGGAGTTCGATATTAGTCAGGAGGGCGACCTGGCCGTCAAACCCAAGATCGAGCCCCTCCGCCAGGAGGATGGGGTGTTTGCTCAACACCGCAACCCCGTCGAAGAAACCTGAAATCAGCCCCTTCCGCCTCTGCTGGGCCAGCTGATAGGTCCGCCGGCCGAGCCGGGCGTTGAGCTGGTGGAGCAGCCACGCTCCCTGGCCGGAGGCGACATTGACTTCCTGCAGCGCGATCAGGTCCGGCTCTTCGTCAAGCAAACCAGACACGATGAGATGGCGCCGGCTGAGCCAGCGATCCCGCAGATTGTGGAGATTTAGAGTCAGCACGGTAAACACGGCGCGTCGGGTTGCTCAGGCATGCCATCGGCCGGCAGAGGCCCGTCAGAGATTGATTTCCGTTTTGCCGGCCGGAATGGCCGTCTGCATCGCCATTTCCGGCGTCCGCAGGATCAGAGTGAAAGGGGTCGTTGAGTGTACGGTCACCTTCTCGCGATTGCCGAGAAGATCCAGGGATTCCTCCCTGCCGAGCGGATAATTCTTGACCCCGTAGGTTCCCTCCGCCTCGAGCCGTAAATCCCAGTAAACGGTGCGGAGCGGCCAGTCCGCCCAGATCCCCAGGACATCCTCCAGCAGAATCGCAATCGCCGTCAGGCCGGACCAGAGAATGGCGTTGGCCTGCGCCGGTTCCCCCGGGGCGATCGCTTCCGGCGCGTAGTTCTCCCAGAAAAAGCCCGTTCGATCAAACACCTGGCTGGCCGTCTGGAGGTGGTTGACGGCGATTTCGTGAGCCAGGGCATGCTGGCCGACGGTGCGCAGCCCCCGCATGACCATGTAGTTGGTCGGGGCCCATACCGCGCCGCGCCAGAAACCACCACCCGGATCGTAACCGGGACTATCGGTCGACAGGGTTGGGACGCGGTGCGGAGTGTAAAAACTTCCCCGCTCGCGCAAGTGTTGTATCAGCTGTGGTTTTCGTTTGTCGGGGACAAGATCCCGGTCGTATAGGGCCCAGAAGGCGGCGATGCTCTTGACCGGGCTGTGCCCACCCCAGCGGTCGACGTCGTGGTAGAACTGGGTATCCTCGTTCCAGCAGCCCTCATTGATTGCCCGGGCCAGCAGTGCCCGGTCGGCCGACAGTTCGTCGACCAGGTCGGATTCGTCGAGCACGAGCGCCATACGCTGGAGCACCATGGCGTTGACGGCCGCCTGGCAGCTGGCGCCCACCCAGGACCAGTGCTGATGATGGTGCAGCCCGCCGGGAACCGACTCCTGGTAGTCCATGCCCGAGCTGACCCCGGTCGCCCAGTACAGACCGTTCTGCCAGGCCCGATTGGCCCGGCTCCAGCGGTAGAGGGCCATAAGCGGGAAAAAGATCCGCCGCAGCCGGGCCTCATCTCCCGTCGCGCGAAAATAGCGCCATTCTGTCCAGGCCAGAATATTGGGACCGGTGCCGTCCGGATCATAGGGTTCGTAGAGGGGCTTTCCGGTGCTGATATCAATTTCCCGGCTGATGAAGCCATCGTCCTGCTGCACCGCGTAAAAATTGTTGAGAAAGCCGATGAAATTAAATGCCCGGCGCCCGTACAGGCCGTAGAGCGCCTCGAACGTGCTGTCCCACATGAACAGGTGCGGAACGCGCTGCGGCTCGATAAAAGGTGCAATTAATTTGCTGTCCGTCTCTGGTTCGCAGAGTTTTTCCCAGGCCAGGCTCCAGGAGCGCCAATACATCCGATTCCAGGCATCAAAGCCGGGCAGGACGGGAACCGGCAGCAGATCCCGAACGCTCTCAAAGGGAGGGATTTCCATCCGAGCCGGTTTCTGCCGGCGAAAGCGATTTTGGGCGACGAGAGGCTCGAACGGCCGTTTGTGTACGGTTTCTGCCATATGAGCTCAGGGGTTAATCCACAATTTGGCCGTCCCGACCAGGCGCAGCCCATTCTCCGAAACACTGCTGACGCGCAGGTCGTAGCGCAGAATGACATTGCTGCGGAGCTGGCCGGTCCAGGTCAGGGAGTCCGCCTGCCGCAAGTACGGATAGCCGGTCGTCCCTGCCAGCTGGGCTCCCTGATCGGTCAGGCCGATAAAGGAGCGCGTGGTGCCGGGAATGAGCCGGCCGACCGGGACGAGGTAGTCGATCAACAATTCTTCGATCTGCAGGGCGGCGGGCGGCGGCGCGGCGTTGCTCAGCTCAACCGGGGCCGGGTTCAGGACGGTAATATGAACCGGACCCACGGCGATCAATTCGCCGAGCAGCGTGGTCGTCAGGCGCAGATCATACTGACCGACCACCCCGGGAGCGACCACCCCTCGCCAGACAAACGAATCACCCGATCGCTTGAGGGCCGGCAGCCCATCAATGGTGACATCAAAACCATCGCTCTGGCTGCGGATGTAGCGCAGCCCGGTGCCGGGAACGGCTTCCCCTTCCGCGAGCGCAACCCGGTAAGTCAGCGTGCGAAAGGTGATGCTGTCCCCGTCCGGCGTGGCGGTCGGCACCGGAGTCGGTTCCCCGATCAGGGGCACACCGGATAAATCCGGCAGCTGGATGCCACAGGCCAGCATGGCCAAACCCACGGCCGCGAACAGCAGCCAGCGCGAGAGTCGAATTGAAGATATCGGCATACCGGTTCGAGATGTTGGACTGCGAATGATTCAAGGATTCGGGAGGGCCGAGAAAAAAACTCCCGACCCCCCCCGAAATTTTGCGTTTAAAGCTCGACCAAAGGCAGCCGGTCAGCGCTTTTCGACGATGATCGAGGCGATCGCATCCCCCGGCGGTGAATCCGGGCTCATCTGGGGATCCCTCGGCGTCAGCCCCTCGACGACGTCAAAGCCTTCGACGACCCGGCCGAAAATGGTGTAGCCGCCGTCAAGGAATGAGGCGTCATCCAGCGTAATGTACCACTGGCTGCCGTTCGTATCCGGACCAGAATTCGCCATGGCGACCATACCGCTCTCCGCGTGGGTCAGGATGGGATCAATTTCGTTGGGGATCGTGTAGCCGGGGCCACCCATCCCGGTTCCGGTCGGATCGCCGGTCTGGGCGACGAAGCCGGGCAGGACTCGATGGAACGTCACCCCATCGAACCAGCCCTCTTCCGCCAAAAACACGAAGCTGTTGACCGTTTGTGGGGCCGATTGGGGATAAAGTTCGATGACGAAAGAACCGCCATTTTCCAGGGTGACGGTCGCGAAATAGCTCGCACCCTCGTCGATAGTCATCGGCGGAGGGGCGGCGTATTGTTTTTCTTCCAGCGCCTGGAGGGTTCTCAATGTTTCGACGTAGCTGGCCCAGGCCTCGTACGGCGGAGTTCCCTGCAGCAGTTCCCCATTGACAATCAGCGCCGGCGTGCCGGGCAGCTCGAGGTTGGTGGCCTCGTCAATCATCTGCTCGACGTAGGGGCGGAAAGTACCGTTCTCCAGATCAGCCTCGAAGCGGTCGACATCGAGATCCAGCTCCCTGGCCAGATCGACAAGGAAGCGGGTCGGGTTCGGGCTGGCGACTAAAGCCTCCTGTTGCTCGTAAAGGGCATCGTGAAATTCCCAGAATTTCCCCTGGGCGCCGGCGGCTTCGGCCGCTTCGGCGGCAATCATGGCCTTGTCGTGAATGCTGACCAGCGGGAAGTGGCGATAAATCACCCTTACATCATCCGGATACTCGTCTACCAGACGAGCGAGGAGCGGCGCCACCGCTCCACAGCCCGGTCATTGGAAATCACCATATTCAATGACGGTCAGCAGTGGATCGCTGCCGCCGTGACCGTAGTCCTGCGCCCGTTCGAGCAGGGCCTCCTGGAGGGAAGCGGCCGGCTTGAAGGGTGCCGCCTCCGCCTGGGATGTCGGCGCCGGCGCGGCCGTGGTCCCGGCCGGCTGCGAGGACTCGCCCGCCGGTTCACCCGTCAATTCTGAAGGCTGGGCACCGCAGGCGGCCATTAAAAAAACAGCGGCCGCCAACCACACCCAGATCAAATACTTCTTCATTCAAAAGCTCCTTTTTCAACTGGCAAATCAGGCCGGCATTCTACCACGATCAAGATTAATTGGGAATGCGCCGGAGGTGATCTTAGGCAACCATTCATGGCCAGCCTCCACCACAGGTCGAACGATCCGCCGGCCGCCTTCTCACGGCTTTAAGACAGGGGGAGGAGCGGCTGGCCGGTCTAAGAAATTGGTATAA
>JBFFZG010000348.1:0-5032 GCA_041568735.1 Promineifilaceae bacterium (SeqCode)
ATGGGCGTGTGCCCCAGCCGCCTGATCATATAAGTCAGCAAGCCGGCCGATGAGTGATCAACCCAGTGGAGATCGTCCACCAGAAGCACCAGCGGCCGCTGCCGGGCCAGCACATCAAGCGTGGACGCAATCTCTTCAAAAAGGCGCTCCTGCCGCCGCTCAATGGGGAAGGGGAGAGGCCGACGGCCGCGCAGATCCTGGATGCGAGCGAGCAGTTCGTTGCGCACCCGTGGGTTGGCCACGTGGTGAATCAGGCGGTCAGCCAGCCCTTCGGAAGGGACGATGGTGTCCAGCAAAGGGGAACCCTGATTCAAGAGAATTTCCGTGACCAGGGGGAGCGAGCGCACCAAACGCTCGGCGAGATCCTCATTGACGAGCCCACTCAGACCCGGATGACTCCAATCGACGGTCAGCAGGCGAAAAATATCGCGAAAGGGGAGCAGCGGCACGCCGCGGCCAAGGTAGATGTCACAGCTGCCGCCGGCGACAATCACCTCCGGCCTGCGGGCGATTGCCTGCCGCGCGAACTCATTGAGCAGGCTGGTCTTGCCCCGGCCGGCTTCGCCTGCGATAAAAACCAGGCGACCCCGGCCGGCGATGGCCTCCGCCAGATACTGGTGCAGCTGCTCCAGCTCCCCTTCGCGGCCCACGAAAGGGGCGACCTCTTCAACCGGAAGCGGCAGCGCCCCGACAGCCGCCGCTTCCGTCGAATTCACTGGCATGTTGTTGAGCGGCGTATATTGGCCGCGAGCCAGCTGCGAGAACAGCCGCCACTGCGTGTCGTCGATGGCCAGATGGTCAAACAACAGCCGGGCCAGCTGGGAAGACGGGCGCCGTTCATCTCCCTCAATTTTACGCAGCATGCTGACCGAGCAGTTCACCTTGCCCGCCAGTTCGACCTGGGTCATGTCCAGGAATTTCCGTTGACGACGGACCCAATCGCCAAAAGACATCATCTGTTCCAACTGCCTCTCTCCGGATTGGTGTCAGCACAGAGCCTATTATAGCACCCGTTGTGTCAACTTCTGTGTCGGTCGCAGACACCCAGCATGCATGTGGATATGTTTTAATGTGTTTGTTGGCCGGCCCTTCTAGATTCCAAAGTCGAGCAGTTTACTGCCCACGAGAAAACTAAAGGAGAAAATCATGCCAATTTTCATGATCGAACGCAACTTTGCCGAGAAGCTCAAGGTCACGCCGGAAGTGGCCACAGCGGTAAATGAGATCAATGACCAGGAGCAGGTCCGCTGGCTGATCTCGTTTCTCAGCGCTGACAGGAAAAAAACCTTCTGCCTCTACGAGGCGGCCAGCGCCGACGCGATCCTCGAAGCGGCTAAAAAGGCCGGTATCCCGGCCGATGCCATCGTCGAAGTTGGGGAGGAGATCGCGCCCAGCGGAGAGATGAAGGCCCTTCGGTCTGATCGATATCTGCCATCAAAGGTGGTGTAAAGCCCGCCGTGGGCGCCTTTCCATCGAGGACCTTTCTGAATCACGCAGGACATAAAATGAGGAAAAAACTGACTTTCATTCTGGGGCTGCTGCTGCTCCTTCTCTGCATCTCTGCGGCCGCGGCCGGAGGACACAGCGCGGAACAACTCACCGAGGCGGGCTGGACCTGCTTCCCGGCCGGCCCCAACCTATGGATCCACTGCTTCGCCCCGGGCGGCGGCTCCGAGAAGACCATCCAGGTCAAGGTGTTTGGCGTGACGGGTGAGCCCTTTCTGGGAACCGAGCTCTTAATCCACCAGGATGTGTATGCCGGCCAGCCGTGTCCCCAGGATAGGCTGGCCACGTATGAAGCCGTGGCGAGCACGCCGTATATGGCCTGCCATCACTTTGAAACGGGCCATCACTAACGAAACAAAATATCACGGTCTGAAGGCCAGACAGGACAGACGAGCCAGGGCGGTCCAATCTATCGATTGAATGGACCACGCTGGCTCGTCTCCTTGATGGCGGTCAGGCGAGACAGGTGGCAATGATAAGGGAAAACGACTGGCCGAAGATCCCCTCCGGGGAATCTGACGAGATCAAGTGCGCGTGGCCTCCGGCCGGTTTCGGGCAAACTTCTTGTCCCGCCAGGCCATTCACGAGATGGATTTGCTTGAAAATTCCCCGGAAATCGTCTTCACGAAGCCTGCTTCAACCGTAATTGCCGGGGAAATCGTCCTGGGCGCAGTTCAAACTCAGAATTCTGCCTAATTGATCCCAAACCCCGCCAGGAAGGCTTTCATGCCACCCCCCTCGCCGTAGGGCTCGAGGCGCTGGATCTTCCCACCGCTCACCGTCACCCGGGAGCTCTCGTCTGGCCAGACGATCTTCTTGCCGCTGGCCGGGATCACCCCCAGCCCCATCATCGACAGGTCGAGATCCGTCTGATGCGTTCCCTGAAAATGTCCGGTCAAAATGACCTTGTCCCCTTCCTCACGCAGGTCCGTCCGGACAAATTCCCAATCCGGGAAAGAATTCACCAGCATCTGGCCCATGCCGATCCAGCCATTTTTGTCCATCAGCACCGCGCCGTTTTCATCCACGTTTTCAAAGTCATCAGCCAAGTACTTATCGGCCTCTTCAATTTCATCCGGCTTCAAATCTGTCCAGGCTTTCACCAGATCTGTTTTTTGCGTCATGATCATCTCCCAATTCCCTCGATCGGCCTCTGAGATTCGCATCGCAAAAACCGAAGCCAAGGGACCAACCAGCGATCGACAGGCATTTTGCCCCGGCAGACCAGGCGGGGCCGTTTCACCATGGCTTTCACCTCCTGGATACCGAAGAGGGGGTCGAGTCCCATCTCCCAGCATCCCTGGAACCCCGGCAGTCAGAGGGCCGTTTTTCGGCGATCCGCCCGAAAGGCCGGATTATCCAGACCGAAAACGACCAGCTGCTGACGCCAGGTCAATCTGATGGATGATTTGATTATTGAGGATCTATCGGATTCGATCGGCGAATTGGGCGGGCCGGTACCATCACTACCCGCTTCAACCGATGGTAGGCAAACCGGTCAGAGTGAAATAAAAATCAGCTGGAAAATCGGCTAAGTAAATCGCCAGGGGGTGGAGAGGGCGGTTCAAAGCTGGCCTATCGCCTTCGGGGATTCCAATGAAGCCATCATAACTGGATGTTAGGTCATCTGTCAATCTCCGGTGCTGGATGATTGGGGGTTGGATGCGGCCGGCAAGAAGGATCCGGCGTGACAATTTCGACCAGCCGGTCGAGATCGTGGCCGGCCGCGATTGACGCCGGCCCAACTTTTTCGCTACACTGAAGATGAAACATTCGGGGGACATCGGATCGCCCCGGCTGTTGTGTCTGACCTCGTCACCGAGGTGGTGATTTCCCTCCCGCTCGTCGGGAGGGAATATCCTGTCCTATGCTGCTCATCATCCAGTTCCCCCTCGCCGATGCAAGGCCCTTCCTGGCAGAGGCGGCCGCACAGCTTCCCGTCCCTGGCTGGCCGATTCCCGACCCGCAGCGCGAGTTCGTGCGCGCCTTCGGCCCGGTGCGGCGGCGCTGGCGTGGCGGGCTGTCCGGCTGGGTCGGCGAAAACCTCGTCTGCGAGGCCGATCGGGCGCTGACGTTCGTGGGGCGGGACCTTTTCTACGACCTGGGCGGGCGGCCGGCCGCCGGCGACTTCATCGACGAAGAAAAGCGGGTCCAGTTCTGGGTCGCCTTCCGCCGCTTTTACGCCGACGGGCTGGCCCTGGGCAAATTCGAAGTCGGCCTCGTCGTCGACACCAAATGGCTTTGGGGTCGGGTCGGCCCCCGGGACGCGGAAGCGCTCGTGCAAAAAGCGCTCGACCTCGAGGTCGAGATCCCCGACCCGGCCGGCCCGGGACCGCGTGCCTGCCGCCTGTTCGAGGCGGGGTCTCACCTGGCCCGCCTCTATCTGTGGAGCAGCTCCCGCCTGGGGGAGTTTTCCCTGGCCGAGGCCCCCGGCTGGTGGGTTGAGGACGGCGAGCCGCTGCTCTTCCTGATGCAGGATGGCTGGGACGAGCGGCTGTCCCTGAACAATCCGGGGGCGGCCGTGGCCCTCGACGGCCGGATCAAGGGGACCCTCTCCCACCACCTGATCGGCCACGCCGGCCGCAGCTTCCGCCTGTGGAATTTCGACGAGGAAACGGCCTACCAGGAGAGCCAGCCGCACCGCCCCAAATTTTACCAGCAGGAGGCCCAGGTCGAAGCGCGCAAACTGCGCCTCTTCCTGCTGCGGCTGCACGCCGAGAAGCAGGTCCTGGCGCAGGTCATCCGCCACATCACCCGCGGCCGGATCCGGCCCGATCGGGGGACGGCCGGCTCTGAAAGCCTGCAGCGCTATCTGCACGAGGTCACCGGCCGGCTGGCCGCCCTGCGCCGGCAGGGGGCCCACCTGGCCGACCTCGACGTGGAGGAGATGGCCCGCACGGTCGAGGATCAGATGACCCCGGGGGAGTACGACGCCATGCAGAAGGCGCTCGAGCGGCTTGGCCTGCGCCCGAACATCGCCGCCAAGACCCGCCGGGAAGTCGCCCGCGCCTTCGACCGGGCCGAGCTGCGCCGCCTGCTGACCGCCTTTCTCTCGTTGAGCGAGCTGATCACCCTCTGCTTCGATCTCCACATCGACCACGAGAATTTCCCGCCGACGAAGGACGAGCTGATCATCGCGCTGATTCGCCACCAGGAGAACCGCCAGTCGGTGCAGGAGATTGTGGGGTGGCTGGAGAAGAATCGGGCGGATGTGCTGGCGGCGGACGAATCCGGCGATTCCTGACCGAGACCAGGCTTGCAGCAACCGGATCCCACAGCAGCCTGCCTCGCCAATGGCTTCCGATCCACCCTTCCACGCGAGTCGCGGGAACCCTCACAGCCGTTCCCCGTTCCCCTTCCCCCATTGACGCCCACCTCCCCCCTTCCCTATACTGTGACCATCCCCAACCCGATCACCCAGGAGAGCTTCCCATGAAACTCACCCCCGAAGAACGGACCAGCGGCCGGCTCCACCCCGAGACCCTGGCCGCGGCCGTCGAGCAGGTCAGGGCGAACGGATATGTCC
>JBFFZG010000349.1:0-5027 GCA_041568735.1 Promineifilaceae bacterium (SeqCode)
CCTCTTCGTCAAGCCCAACACGCTCGGCGCCAAGCTCGGCATCTGGGCCGACTCCCGCTGTGAGAGCCTCGACGAAGCGGCCGCCCTTTCCCGGCGCATCTACGATCGCTACGGGGATGACGCTCTCCTGCAGCCCTACCTGGCCGGCAGCGACGTGCGGGTCAGCTTCATGGACGCCGCCGCCCCCGGCGAGGCCACCCGGGCCGGCATCTACCGGCTGGTCGACGTCGAGGGGGGAGAAGCGGGCGGCGCGTTTTTGACGATGGCCGACAACTGGACCCTCTCCGCCTCCCGCTCCGACGCCGAAATCGGGGTGGCCTCCCCCTTTGCCGGCCGGGCCGCCGGCTTCCGGCCGCGCCTGGTCGACCTGCGCCGGGATCCGGCTGCGGCGGCCACCGTCAGCCAGATCGAAGAGAGCGTCGCCCGCCTGGCCGCTCTCTTCGACCTGCGCGACGTCTACTCCTTCGATTTCCGCGTCACCCCCGACGGCACTCCCTATTTCCTCGAATTCGAAGTCTGCCCGGCCGTCACCATCTACGACTTTCAGACCTATCTCGAGCAGACCTACGGCGTGGATCTGCCGGCCGCGCTTGTCAGAGCGGTTGTTTTGAAGGGGAACAGGGAACGGGCAACGGGGAACGGTAAAGGCCTCTGAAACCAGGATCCTCTTCACTTTCGCCTTTAAACTTTCAACTTTCCACTTTTCCCCTTACACTATCTACTCGGCACTCGGTACTCGGCACTCGGCACTCGGTACTCGGTACTCGGTACTCAGAACTCTATCTTTGATGAATGGCGGCGATTGGATCGCGGAAGTCCTGAAAGCGCAGGGGGTGCGCTTTCTCTTTACCCTGACCGGGGGGCACATTGCGCCCATCCTGGTGGGGGCAAAGCAGCGCGGGATTCGCGTGGTCGACGTGCGGCATGAGGCCAACGCCGTCTTTGCCGCCGACGCGGTGGCCCGGCTGACCGGGGTGCCGGGGGTGGCGGCCGTCACGGCCGGCCCCGGCGTCACCAACACGCTGACGGCCGTCAAAAACGCCCAGATGGCCCAGTCGCCGCTCGTCCTCCTCGGCGGGGCGGCCGCCACCGCCCTCCAGGGGCGGGGGGCGCTGCAGGATATCGACCAGCTCTCTCTCTTCCAGAGCGCCGTCAAGTGGGCGACCTCGGTGCGCCGGGTCAGAGATCTCGTGCCGGCCGTGGAGCGTGCCTTCTTCGAGGCCCAGAACGGCACGCCGGGACCGGTCTTCGTCGAGCTGCCGATCGACCTGCTCTACGGGGAAGAGATGGTGCGGGCCAGCTACAATATTCCGGCCGGCCGCTCCCTGCGCTCCCGGGCGACCGCCCGCTATCTCGAATTTCACGTCAACCGGCTCTTCGCCGGGGCGGACGCCCAACAGGTCGGCCCCCCGATCCGGCCGGCCCCGGCCGCCCCCGATCCGGCCAAAATCAGCCGCATCGCCCGCCGGATGGTGCTGGCCGAACGGCCGCTCCTGCTGGTCGGGGCGCAGGCGGTGCTCGACGTCGAGCGGGTGCACGAGACCGCCGCGGCTGTCGAGATGATCGGCGCTCCGGTCTATCTCTCGAGCATGGCCCGCGGCCTGCTGGGAAAAAACCATCCCCTGCAGCGGCGCCACGGCCGGCGCCAGGCGCTCAAAGAAGCCGATTTTGTCCTGTTAGCCGGGGTGCCGGTCGACTTTCGCCTCGACTACGGCAATCACATTCCCGGCCGCGCCTTTTTCGCCTCAGCCAACCGGGACCCGGGCGATCTGACCCGCAACCGGCGGCCGGATATCGGGGTGCTGGGGGATCCCGGCCGCTTCCTGCGCGAGCTGGCAGCGCGCCTCGGCGTCGGCCCCCGCTGGCGCGGCTGGCTGGCCCACCTGCGCGAGCGGGAGACGGCCCGCGAGGCGGAAATCGATCACGCGGCGCGCCAGCCGGCGGGCAGGATCAACCCGCTCCACCTCTGCCGCGAAATCGATCGGCTGGTCGGGCCGGAGGCGATCCTCGTGGCCGATGGGGGGGATTTTGTCGGCACCGCCGCCTACACCGTCCGGCCGCCCGGCCCGCTGACCTGGCTCGATCCCGGGCCGTTCGGCACGCTGGGGGTCGGCGCCGGCTTCGGCCTGGGGGCCAAACTCGTGCGGCCGGATGCCGAGGTCTGGATTCTGTACGGGGATGGGTCGGTGGGCTACACCCTGGCGGAATTCGACACCTTTGCCCGGCACGATATCCAGGTCATTGCCGTCGTCGGCAACGACGCCGGCTGGGGCCAGATCGCGCGCGAGCAGGTCGAACTGCTCGGAGACGATGTGGCGACCGTGCTGGCCCCGACCCCTTACGACCGGGCGGCCGCGGGGCTGGGGGGAACCGGCTTTAATCTCGAAGATCCGGAGCTGATCCCCGAAGTCCTGGCGGCAGCCCGGGCCGCCGCCGCGGCCGGCCCGGTGCTGATCAACGCCCACCTCGGCAAAAGTGATTTTCGCAAGGGATCAATTTCGGTCTGACGGCCGTCAGATCTTATTTTCTGGGCGGCTGTTCCCGCCAGCTTCAATCGCCCGGCGCCAGCGCCTCGTCCCCCCGCAGCCGGCGCACCCCTTTGGTTCCCAGCCAGATGAGGCCGGCGATCACAAAAACGACGCCGTATTCGGTCACCGGAATGAAGGTGATCTGGTAGATCCGGCCGAGCTCCCCCATCAGGCCGTAGGCCAGCGGCACGCCGAGCGCGTAGGCGGCCAGGAAGGCCCAGCGCAGCCAGGGCCGCAGCCCCAGCCCGTGCATCTGCGTGATGACGAAGATGCCGGCGAAGCCAAAGAAAAACATCGGCCAGATGCCGTTCCCCTGGAAAATCGCCACCAGCGTCCCGTGAAAGAGGACCAGGATTTCCAGGGCGAAGGTCCAGTATTTGTTGATATGGACCCGCGTGAAAAACAGGCTGCTCTGCAGGATCAGCAGGAACATGTAGAGGAAGCCGACCAGGTGGCCGGGGGTGTTTTCCATCGGATGGTACCAGAAAGTGTAGACGATCCCCCAGGAAAAGATATAGCCGTGGTAGCGGCGGATCAGCTGGCCGGTTTCGGTCAGGAAGTTGATCTTTTTCCCCCAGAAGAGGCCGCGCCGCTGGTTTTCCAGGTGCAGAATCAGCACCAGCATGATGATGACCGACCACTGCGACGACCAGATCGAGACGTCCTGGGCCAGCCCGTCGTACCAGACGGCCGTCTGCAGCAGGTGGAGAACGATAAAGAAGGCGTTGCCGAGCAGGGCCAGGACGTTCAGCCGGTGCAGGCCGCTCGTGTATTTCAGCCCGCTGCGCTGGGCGCGGAGAATCACCCCCCAGCTGAAGAGCTGGTGGGCCAGGTAGAAGCCCCAGGCGGTCAGCTGGCCGGCCGTCGTCTGCACGGGCAGCTGCCAGTAATACCAGGACGCCCCCTGGTCGGGCAGAAAATCGATCTGGGGCAGCCAGGGGCGGATCACCCAGATGAGAGCGGTAAACAGGGCGCTGAAAAGGATGCCGGCCCAGAGGGCGGCGTTCGCCGAATAGCGGGCCGGCTGGCCGGCGCGTGTCGAAGCTGCGGTCATGAAATCGTTCCTCCCGATGTGAAAATCCGCTTTATTCTGCCCGACTTCCCTTAGAATTATTACAGAGCGGCCGAAGATAATCCCGGCACTTGACAAAGTGTATGTTTTACACTATCATATTTAGTGTACTTTGAACACATAACAATCCCGTGGCCTTTTCCATGGGATCAGGAGGCGATTCATGACCCAGTTTCCCGCTTTTTACGACCCGAACCGGATCGGCACCCTCTTTCATCCGGACGTGGCCGCTATCGCCGCCGATGCCGTGGCCGCCGGTCTGCCGGCCGCGGCCGAGGATAAAAAGAAGGTCCACCTGGTCCTCATCGACATGCAGGTCGACTTCTGCCACGATCGGGGGACGCTGAACGTTCCTGGCTCGCTCGGCGATCTGCGGCGGACGATCGAGTTTATCTACACCAACGCCGCGCGGATCACCAACATCACCTGCTCCCTCGACTCCCACCTCCCCCACCAGATCTTTTCGCCCGGCTGGTGGGTCGATGCGCAGGGCAATCACCCGGCGCCGTTCACCCTGATCACCTACGACGACGTCGTGCAGGGGAAGTGGCGGCCGGTGGTCGACCCGGCCCGTTCGACCGAATACGTCAAGAAGCTGGAGGTCCAGGCCAAAAAGACGCTGACCATCTGGCCCTACCACACGATGATCGGCAACATCGGCCACGCCCTCGACCAGGAGCTCTGGTCGGCTGTCTTCTGGCACAGCATCGCCCGCAAGAGCCAGCCCACCTTCCTGACCAAGGGCAGCGTCCCGCAGACGGAGCACTATTCGATCGTCCAGCCGGAAATCCCGGTGCCGTCTCATCCGATGGGCGGCAAGAACAAGGTCTTTCTCGACACCCTGGCCGAGGCGGACATGGTCATCGTCGCCGGCGAAGCCGAGAGCCACTGCGTGCTCGAGAGCGTCGAGGACATCGTCGAGGATTTCGGCGGCCAGCCGGACCAGCTCGCCAAGATCTTCTTTTTGAAGGACTGCACCTCCCCGGTGGTACACCCCGATATCGACTTCCATGCCATCGCCCTGCGGCGCTTCGCCGAATTTGAACGGCAGGGGGTGAATTTGGTGGAGAGTACGGCGTTGTCGATTTAGGGAACAGGGAACGGGGAACGGGGAACGGGGGCGCGGCGGCGCGGGGCACGCTGGCGGAGAGGCTTGTGAGCTGCCCTGGAATGGATTGCTGTCGCGGCTGGAGGTTGATTGACATAAGGTGGGGAGCACCTGTGAGGTGCTCCCCACCTGGCCCCCAAACAGGGTGGGCCTCCGAGGAATGGGAACCATGACACCCCATCATATAAATAAAAAGGACAATACCCATGACAACCAACCATGGCTTCTTCGATCTGGACGAACTGCTTGACGGCGCGCGGGCGGACGGGCTGACCGGGGACACACTCGACCTGGTCATCTCCAACCTGAACGGCCCGAC
>JBFFZG010000350.1:0-5016 GCA_041568735.1 Promineifilaceae bacterium (SeqCode)
CGGATGGGGTCTGGTGGGATGAATATTTCTACGCCATTTTGCAAGCGGATTGGCCGGCCGGAATGTCCTGAGGGGCTTAGAGGAGCTGAGGCCCGTCCCCGGATCCCCTCGGGATCAATCGCTGTTCATTTGTGGAAGGGGTGGAAACGGGTGGATTCGGAACGCGCCGCGGACCGGGTGGTCAGGATCGATTGGCCTCGAGGATGGCCGCCAGCTGCGCCGCCAGCTCGTCGACTTCGCCCTGCAGGAAAAGGCGCTTGCGCTCCCGAACCCGGGCCTGCTCCAGACCGGAGACGGCCGTGGGGGAGCCTGGACTGCCGCACAGGGCGGGATCGGCCGCCAGGGCTTCCCGATCCCAGATCGTGACCCGGCCGTCAGCCATGGCCCACGGGCGGCGGCGAAAATCCATGAAGCGCGGCTCGTTGGCGGCTGTTTTGACGGCCAGCAGGGCAGGGAGCGGGGCCGTCACGATTTCATGGCCGCCGGGGAGGGAGCGGCGAGCTCGAACCAGACCGTCTTCCAGGTTGAGGTCAACCCGGTTGACCAGGGTGATCTGCGGCAGGTCAAGCCACTCGGCTAACCCGGCCGGCACCTGCCCCGTGGCCCCATCCGACGACTCCTCGCCGCAGAGCACCAGGTCGACATCTTCGATCTTGCGGATCCCCTGGGCCAGGACGTAGGTCGTGGCCAGCGTGTCCGCCCCCCCAAAATCCCGATCGCTGAGCATATAGACGTGATCCGCCCCCATGGCCAGTCCGACCCGCAGATACATCTCAAAAAAGGGCGGCCCCATCGAGAGGAGCGAAATCCGGCCGCCGGTTCGATCTTTCAGATCGAGGGCCAGCTCCAGGGCATTCATGTCCGGGGGATTGATTTCAGAGCGGGCGTTGGCCCGATCGAGCCGGCGGCTCTCCCGGTCCACGCGCACCTCCTCGGGTTTGGGCACGATTTTGACGCAGACGACCATGTGAAAGTCAAACATCATCCCCCCTCCGCCGCTTTCCCTCTCCCCCGGCCGGCACCTGGGGATCGCCGGCGGCCACCAGGGTCTGTTTCCCCGGCCGGGCGCCGGCCCTTAAAATCGCCGTCAGAGCCGGCACGATTTGATGAACATCGGCCAGGACGCAGTAATCGGCGCTGTCAAAAATCGGCGCGTTGGGATCTGAATTGATGGCGATGACGATTTCGGCTTCCTGGATGCCGACCAGGAAATGAAAGGCGCCGCTGATCCCACAGGCGATGGCGACCTTGGGCCGGCAGACGATCCCGGTCTGGCCAATCTGCCGCTCGCGCTCGATAAAGCCCTCATCGACCGGCGGCCGCGTCGCGCCCACATCTCCCCCCAGCAGATCGGCCAGCTCCTGCAGCATGGCGAACTCACCGTCGATGCCCCGGCCGCCCGCCACCAGGATGGGCGTCTGGGTCAAATCCAGCCGCTCGCCGATCACGTGCTCCACCACGGTCGTGCGCCAGCTTTCGGTGCCGGGCTGGTAATCGACCGGAACGACTTCCCCGCGGCGGGTGGGGTCGGCGGGGGTGACGGTAAAAACCCCGGGCCGGACGGTGGCCATCTGCGGCCGGTGGTGGGCCATTTCAATCAGCGCCAGAACGCCGCCGCCAAAACCGGAGACCTCGCTGATCAGGACCCCCCGCTCCAGGTCGAGCCGCAAATCCGAGCAGTCGGCATTGAGCCCCGTCCGGAGCCGGACGGCCAGGCGGCCGGCCAGGTCGCGCCCATCGGGCGTCGCCCCGATCAGAAAAATCGACGGCCTGAAGGCCATGAGCGCCGCATAGGCCGTGGCCGCGTAGCTCTCGATCCGGAAAGTGGCCAGCTCCGGATGCTGGCTGATCATCAGGCGATCGGCGCCGTGGGCGATCGCTTCCTCAGCCAGTCCTTCCACGGCCTCCCCGAACAGCAGACCGGCAGCCGGCCAGCCGGCCTCGTCGGCCAGCTCGCGCGCCCTGGAGAGCAGTTCGAGAGAGACCGCCGCCAGCCCGCCGGCCGGCTCCCGCTCCAGATAGACCCAGATCTCCGGCCGGGCGGCCTCGACACCGTACCTGGATTGAACCATGGTCATTTGTGCTCCTCATCGGGGTCCCCGACGACCCGGGCCAGAATTTCCGCCACATCCGCCACGTTCAGGCCGGCGACCTTGCCGGCTTTGACGCTGTCTTCCAGACAGGCGACGCAGAAGGGGCAGGCGGTGGCCAGGAGCTCCGCGCCGGTTTGCAGCGCTTCGGCCACCCGCAGATCGGCAAAGCGTTCGCCGGCGGCCGTTTCCAGCCACATGCGCCCACCGCCGCCGCCGCAGCAGAGCGTCGCCGGTCCATTTCGCTCCATTTCAACCAGCTCCAGGCCGGCGATCGCCTCGAGCAGCTGGCGCGAGGCCTGCCATTCACCGCTGCGGCGGGCCAGGTAGCAGGGATCGTGGTAAGTCACCCGGAGCGCCAGTGGATGGTCCAGCGTCAGCCGCCCCTCGCCCAGCAGCTCCGCCAGGTACCGGGTGTAGTGCACGGGCGCCCATGCCCCTTCCTCATCACCCCTGACGGCCGGGTAATGGTTGGTAAAAGCGTCGTGGCAGTGGGGTGAAATGACCACCAGCCGGGTCACCCCCCGCTCCGCGAAGCGGGCGGCCGTCTGGCGGGCGATCTCGCTGAAATACGGGCGATGGCCGAGACTCAGGGCGGCCTCGCCGCAGCAGGGTTCCGCCTCGCCCAGCACCCCAAACCGGACGCCGGCCGCGCGCAGAACGCGGACGAGCGCCCGGGCGATCTGCTGGGCCCGCCGGTCGTAGCTGGCGGTGCATCCGACGTAGAGCAGGATCTCGTGGCGATCGGGGTCGAAGAGGGGCAGGTCGAGATCTTTCGCCCAGAGATGGCGCTGGGAGGGGGGCTGAGACCAGGGATTTTCATTCCAGAAAAGCGACCAGAGCATGGCCGGCAGGCCGGCCGGCGTCTGCCGCTCTTCCCAGGCCAGCTGGCGCAGGCCGCCCATCACGGCGGAAATCCTGACGCCGCGCGGGCAGCTGGCTTCACACTGGGCGCAGGTCGTGCACAGCCAGAGCTGGTCGGATTCCGGCGCCAAGCCCAGCTGCGCCCGATGGATCAGGGAGCGGACGGACAGGGTTTCCTGCCTGACCAGCCCCCAGGGACAGGTCGCCGTGCACACGCCGCACTGGTAGCAGGGCCCCGCTTCCCCGCCGGTCAGCGCCATCAGCCGCTCCCAGCGTTCATCTTCTAATTGGAGCGGCACCGCCGCCGGGCGCTTCTCTTCGCTTTCGACCATGATCAGTCTCCCACCGCCGCTGCCTGGCCCACCTCGACCGCAATCCGGCGCACGATCCCGTCCATTTCGGCGATTTTTTCGGCAAATTCCTTCCCTTCGGCGGCCGAGATCCAGCGCAGCTGCAGCCGTTCGGGGTCGATCCCCTTGCGGCTGAATTTTCGCTGCCAGTGATTGAATCGTTTCAGCGTCAGCCGGTTGGCATAGTTGTAATGGCAGTCCGATCCGGTCTCCGTCAGCCGGCAGCCGGTGATGAGCACGGCCCCGGCTCCCTTTTCGAACGCTCGGGCCACGAAATCTTCTTCAAAGCGGGCCGAACACATCGTGCGGATGATGCGAGCCGAGGTTGGATACTGGCGCTTTTCAATGCCGGCCAGATCGGCGCCGGCGTAAGAGCACCAGTTGCAGGCGAACACGAGACATTTCTCGGCCGGATTCTCCGCCAGCGTCACGTCGATCTGGGCCAGAATCTGATCTTTGGTGAAATAGGGCATTTCGATGGCGTCGAAATTGCACTCGGCGGCGCAGGTGCCGCAGGCCAGGCAGACGGCTTCGAGGATGTTGACGGTCCCCTCTTTGCCGACCGGGCCGATCTGCTCGATGGCGCTGTAGGGACAGGCCTTCACGCAGCGCATGCAGCCGATGCAGAGGTCGGCCACCAGGTAGGCCGTCAGGGGCTCCTTCTCGATGACCCCCCGGGCCAGCAGGGCGCCGGCTTTGGCCGCCGCCGCCAGCGCCTGCGCCGTCGACTCCCGCACATCTTTCGCCCCCTGCACCGTGCCGGCCAGGAAGACCCCCTGAACGGCCGTCTCGGCCGGGCCAAGCTTGGGATGGAGCTCCATTAAAAAGCCATCCTCGCTGCGGGCCAGCTTCAGCTGTTCGGCCGCGGCATCTTTGACCGGCTGCAGGCCGACGACGAGGACCAGCAGGTCGGTGGGGATCCGGACCGGGGCGCCCAGGAAGTGGTCATGGAGCTCGACGCCGCCATCCACAAATTGAACCGCTTCATGAGCCGGGACCGCCGTATCGTAGCGGAGGAACTGCACCCCGGCCTGCATCGCCTCTTCGTAGAGCTCTTCGGCATGGCGGCTGTAGGTCCGGATATCCTTGCTGACAATGCGCACCCGCTTGCCCATCCGGCGCAGCCGCACGGCCTGGGAGAGCATGCTGGCGCAGCAGTAGCGCGAACAGCCGATCTCCCCCTGCCGGGAGCCGACGCATGAAATAAAGGTGATGCGCCCGGCCGCGACCTCCCCGCGCGCCAGCGCCCGCTCGAGTTCGAGATTGGTGATCACCCGGGAATCCCGGCCGCAGCCAAACGCCTCCGGCCGGTGCGGCGTGGCCCCGGTCGCCATGATGATGGCGCCGGCCTCCAGCGCCTCCCCGCCCGAGAGGGTGGCCCGAAAGCTGCCGACGACCCCGTCGATCGTCTCCACCGTTTGCCCCAGGTGCAGGGTCACTCCGGTTCGCCGCAGGTCTTCCGACTTGGTCGCGAGAGTCTCGGCCGCCGGCAGCCCGGCCGGAGCCAGCCGGTCCAGCTCGCCGAGCAGGCCGCCCAGCCGCTCTTCTCTTTCCACCAGGTGGGTGGTAAACCCCTGGCCGGCCAGGGCGGCGGCCGCGCTCATCCCGGCGATGCCGCCGCCGATGACCAGGGCGCTTTGATTCACCGGCATCGGAGTGCTCGTCAGCGGCTGCAGCCGGCGGGCTTTTTCGACCGCCATGGCCACCATATC
>JBFFZG010000351.1:0-4995 GCA_041568735.1 Promineifilaceae bacterium (SeqCode)
AGGCACTCATCGAGCGCCTGTTCCCCTTCAGGCCCGCCGGCCCCGGCTGGTAGGCGGCTCCGCCTCCCGATAGAAGGCCGCCGCCGCCAGGGCGGTTTTGTGAAGCAGCCGGCGGAGGGCGGCCGGTGCCACGACTTCGATTTCCCCGCTGATACCCAGCAGGCGGCGGCAGGCCTCCTCGGCCGAGGCGAAGTGAAGCGGCAGGGTGGTGCCGCCCCCCGTGTCCAGCCGGCCGCTGCGGGCCGCCAGGTGATGCACCCCCTCGCCGAGCAGGGCGCGCAGCAGGTGCATCCGGCCGGCCGGAATGCGCAGGACCACCTCGTATGTGCGGCTTTCAGCCTCGAAGGCGCCGCTCTGGGACGACCAGTAGGCGGCCAGGTCGAAATCTCCCGGCCGGACAAAGCGCCCCTCGGTGATCGCCGCCTCTTCGATGCGGGAAACGCGGCAGGTCCAGACCCACCCCTTCGTCGAGCCGACCAGATACCAGACTCCCCCTTTAGCCACCAGCCCATATGGTTCGATCAGCCGTTTGCTCCAGGTGCCGTCGGCCGTGCGGTAGACCATCCGCAGCCGCCGCTCATCCCACAGCGCCTGCTGGATCAGCGGGAGGAAGGGGGTCGGTTCGTCCCATTGGAACCAGCCGTCCGGGTCGAGATGGATGCGCTCCCGGGTGCGGCGGGCTTCCTGCTGGAAGGGGAGCGGCAGGGCGGCGCTCAGCTTCAGCAGGGCGGAGGCGGCGGTCTGGCCGGCGCCCAGGTCGCTCATCAGGGCCGGAATAGTTGACATAAAAATAGCGCGGACTTCGTCCTGGGTCAGCCCGGTCAGGGTCGTCCGGTAGTTGTCGAGCAGGGCGCAGCCGCCGCCCGGCCCCCGGTCGGTGTAGACCGGCACGCCGGCGGCACTCAGGGCGTCGATATCCCGGTAAATCGTCCGGGTGGAAACCTCCAGGCGGCGGGCCAGGTCAGCCGCGGTCAGTCGGCCGTGGGCCTGCAGGAGCATGAGGAGAGAGATGAGGCGGGAGGCTTTCATTTCATAGGTAACGGGGAACGGGGAACGGGGAACGGTGGGTAGTGAATAGTGAAGATTCTGGTTTTTTTTATTGTCCTACAATGAGGTGACAACCGGTGTCAGGATTTGATTATAGTCTGTTTTTCATGGTTTGCCGGGGGGATTGCGGCGCATTTTTTGGACGGCCGTCTGGAAAATGACTCATTTTCAGGCCAGGAGATGGCCCGGTTTGGCGGATTAATCAACTCGGAAAGAGGAAGGACCCATGGAGATCGAACTGCCCACCCCGACCCCTTATGATTTTGCCGGCAGCGTCAAGGGGCACGGCTGGTACCAGCTCGCCCCATTTCGCTGGGACGAATCCCTCCGACAGCTGGAGCGGGTCGAGCGGCTCGATGATGGCCGGGTCGTCCTGCTGCGGCTGACGGGTCGGCCGGGCGCGGTGCGGGTGACGGTCGAGACAGGCCAGCCGCTGACCCCCACTGGGATCGAGACGATCGGCCGGCGCGTCCACTGGATGCTCAAACTGAACGAAGACCTGGGGCCGTTCTACGAGGTCGTGCGCCCCCATCCGCAGATCTGGGCGCGGGTCGGCGGCGGGGGCGGCCGGCTGCTGCGCTGCCCGACCCTGTTCGAGGACACCGTCAAGACGATCTGCACCACCAACACGACGTGGCGCATGACGATCGACATGGTCGGCCGGCTGGTGGAACGGCTCGGGGATCCCCTGCCCGAGGATCCCGCCCGCCGGGCCTTTCCGACGGCCGCCCAGGTCGCCGCGGCGGATCCGGCGCTCTTCAGCACGGAGATCCGCCTGGGCTACCGGAGCGATTACGTCCGGCAGCTCGCCCGGGAGGTGGTCGACGGCACGCGAACGCTTGAGGCGCTCCGGGCGTCCGGCCGTCCGGCGGCCGAGCTGCGGAAGGCGCTCCTCTCAATCAAGGGGGTGGGGGAGTACGCGGCCAACAACCTGCTGATGATCCTGGGCGCTTACGGCCAGCTGCCGGTCGACAGCGAATTCCGCGCCTTTGTCGGCGGCAAATATTTTGACGGGCAGGCGCCGACCGTGCGGGAGATGACGGCCGTCTACGAGGCGTTCGGCGAGTGGAAGTTCCTGGCTTACTGGTTCGACGCCGGCTGAGCGCCGCCGGTCAGCCGGACCCGGCCAGCAGCCGTTCGATCTGCCGGGTGTGATCGTCCTCGTGCCAGAGGAGACGGCGAACGAGTTTGCGCCCGGACCAGCGCTCCCCCTGCACGGTGACGATCTCCCGACTGCCGATGAGCGCCGGCAGCTGCTCGAGCGCATGCCGGCGGACCGCTTCGAGCTGCGACCAGGGATTGAGCGCCCGGAGCGCCTCCCGGTCGAGCCCGCGGTCGAAATGGCTGAAATACCAGTTTTCCGCCCGGGCGATGTGGCTGAGCAGCCGGCCGATCGTTTCCCCCCCGCGGAGGGGGCGGACCAGCTCGTCCGGCGCAAGATCCCCGGCCGCCTGCCGCAGGGCGGCCCGATGGAGGGCCATGATCCCTTCGATCAGCGGCCGTTCGGCCGCGGTGAGCGGCGGCCGGTCGGCTGCGAAAAAGGCGTTGATCAGGTAATTGGGATCATCGGGAGCGGCCTGAGCGGTCCAGGTCTCCAGCAGCACCGTCCCGACCGGCTCGTCGACGCCGGCCGGCCACAGGCCGTGCGCGTGGAGCCGGCCCTGCCAGCGGCGCACGGCTGCCGCGCCGCCGGCCAGGGCGGCGGTGGCTGTATCCCCCCGGGCGTAGCAGCCGGGCAGCGGCAGCACCCAGGCCACAAAATGACCGGGCTCGATATCTTCGAGGCCGAGGGGATAGGAGGCCATCAATCGCCCCGCATCGGATCGAGCGCCAGGGGCATCTGCAGCGGCCAGGTCAGCCCGGCGAGGGCTTCCGGCGGGAAGAGCTGCGGATGGCGGGCGGCGATTTCCCCCAGGGCGAGCCCGGCGCTGCGGCGCACGAGGGGACTGTCATCGCCGTCCAGCCAGGTCAGCATCGCCACCGCCTCCTCCGGGGAGTCGGCGAAGTAGGGGCGGTCGACCCAGCAGCGCAGCCCTTCGACCGCGGCGAAGCGGACGTGAGGGTTGGGATCGGCCAGCCAGTCGGCGATGTCGGCCAGCGCCCGCTCGTAGCCGGTGTGGGCGCAGATCATATCGAAGGCGTGCGCCAGCGCCTCCCGCACGAGCGGATCCGGATCGAGGCTGACCTGCAGGCGGAGAAACTGCCGGGCCCGGTCATCCCTGGCGCCGACTTCGCCGCACAGGAGGACGGCCAGGAGGCGCACCTGGGTGACGTCCGAAGCGAACAGCCCCTGGGCCAGGGCCAGGACATCCCCGGGGGCGTAGCGGGCCGCGGTCTGGCGGGCCGCCCGTTGGACTTCGTCGAGGTCGATCGGGGCGCCGTCCACCGGCACAGGCCCGGGCCGGCGATCGGCCGGATTTTTTAACTGCAGGTGATTCAATTCCCTTACCATGCTGTGGTTCCTCTCTGGTCTCGGCGGCATGCGCACCAGTTTTCTGATTTCCTTTCCTGAATTGATAAACCACCGGCCGGCCGGAATTCCGGCAGCGGGGTTGGGAGAAGGCGCGTGAGCGGCCGGCCGGGCCGGCCGGCTTACCAGCCGACCCGGTGCAGGAAGTCGCCGAGCTCCGTGGCGAAGCGGGCCGGCTGTTCGAGATTGGGCAGGTGGGCCGTGCCTGGAATCACGACCTGGCGGGCGCGCGGGATCCCGGCCGCCAGGGCATCGGCCGCGGCGCGGGTTCCCGGCGTATCGAGGTCGCCGATCATGACCAGCGTCGGGACCTGGATTCCGTCCAGCCGGCCGGCGGCCGGGGGTTCGAGCGGGATCGGGGTTGACCCCTCATTGACTTCAGTCTGGGCGAAGTTGAGCCGGTTCATTTCTTTGACCCAGGCGCGCAGGTCGGCGTCGACCCGGTCGACCGGCTGCCCGGGCCCGTCGACGAAGACCTGCATCTCGTACTCATTGAGCTCCTCAAACTGGCCGGCTTCGTACAGCCCATCCATTTTTTCGAAAAGCTCGTTGAGGGCCGGGTCATGCAGCGCTTCCGGCAGTTCAAAGCCGCCGAGCCCGCCGCAGACGGTGACCAGCCCGGCGACCCGCTCGGGGAATTCGAGGGTGAAATCGACGGCGATGTTGCCGCCGCGTGAGCAGCCGGTGATCACGGCGCGAGAAACGGCGAAATAATCGAGGACGGCCAGCAAATCTGCCCGGTTGGAATAGGTCGTTTTTTCCGATTGGGAGCGGCCGAAACCGCGGGTGTCGTAGCGAATCACCGTGTGGCGCCCGGCCAGCCAGTCGACCTGGGGCTGCCACATATCGCTGTGGGCGATGCCGGCGTGGATGAGCACCACGGCCGGCCCGGAGCCGTCGGCGCGAGCATAGAGTTCCCCCCCCGGAACCGGGACCCTGTGTTCGGCCATAACTGCCTCTACCTCCTTTTGTCGATCCGGGTGAATATTAGCACATATGTTCGACGCAGTCCAGTCGAAAATCCCCTTTAATTTAAGGGGTATAATTTGCCCATGCCGACCCTATTCTACCATCGGCTGTGGCTGGCCGGCTGTCTGCTGGTTTTCTTCTGGCTCGGGATCGAGGCGGCGCTGGCCAAGAATCCGACGGCCGACGAGCCGGTTCACCTGACCCGCGGCGTGGCCCTCTGGCAGGGGCTGGATTTCCGCTTCCAGCAGGAGCACACCCCGCTCAGCCACTGGATCATCGGCCTGCTGCCCGCGCTGGAGGGGGATCTGCCTCCCATCGATACCCTGGCCGGCTGGTCGACTGGCGATCGGCTGGCAGGGGCGCGGGCGCTGGTCTGGGAGCGCGGCCTCGACGTCACCCGGCTCTTCTTCCTCGGCCGGCTCGGCATCCTCTGGCTGGGGCTGCTGGCTGGAGCGCTCCTGGCCCGCTGGGTGACGGAGAGGGCCGGCCGGTTCGGCGGCGCGGCAGCG
>JBFFZG010000352.1:0-4964 GCA_041568735.1 Promineifilaceae bacterium (SeqCode)
GGGAACGGGGAACGGGGAACGGGGAACGGGGAACGGGGAACAGGGGTTGGGGGATGGGAGTTGGGAGTTGGGGATCCGTTCGAGGAACCGGGTTTGCTTTTGGTATTTGAATTTTGGTATCGGCATCTGGTTTGCAGCAGCTGTCCGCTGCTTACCACTTTCAACTTTCAACTTTCGACTTTGAACTTTGGACTTTCCACTCGGAACTCGGTACTCGGTACTCGGAACTCGTTTTTTGACTTTTCTCTTTTCTGCTTCGACAATAACGCGACAGTGGAGAGGTGGAGATATGATGAATGGGATGATAGCGGCGGGGGATCCGCGGACGGCGGCGGCCGGGCGGCGGATTTTGGATGAGGGGGGGAACGCGGTCGACGCGGCGGTGGCGGCGGCGTTTGTCTCCTTTACCTCCGAGATCGCCATGGTGCACTGGGGGGGGAGCGGGCTGGCCACGATTTACGATCCGGCGGCCGGCCAGGCCCGGGTCTACGACTTTTTCAGCAACATGCCCGGGCTGGGGCTCGACGGCCCCCTGGACGAGCGGCCGCTCGACTTTCACCGGACGACGGTCGATTTTGGGGTGACGACCCAGGATTTTTACGTCGGCCGCGGCTCGGTGGCGGTGCCGGCCAACCTCTTCGGCCTGTGCCGGCTGCTGCGCGAGCACGGCCGCCTCTCCCTCGAGCAGGTCCTGGCCCCGGCCCACGAGCTGGCCGGCGACGGCTTCCCCATCGACCGCTACCAGGCGGAGACCTGCCGCTTGCTCTACCCGATTTTCACCCACACCGAGGAAATGCGGGCGATATTCGCCCCGGACGGCCGCTTCATCGAGCCGGGAGACCGGCTGTTCATTCCCCACCTGGCCGAAACGCTCGCCGTCCTGGCCGCCGAGGGGGAAGCCTTCCTGCGCGGCGGCCGGCTCGGGCAGGCGCTGCTGGCCGACCAGGCCGCCCGCGGCGGCCTGCTGACCCAGGCCGATCTCGACCGGTACGAGGTGGCCGTCCTGGAGCCGATCCGGGTCACCTACCGGGGGCACGAGGTGCTGCTTCCCCCGCCCTGCTCGTCCGGCGGCGTGCTGACCGCCTTCGCCCTCAAGCTGCTCGGCCGCTTTGACCTGGCCCGCTCCCCGCACGGGTCGGCCAACCACCTGCAGCTGCTGGCGGAGGTGATGGCCGCCACGACCCGCGCCCGCCGCCACTGGGAGGAAGCGCGCGGCTACCTGGAGCCAGCGCAGGCGGTCGACCACTTTTTAAATGAGGACTTCGTGGCCGATTTCGCCAGCGAGGTGCTGATGGCGGTTTTGAAAGGACGGCCGAGCACCATCATCGACGAAGCGCCCGGCCCGGCCAACACGACCCACATCAGCGTCGTCGACGGGGCCGGCATGGCGGTCAGCATCACGACGACGGCCGGTGAGTCGGCCGGCTACATCGTGCCCGGCACCGGTTTTATTCCCAACAACATGCTCGGTGAGGAGGATCTCTTCCCGGAGGGGTTCCACCGGCTGGCGGCCGGCCGGCGCATTTACAGCATGATGACGCCGGTGGTGGCGCTCCGGGACGGGCAGACCCGGCTGGTGGTCGGCAGCGGGGGCAGCATCCGCATCCGCAGCGCGGTGCTGCAGGCGATCACCAACGTCATCGATTACGATTTTAGCCTGCAGGCGGCGATCGACGCGCCGCGGGTGCATCTGGAACGGCGGGTGCTCCAGTGCGAGGGGGGGTGCGACCCGGCGGCGCTCGACGAGCTGGAATCACTCGGCTATCGGGTCAACCGCTGGCCGGGGAAGAGCATGTACTTTGGGGGCGCCCACAGCGTCGGCTATGAGCGGGGGCAGTGGGTGGCGGCCGGCGACCACCGCCGGCACGGCTCAACCGCCTGAGTCCGCCTCTTGGGGGAGGCGCAGCCAGCGCCGTTCGTTGTAGATATCAAAGCCCATGCGGCTGAAAAACGCCTGCGCTTCCTTATTAAAGGCCCAGACGTCGAGGGCGATTGTTTCGTAGGCTTCGGCGGCCGCCAGCCCTTTGACCGCTTCGATCAAGGCGCGTCCAAGCCCCTGCCCCTGGAAGGCGGGATCGACGGCGATCTGGTCGATGTAGAGCAGGCGCACGGCCGGCCCGTAGGGATTGGCCGGCCGTTCCAGCCGGCGGGCGAGGAGATAGCCGCGGGCGGCGCCGTCGACCTCGGCCAGGAAGCAGGCGAACTCGGGATCGGCCAGCCGGCGGGTGAACTCCGCGCTGACGTCCCGCCGATAGGGGTCGCTGTCAGCCGGGGTGAACCAGTCGGGGTGGGCGCCGGCATGCAGCGCCTGGACGCCGGCGTTGAGCACCACCAGGGCCGGGATGTCGGGTAGTTCGGCCGGCCGGATCGGCATCGGGCGGGGGCGGCTAGCGGCCGAGGACCAGGTCCCCGACCAGCTCATCCATCTGCCGATCGGCCGCCCCGCGGCCGATCGCCTGGCTGATGGCCTTCATCTGCACGACCAGCTCGGCGAAGCGCTCCGGTTTGAGCGACTGCCGGCCGTCCGACCAGGCTTTATCCGGCTGGGGATGGACCTCGATAATGACCCCATCGGCCCCGGCGGCCACGGCCGCCTTGGCCACCGGCCCGACGTACTCCCACTGGCCGGTGCCGTGGCTGGGATCGGCGATGACCGGCAGGTGGGAGAGAGACTTGGCCACCGGGATGGCGTTGATGTCGAAGGTGTTGCGGGTTTCGCGGGCGAAGGTGCGGATGCCCCGCTCGCAGAGCATGACGGTGTTGTTGTGGTGGCTGAGGATGTACTCGGCCGCCAGCAGCCACTCTTCGATTGTGGCGCTCATACCCCGCTTGAGCATAACCGGCATGCCGGATCGGCCGGCCGCGTTGAGCAGGGCGTAGTTCTGCATGTTGCGGGTGCCGATCTGCAGAATATCGGCGTAGTCGGCCACGAGGGGGACCAGCTCCGGCTCCATGACCTCGGTGATGACCGGCATGCCGGTGACTTCCCGGGCTTCGGCCAGGTAGCGCAGCCCTTCTTCCCCGAGCCCCTGGAAGGCGTAGGGAGAGGTGCGGGGCTTGTAGGCCCCACCGCGCAGAATGTGGGCGCCCGCTTCTTTGCAGGCGATCGCCGTTTCAATCAGATGGCTGCGGCCTTCGACCGAGCAGGGGCCGGCCATGATGACCAGTTCATCCCCCCCGATCTCAATCCCGCCAACGGAAAAAACGGTATTTTCAGGGTGGAATTCCCGGCTCGCTGATTTGTAGGGTTTGCTAATGGGAACCACTTCCTCGACTCCTTGCATGCGACCGATCTGGTGGCGGTCAATCGAGGTGCCGTCACCGATCACGCCGATCACGGTCCGGTCCTGCCCGTAGATCGGGTGGACCTTGCAGCCGGCCTCTTCGACCCGCCCCATAATCGCCGCTATTTCATCCTGTGTCGCTGTCGTCTTCATCACTACGATCATGATCTTTATTATCCTCTTTTTCCACCCTTTTTCGACCCATTTATTCTAAACTTTTAATACATTTTGAACGATTTACATGAAATTCACGTAAATTCCTCCCCTCAGGCCCGTTCCCCAACCCCCAACTCCCAACTCCCAGCCCCCTCTTCTCCCGCCAGCCACCGCATATATTCTTCGATCTCGGCCGCGGGCACCGGGGGGATCGTCTCTTTGTCCGGCCGGAGGCTGGTGGCCTCGTGCAGATAGACGTGGACGATGTCGCGTTGGGGGCGGGCGGTGTTCCAGTGGAGCAGGATGCGCACGCAGCGGGGGAGGCTGCCGGGCACACTCATCTCGTGGGTGCAGAGCAGGGCGACATCATACCAGCCGAGCTGGCGGGCGGCCGTGGCCGGAAAGACGGCGTTCAGGTCGGCCGTCGTGGAAAAGATGGCGCTGGCCACATCGGCCGTGTCGATCGCATTGTGGCGGATCATGGTAAACAAAAGCTCTCGCGTGGCGGCCAGAATCGCTTCGGCCGTGTTGTCGGCCACCGTCGTCGCCCCCCGCACCCCCCGGCAGACGGTGCCGCGCGCTTCCCCTTCCATTGTACGCTTTTTGCCGCTGTTTTCGTCCATCACCTGCTCCTGAAAAACGGGCTTTTGGTCCTGATTGAGGTAAAAAAAAACGCGGCTCTGGAGTGAGCCGCGTCTCTACCTGGTGAGTTCTAGCGTGGGTTCAGTCTCTGCCAGCGCTAATGAACCTCCTCGGCCGATGGCGGCGCGGGTGGGGTCCAAAAGAAATAAAAGTAGAAGCCGGTCGGAGACGGTAATTTCATACGGCGAGCATGTTAACACGTTGTATATGATCCGTCAATAACAAGCGATAAGAAACGCTGCCACCGGCTGAAAAATCGAGCCATTCTATTGACTGGCCGCCGACAAACCCGTATACTTTGCGCCTGCGATGAGCGAATCGTATGCAAGACTTGCCTGCCGACGTAGCTCAAATGGCAGAGCGGTGCTCTTGTAAAGCATAGGTTATGGGTTCAAGTCCCATCGTCGGCTTTCTTCCGCCGGTCCTCAACTCGCCGAAGTTCTCCGCTTCGGCCCGGGCCTCAGGAATAACGTTTTGCGAGGATGGATGGCGGCTTTCCCCACTGCTGGACGTGGCTCGTCATCTCACTTAATAACTCAACTGGGTCAGTGTCCCGAGTGGCAAAGGGGGCGGACTGTAAATCCGCTGGCTACGGCCTTCGCAGGTTCGAGTCCTGCCTGGCCCACTGTTTTTTCTCCAACGCCCACGTAGCTCAGGGGTAGAGCGCATTCTTGGTAAGAATGAGGTCATGGGTTCAAATCCCATCGTGGGCTTGCACCGCCCCGCTCGTTCGCCGCTTCACGCGGCGGAAGGGTGGGGTGCTTTTATGAAGGCGCAAACTCAGCCAAAGTTCAGATAATTTAGCGAGGTTTGACAGATGGGTAAAGAGAAATTTGTACGCGAGAAACCGCACTGCAACATCGGGACGATCGGCCACGTGGA
>JBFFZG010000353.1:0-4961 GCA_041568735.1 Promineifilaceae bacterium (SeqCode)
CAGGGCGCTGCGGGCGGCCGTATTGATGATGCGGCCGCCGCCGCCCTCGATCATAAGCGGAATGACCGCCCGGTTGATCAAAAAAGTGGCCCTGGCGTTGAGATTCATCATGAAATCCCAGGTGGCCAGCTCCGTCTCGTGCGGCGGTTTGCCGGCCCGGTAGCCGCCGACGGTATTGATCAGGGCGTCGAGCCGGCCGTACCGCTCCCGAACCTGCTCGACCATGCGGCCGTTGGCCTCCTCGCTGGTGGCGTCGATCCCATCGAGGAAGAGGTGGCGGCCGCTTGCGGCCAGGTCGGGGAACTTCCCGGCGACATCTCCGCCGCGGTCGGGCACGATCACTGTCGCCCCTGCCGCGGCCGCGGCCTGGGTAATCGCCTGTCCCAGCATGCCGGTGCCCCCGGCAATCAAAATAACACAGTCGGCCAGATCAAACATATCAAATCTCCAGTTGGCTGTTGAAGCCACCTAATTGGTCCGGAACTTTGAGCGGGTTGCGCGGGTCAGCCAGCCACAGCCGCTCGTCGAGCAAAAATTTGTATTGGTAGCAGCCGGCCGGCAGCCGGTCGACGGGAAAGGCCCACAGGCCGGGCTCGACCTGCCGCATGTCGCTCCCCTCGATCCGCCAGCCGTTCCAGCTGCCGAGCACCCGGACCTGCCGGGCGTCGTGGTCGTGGAGGTAGAGAAAGCGGGGACCCCGGCCGGGCTGCCGCTCCTGGAACCGGCGGCCGTGGGTCCGGTATTCGAGGGCGGCGGCGACCGCTCGACCGGCCTCCAGGGCGCCGGCCCCCTGCCGCTCGACGGGCACACCCGGGATGGAGGCAGCCGTTCGCGCCAGGATTTCGCGCACGGCCGCCGGCGACAGCGCCCCGTTGGCCTCCAGCAGGCAGGCGGCCGCCGATGCCACGAGGGGGGCGGCGAAGCTGGTCCCGTCGACGTGCTGGTAGTGGGGGGTGATCAGCTTGAGCTGGGCCAGCCGGGCCTCAACCTGCCGCTGCCCGCGCCGCTCGAACAGCGCGGCCGCCTCCCGGGCGATCTCGGTGCCTGGCAGCAGGGGGGCCGCCACCCAGATGCTCGGCGCCACCAGCTCCGGCTTGGGCGCGCCGTTCCTCCCTTCGCCGAAATTGCCGTGCCACAGGCGCAGGGCCTCATGGTCGAAGAGGTTTTGATCATCCAGGCCGCCGACCGTCAGCGCCTCGGGGGCGGTGGCCGGGGGCACGAGCGCGCGCAGGCCGTCATTGCCGGCCGCGGCCGTCACGACGACCCCCTGCGCCACCAGCCGGGCCACGGCCGCGTCGATCGGGTTGGCCCGATTCGGGTCAACCGGATGGCCGCCGAGCGAGAGGTTGGCGACGTGCACGCCCAGCCGCGGCCCGTGCTCGAGCAGCCAGTCCAGCGCCCGCACGATCGGCTCATCCCGGTTGGGGCCGTCATCCCGCACCTGGAGCAGCACCACGCCGGCCTCGGCCGCCAGGCCGCGGTAGAGGCCGCGGCTGAGAAAGCCGTTGCCGGCGGCCGTCACGGCGGTCATCGTGCCGTGCCACTGCCGCTCCGCGCTCGCCTCCCAGCCGGGCCAGGTCGGGGTATCTTCCGGGCCAAATTCCAGTGCCTGGGGCGGATCGGCAGTGGCGTCGACCCAGGCCCGAATCCGATTGGCCGGGCGTACCAGGTCGGGATGCGGGTAAAAGCCGGTATCGATCATGGCGATGGTGATGCCGCGCCCCAGGAAGCGGGGATCAGCGTGCAGCCGGAGGGGGGTGGGCAGGGCGCCGAAGGCCGCCTCGGCGTCGAGCGGCCAGACCTGCTGCACCCCCCGGTGCAGGGCGGCGTCCCCGTCGTGGAGCAGCGTTACCAGCAGCGCCTGCTGCACGCAGGCGGGACAGGCCCCGTCGGCCTGCCGCCAGTGGGGATGCTGCCCGGCCAGGCGGGCCAGGACGGCCGGGGCGGCCCAGCGGCTTTCGGCCAGGGCCTCGGTCGTGGCCGGCCGGCCGCAGATCGGGCAGGGAAGGGTTGGGTCGTCGATCGAGGTCATGGTCACATATTCGAACCGGCCGCCTTGCCGCGGCTGCGCCGGTGAAGCAGAGTGGCCACCAGGCCGGTCCACCCGGTCTGGTGGCTGGCCCCCAGACCGGCCCCGTTGTCTCCGTGAAAATACTCGTAGAAAAGCAGGTAGTCCCGCCAGTGCGGGTCGTCCTGGAAGGTGCGTGTCCCCCCGAAGACCGGCCGCTCGCCGTGCTCACCGCGCCGGAAGATGGCGATGAGGCGGCGGGAAAGCTCACGGGCGACCTCCTCCAGGGTCATCATCTGGCCGGAGCCGATCGGGCATTCAATCTGGAAGTCCTCCCCATAGTAGGTGTGAAATTTGTGCAGCGCCTCGATGAGCAGGAAATTGATGGGGAACCAGATCGGCCCGCGCCAGTTGGAGTTGCCGCCGAAGAGGCCGCTGCGGGACTCGGCCGGCTGGTAGCTGATGCCGAAGGTGTCGCCGCCAAACGAGACCATGTACGGCGTCTCATGAACTTTGGAAACGGAGCGAATGCCGTAGGGGGAGAGAAATTCCGTCTCGTCGAGCATGAAGCGGAGGATGTCCTGCAGCCGGTCCCGGGTCACGATGGCCAGGATGTGCTGCTCGGCCGCTTCGGCGTCGGCCATCGAGCTCATCAGGTTGCCGGCCAGGTGGCTCCGGTTTTCCAGGAACCAGGCGAAGCGCGGCTTGAACATGGCCATCCGGTCGAGTGTCTTCGCGTCGAGCCGGGCCACCGCCAGCAGCGGCATCAGCCCGACGAGCGAGCGCACCCGCAGCGGAATCATCGCGTCATCCGGCATGTGCAGCACGTCGTAGTAGAAGCGGTCGACCGCGTCCCAAAGGCCGTGGCCGGCGAAACCCGCGCTCATGGCCCGGGCGATGGCCAGGAAGTGCTCGAAGAACTTGGTGGCCAGGTCCTCGTAGACGGGATTGTCCCGCGCCAGTTCGAAGGCGATTTCGAGCATCGACAGCGTGAAAAAGCCCATCCAGGCCGTGCCGTCCGACTGGTCGATGTGCCCGCCGGTCGGCAGAACGGCCGAGCGGTCGAACAGGCTGATATTGTCGAGCCCGAGAAAGCCTCCCTGGAAGACGTTGCGGCCGTCGTCGTCTTTTTTGTTGACCCACCAGGTGAAGTTGAGCAGGAGCTTGTGGAATATCCGCTCCAGGAAATCCTTGTCCGGGACGCCGGTCTTTTCGGCGTCGATCTCGTAGACCCGGTAGGCGGCCCAGGCGTGGACCGGGGGGTTGACGTCGCCGAAGGCCCATTCGTAGGCCGGCAGCTGGCCGTTGGGATGCATGTACCAGACCCGGGTCATGAGCAGGAGCTGGGATTTGGCGAAATCGGGGTCAATCATGGCCAGCGGGAGGCAGTGGAAGGCCAGGTCCCAGGCCGCGTACCAGGGATATTCCCACTTGTCGGGCATCGAAATGATGTCGAAATTGTTGAGGTGGTCCCACTCGTGGTTGCGGCCGTTTTGGCGGCCGGCCGGGGGCGGGGGAGAGCCCGGATCGCCGGCCAGCCACTGCTCGATGTCGAAGTAGTAAAGCTGTTTGGACCAGAGCATGCCGGCCAGCGCCTGCCGCTGAATGGCCCGCCCTTCGTCGTCGAGCGCGCCATCCTGGACGGCCGCGTAGAAGGCGTCCGCCTCCTCCCAGCGATTCTGAAAGAGGGTGTCGAAATCCGCCAGCGGCTTTTTCTTTTCGCGGTTCGACAGCCGCAGCCGGATCGTCCAGGTCTCCCCCGGATCGAGGGTGCGCCGGTAGAGGGCGGCCGCTTTCGTGCCCCGCTGCTCCGGATTGACGGCCCCGTGATCGCCGTTTACCACATAGCGATGGAAAGCGTCTTTGACAAATGGAGAGGCGTTCGGGGCGCCGAAGAGCCGCTCGAGGTTGCTTTCATTTTCGGTGAAGAGGAGTTCCCCGGCTTCCGGGGCGGCCAGCCAGTAACCACCGGCGGCCGGGTGATCGGCGCCGATGGTCGATTTGCCGGCGGCCGAGAGGAGCGGCTTGCCGGGCACGTCTCCCATGGGGCCGGCCGGGTAGCCCCAGCTCCAGGTGTTGCGGAACCAGAGGGTGGGCAGCAGGGTCAGCTCGGCCGCTTCCGGCCCCCGGTTGACGGCGCTGATGCGGATGAGGATGTCTTCCGGGTCGGCCTTGGCGTATTCGACAAAGACGTCGAAGTAGCGGTCCTCGTGGAAAACGCCGGTATCGATTAATTCGTATTCGAAATCGTGGAAGCCGCGCCGGCCGTTTTCGGCGACGAGATCACCGTAGGGGAAGGCGGTCTGCGGGTATTTGTAGAGCATCTTCATGGCGCTGTGGGTCGGCGTGCTGTCGAGGTAGAAATAATATTCTTTGACGTCCTCCCCGTGGTTCCCCTGGGGGCCGGCCAGGCCGAAGAGGCGCTCCTTGAGAATCGGATCCCGGCCGTTCCAGAGGGCCAGGGCGAAGCAGAGATACTGGTGATCGTCGCTGATGCCGGCCAGCCCGTCTTCGTTCCAGCGGTAGGCCCGGCTGCGGGCCTGGTCGTGGGGGAAATAATCCCAGGCGGCGCCGGAGGGACTGTAATCCTCCCGCACCGTGCCCCAGGCGCGCTCGCTGAGATAGGGTCCCCATTTTTTCCATGGGGCTTCGCGTGTGCGCGCGGCGGCCAGCCGGCCGCGTTCTGCGGTTTCTGCCATTGTTTTTCCTCCGTTCGCGGCCGGGCAGCCTGAATTGACGTGCGGGCGCGGTGGGCAGTCATTTGGAAATCGCTCGGGCTGCTTTAACAGACGTGGTGTGATGCCGGAATCCAACGAATTCTATCATACGGGTTTTGTGGGGGAGAGTCACGAAGAGATTTGACCGTTTTTTCGGGGAATCTGCAGGGGGGAGGGGAACGGGGAACAGGGAACGGGGAACAGGCTGTGAGCCATGGCCTGGGGAACCCATTGGC
>JBFFZG010000354.1:0-4957 GCA_041568735.1 Promineifilaceae bacterium (SeqCode)
TCCACCTGGCCGGCAACATACGGCATGATACCAGACAGGGACATACCACTTCCCAGCGTAGGCCTCCTCGTCAGATCGCTCAAGGGACTCCTGACGATCGGCGACTATACCGGAATCACTCTCCGTCAGCAATTTTCCGAACCGCTTTTCCTACCAGGCCGGCGTCTGCAAGCGGATGTAGATAAGTTGGCCAGATGGCTCTGCGTATCCTACCCTCGATAGGAATTTACTCCTAGTTCACGTTTTTTCACTGGACCTCCGGCTATAAATTCCGCTACTATTCTGCCTGATAAAACGAAGTTCCTGAACTGAATCAAGCGCCACCCGTGCCCAATTCTCCTTCAACCCACCCCGGCCGGGGCGAGAATCCGACTGGTATGGTGATGCAATGACCGGGCGATTTCCCAAATGGCTGCTCAGCGGCCTGATCTTCATCTTCTTTCTCGCTGTCGTCGTCGGCGGGCTCCTGGCCCAGAGCCAGACGGTGTCCCAGGTCAGCTACCTGCCGGTCGTCCTGGCCGCCCCCAGCCCCACCCCCACGCCGACCCAGACGCCGACCCCCACCCCATCGCCGACGGCAACTGCCATTCCGGGCGCGATGACCGAGTTTCGCGGCCTCTGGGTCTCCCGCTTCGACTGGACGACGTCCACCGGGGCCAGCCCGGCAAAAATCGACGAAATCGTCAACAACGCGGCCTTCGCCGGCTTTAACGTCATCTTTTTCCAGGTGCGGGGCGAGGCGGACGCCTTTTACACCCCGGGGCTCGAACCCTGGTCTCGCCGCATGACCGGCACGCTCGGGGGGAATCCGGGCTGGGATCCGCTGGCGCTGATGGTCCAGAAAGCCCATGCCAAGGGAATTCAGGTCCACGCCTACCTGAATGTCTACCCGGTCTGGACCGGCTGCGACACCCCGGCCGACGGTACGACCCCGCGCCATTTTTATTTCGCCCTCAAAAACTACCATGGGACGACGGGCAGCAAGCTCAACGGGCTGCAGTGGAGCCAGTCCGGCACGGTTTACTGCGTCGAATACCAGCGGGTGACCCCCGCCTCCGTCTTTTTTGACGACCACATCCTGGCCGTGGCCCGCGACCTGGTGACTCGCTACGATGTCGACGGCATCCACCTCGATCACATCCGCTACGCCGACATCAATGCTTCCTACGACCCGGTGAGCAACGCCGCCTACGAACCGGATAAGAACCTCTATTCAAGGCAGGACTGGCAGCGGCGGCAGGTCAACGGGACTGTCTCCAAGTTTTACAACCAGATCCGGCCGTTGAAGCGCAATCTCTGGCTGTCCGCGGCCGTCTGGCCGATCTATATCGATTACTGGAGCTGGGGCGGCCAGCAGGGATACCACAACTACTACCAGGACTCCAAGGCCTGGGTGCAGAACGGCTATATCGACTCGATTTCCCCGATGATTTATCCGGGAACGTTTAACTGCCCGGACGACAGCTTCTGGACCTTCAGCCGCTGGACGACCCTGGTATCCAATTTCCAGGCCGACCGGGGGACCGGCGGCCGGCACATCATTCCCGGCATCGGGGCCGGCTACTGCACCTTCAGCGAAATCGCCAACCGAATTAACAAGGCCCGGGAGCTGGGGACGGCCGGCCACGCCATATTCTCGTACAAGGGTCTTGAAACCAACGGCTATTTCGACGACCTGCGGAACGGCCCCTACGCCCGGCCGGCGGTCGTGCCGGCGGCTCCCTGGGATCGCTGAGCCCGACTGACCGGACTTTCCCTATCAGGCCCGCCGCCCCCGGCGGACCGCCCACCAGGCGGCGGCCGCCCCTGCGGCGAAGGCGGCCAGAAGCCAGATCCAAACCATCCCCCCAGAAACTGAATTGGAACCGGTTGCTCCGGCCGCCGGTGAGGCCGGCGTACTGACGGCCGCGACCACCTCGGCCGGGGCGGTCGTGGACGACGCCGCGGCTGGCGGCGTGTGAGTGGTCGTTGGTGAAGGCTGCTCGGTGGCCGTCGGGCTCGGGGTCTTCGTGTCGGTGGCCGTAGGCGGCACAGGCGTCGCACTCGGCGGCAGCGTTTCGGTGGGCGGTGGCTGTGTCGCGGTCGGCGGCGGCACGGTGGCTGTCGGCGGCAGCGTGGCGCTCGGGATAGGGGAGGCTGTGGGCGGCGGCGCGGTCGCCGTCGGGGTCGGCGGCGGCGGGCTGACGGCGACCAGAGAGGCGTCGTCGATATAGATGTCGTTGTGCTTGTTGGCGAAATCGGGGTTGGTGCGCAGGTAAACGGTGATGACCTCGTTCTGCGCTTCGGCCTCGATGCTCATCAGCGCCCAGCCGTCGATCACCTGATCCATCGGTGCTTCAAACGACCAGCGGATCGACCCCGGGGCCGAGGCGAAGCCGGGTCGGGCCGCCCCGCTGGGCTCGATCCCGATCTGTAGGCGGGGGTTGGCCGGGCTGACCGATTTGTCGGCGTTGTCTTCGAGCGAGGACCAGACCTGGACCCAGACGGAAAAGCGGTAGCGCTGGCCTGGCCGGACATTGAAGACCTGCTGGTACATCCCGGCGTAGTGGGAGGCATAGAAGGTGAACCACTGCTGGGCCGAATCGCCGCTGCGCACCCGCCGGGGGTAAAAGGCGCCCTGAGCGCGCTTCCATTCCGGCCGGTGCCAGCGGGGATCGCGGGCAACATCTTCGATCCACCAGGGGGTCCACTCGTGGGCGACCTGGACCTCGGGAATGCCGTTCCAGGCGAAATACTCTCCCTCAAACCCGGGATTGCGCAGGAGATTTTCTGGTGCCTGGGTCGGCACGTATCCGGCGGCTGTGCCGGCCAGCAGGCCGGCCCATAACAAGATGAAAACGGCTCGGATGGTGGCTCGCTGATTTCCGGTCACCCACCCATTGTAGGCTTTTTCCCGGCCGGCACCAATACTCGGAGAAACAGGGGTAGGGGGGCCATATTTTCCCAGAAACTGGCAGTTTCCGGGAAAATTAGAGCCTACCACAGATCGATCGGGGATGACTCCCAACTTTTTTCTCAATTTTTCATTGAATATTCGATTTCCGCTCGGGGAGGGGTATCCCGGCTCACTCTTCGACGACCAGGAGAAACTCTTCCTGGGCCAGCGGCCGGGCGACCGGTCCGATCGTGGCCCGCAGCAGGGCTTCCCCGCGCAGTTCGACCGGAATGAGCATGCTGGCTTCCCAGTAGCCGTAGCGGTTGACCTCGGCCGTTTCGGTGGCGGCGATCCGGCCGTCCGCCAGTAGGAGCGTCAGCAGGACTTCGTTCTGCGGGGCATTGGTGGCGATGCCCCGCAGCGCCAGGGTTTTGCCGGCCCCAATGGCGCTGTTGGGCGTCGGGGAGCCGATCACAATGCGGGCGGCCTCCTTATCTGACAGAGACAGCACGTCGAGCTTCAGAATCACTTCGCGCCGATCGGCCGTGTCCCCCTCCCCAAATGACACGAGGGCGCAGGTTTCCCCCTCCACATCGTCGGGCACGACGATGAACGCCTGCCAGTAGCCGCTCCCCCGCATGCCATATCCCTGGCGGTTGGCCCGCCGCCGGCAGCCGTCGTCGAGAATGTCGATCGCTACCCGGAAGCCGGTCGGCCGCAGGGCGTAGCCGTCGAAAAACAGGTAGTAGCCGCCGACCGCCACGGCCGGCGTGTCGATCGACGGCCGGTAAACCGCCAGGTAGCGGTCGAGGTCGGTGTCCGGCGTGACGACCAGGCCGCCGTCGACCCGGGCGAGTTCAGCATTTTCCCCGTCGAAAATCACCACGCGTACCGTCCCCTGCCCGGCAAAGTCGACGGGCAGCGCCAGCGTCGCCTGCCAGCTGTTGAAGGCGCCCGGCGTCACCGGAACGGCCGCCAGCAGCCGGCCGTCGAGTGAAAACACCGAGACCTCCATCCGGTGTTCCAGCCCCAGGCGCACCCGGCCGGTCAGGGTCAAGTCTCTGCCGCTGACCGCCGAAAAATTCCCGACAGCCAGCTCAATTTCCGGGACCACGGTCGGCTGGGGGGTCGGGGTAGGAGCGGCCGTCGCCGCCGGCGGCACCGGCGCGGCTATCGTCGGGGTCGGAGCGGCCGGAACGGCCGTCGGGTCCAGGACGGCCGTCGGCCGCAGGGTCGGCAGCGGGGCTGCCAGTTCGGGGGCCCCAGGGGTCGCCGGCCGGCAGGCGGTCCCCAGCAGGAGCCACAGGGCCAGCAAAAAAGTCACCAGGCAGGTCGTCAATCGCGGCATCGGACGGATTATAGGCCAGGGAGTCGATTCCGGGTGTAGCCCTGTTATCCCATGTTAAGCCAACTTGCCGGATCGAACCTTTCTGGCATAAACTCCCCCTCCTGATGAACATTCCCGCCCTTTTCAACTCCCTGGCCGGAATGAGCTGGCTCCAGGGACAGTGGCTTGCCCTACTGACGATTCTGACCGTCCTACCCCTTTTCTGGCTGCGGCGGAGCGGGGGCGTTATTTTTCTGTTTCTCTTCCAGTTTATCGCCTACGGCCTGCTGCTCTATCCCTTCTTTCCGCCCCACATCGCCCTGACACCCTGGTTGACCGGGCTGTTCGCGGCGGCCGCCCTCGGCTTCACCAGCCGGCAGCTCGGCCCGGCCGCCAATCGCCTCCTGGCATTCCCCCTGACGCCGGCCGAGCTCATCTGGCGGGGCGGCCTGCCCATCCTGCTCGCGGCCGCCGCCTGGGCCGCGGCCCGCTGGTCCCCCCTGCAGATCGCCGCCTCGACGCACATCACCTGGGTCGTCCTGGCCCTGATTTTCCTGGCCGCCGCCCAATTTTTCCGCCGCCAGCCGCCTCTCCTCCTCGGCATCACCTTCGCCCTTGGCCTCTCCGGCCTCGCCCTCTGGCAGGCGGTCACCCTCCAATCCCGGCTCTTTATCGGCTTCTGGCTGGCCACCATCCTCCTGACCACTCTTCTCACCACCTACCTCATGCAGCGCCCTTCACCCCCCTGACCCCCA
>JBFFZG010000355.1:0-4936 GCA_041568735.1 Promineifilaceae bacterium (SeqCode)
ATTTTGCAGACGGTCAGCCAGGAGCCGGGGCAGCTCCCCCTGCTCGAGTTCGCGCTCACCCTGCTGTGGGATGGGCACGAACATGGCTGGCTGACCCACGCCCGCTACCAGGAGATTGGCGAGGTCGACGGGGCGCTGGCCCGCTATGCCGACCAGGTGTTTGATCATCTGGAGGCCGATGAGCGGAGGATGGCCCGTCAGCTCTTTATTCAGCTCGTTCAGCCGGGCCGGGGCACCGCGGACATGCGCCGGATCGCCACCCAGGCCGAACTGGGCGAGGATCTTTGGTCCCTGGCCCGCCACCTGGCCGACAGACGCCTGGTCGTCACCGGCCGCGAAGAGAGCAGCCACCAGGAAACGGTCGAAGTCGTCCACGAGGCCCTGATCCAAAGCTGGGACCGGCTGCGAGAATGGATGGACGCGGATCGCCTTTTTCGGACCTGGCAGGAGCGCCTCCGGGCCGGGCTGGAAGGCTGGGAGGCCAGCGGAGCGGATGAAGGGGCGCTGCTGCGCGGGGGACCGCTGGCGGAAGCGGAAGAATGGCTGGCCGCCCGCTCCGACCAGCTCAGCGCCGGGGAAAAAGCATTTATCGATGCCGGCCGCGCCCTCCGCGACGAACGAGCGGCGGCTCAGGAAGCGCAGCGCCGGCAGGAATTGGAGACCGCCCAACAGCTGGCGGAGACGGAAATGGCGCGCGCCGCAGCCGAGTCGCGGCGGGCCTCAGCGCAGGCCGGCGCGGCCCGGCGCCTCCGCTGGCTGGTTGCCGGGCTTGCGCTGCTCCTGCTCGTCGCCGGCGGCGCGACTTATTGGGCCTGGCAGCAAAGTCAGCAAACCGCCCGGCAGACCCGCGTGGCCACAGCCAGGGAGCTGGCGGCGGCCGCCCAAAACAACCTGCCCCTCGATCCGGAGCGAAGTATTTTGCTCGCCTTAAAAGCGGTGGAGACGACCTATGCGGTCGACCAGACCGTGATTCCCGAAGTGGAAACCGTTCTGCACCAGGCGGTCTCGTCTTCACACGTCCTGCATACCCTGCGCGGTCATGTTGGCCAGGGGCAGACATCAACCTGGGTGACCGACGTCGCGTTCAGCTCGGATGGGTCGGTTCTGGTCACGGCCAGCGGCGACAATACCGTCAAGGTGTGGGACCCGGGCAGCGGAGAGGAGCTGCTTTCTGTGACCGGCACGGAGAGTCCGTTTGGATTTTGGGGAGTCGCCATCAGCCCGGACAATGCCCTGATCGCCGCCGGGAGCAGCAATCGATCGGTCATTGTCTGGGATGCCCAAACGGGCGAGCAGACCCATAGTCTGGGAGGACCGGCCGGGCACACCGACCTGGTCAGCCGGCTCGCCTTCAGCCCGGATGGGCAGCGGCTCGTCTCCACGGCGCTCGACGGCACGGCCCGTGTCTGGGACCTGGCTGAAGACAAGGTGGTCGAGATCATCTCGAATGTGGATGGCAAACCGATGCAGGACGTCGCCCTGGGACCGGCGGGCGCTATGATCGCCACGGCCGGCGATGACCAAAAAATCACCATCCGCGGCATTCCCGGCCAGCCGCTTCTCACCCTCGCCGGCCATCGCAGCGCGATCCTTGGCCTGGCTTTCAGCCCCGACGGCTCCCAGGTCGCCTCGGCCTCGAGCGACGGGACCGCCCGCGTCTGGGATCTGGCGGAAAAACGGGCCGTTCATGTCTTCACCGGCCATACCGGCGCGGTGTGGGAGGTGGCCTTCAGCGCCGATGGGGCCCGCCTGGCTACGGCCGGGGCGGACGGCACGGCGCGCATCTGGGACCTGGCGACGGGCAAACAGCGGCTCAGCCTGGCCGGCCATGCGGATGCCGTCCTCTCGGTGGCCATCAGTCCGGACGGCGCCCGCGTGGCCACGGCCAGCAAAGATCAGACGGCCCGCATCTGGAGCCTGGCGCCGGATCACGAGATCCGGGCTTTTGAGTCGGGGGTGGTCTACGACATGGCCCTCAGCCGCGATGGGCGCCGGCTGGCGACGACCAGCGCCCGCGGCACGGCCACCCTGTGGGATCTGACCACCGGCCGCCCCTTGATGACCGTCTCCGATAAAGGGCATGAACACCCTCTGGAGCAGGTGGAGATCCATATCGAAGGCTCGCCCCTCCCGGCCGGGGTGGCGCTGAGCCCGGACGGCCGGTGGCTGGCGGTGGGCGGTGACCTGGGTCGGACGACCATCTGGGACACCGCATCCGGCGCCGAGGTGCAGACCCTGGCCGGCCATCGGGGTGAGGTCAATGGCCTGGCTTTCAGCCCGGATGGGACGCGGCTGGCGTCAGCCGGGGAGGACATGACCGCCAAAATCTGGGACGTCGACTCCGGCGAGGTGCTGCTGACTCTGGAGGGGCATAAGGAATGGGTCTGGCGCGTCTTTTTCAGCCCGGATGGCCGCCGCCTGGTCACCACGAGCCCGGACGACACCGCCATCGTCTGGGACAGCGTGACGGGAGAACGGCTGGCCACCCTGACCGGTCATACCGATAAGGTGTCCTATGCCGCCTTCAGCCCGGATGGGAGCTCTCTGGTAACGGTCAGCGGCGATGGCACCGCCAGGCTGTGGAACGAAGCCTGGGAAGAGATCCGAACCTTAACCGGCCACAGCAGCGCCATCAACAGCGCGGCCTTCAGCGAGGATGGCAGCCGCCTGGCGACGGCCGGCGCCGATGGCACCGTGCGCGTCTGGGCCAGCGCCACGGGGGAGGCGATCACGACCCTGTCATCATTTCCGGTGGCGGTTGGCGCCGTCGTCTTCGGCCGGGATGGGAGCCAGGTGATCACCGCCCATGGGGATAACACCGTTCGCACGTCAACCCTGTCCATTGATGAACTGCTGGAAATCGCCCGGCAGCGGCTGACCCGGGATCTAACCGAAGAAGAGTGCCGGCAGTTCCTCCACGTCGCCGCCTGTCCACCCCCCTGAATCGCGTGCTTCGGGCCTTCTGTTGTCTGAACGGCAGGAACTGCTGGTCGATCAGCCCTCCATTGACGGCCGTTGGGAGGCGCATAGAAAGATGGTAAACGATTGAAGCGGCCCACTTGAGGGGATTGTTGAAACAGGGGCCCGTCAATTAAACGCTTAGAGTTTCTTTGAATTAAGCGAGGCCGGCCAGGAACGCCACCAGTTCAGCATTGACCGCCTCGGGTTCCTCGACGGGAGACATATGCCCTGTATGGGGGATGGTGACCAGCTTTGAATGGTGGATCCGGGCCTTCATCCGTTCCGATCTGGCCGGAGGTGTGGCCGTATCGTTTTCCCCGGCCAGGATCAGTGTCGCCAGCTCGATTTTCCCCAGAGAATCATAGATGCCTTCACGGGAGATCACGCCCGCTACGGCCCGCGTAACCCCTACTCTATCGTTGTTGAGGAAGTGTTGGCGCCACTCCGCTCGGATTTTCGCTTTAGCCGGATCAGACAGAAATCTCTCAGAAAACATGATGGGCATCACCTGATTTGCCACAGCCCAGGGACCGATCCAGCGGGCGATCAGATTCAGGAGTCGATACCTCGGTATGTTCTCCTTTGTTTCGGGGTCAGACGATGTGGCAATGAGGATCAGCGAGCGCAATAACTCGGACCGGCGAATCGCCAGTCTCAGCCCAACAAACCCCCCCATTGAGAAACCCACAAAATGGCACGGCGCGCAATCCAGCTGCTGAATGAGGCTCGCCGCATCACCGGCCAGTGTGTCCATATCATAGCCGTCGCGGGTCACTTCACTCTGACCCTGTCCCCGAAAGTCGAAAGTGATGCAACGATAGCGATCGCGAAGAACGCGAACCTGCTCGTCGAACATCCGGCAGTTGAACAGGAGACTGTGGGCGAAAACGACCGCTTCAGCTCCGGCTCCCTGATCTTCATAGTAGAGGCTGGTGTCATTGACCTTGATGAATGGCATGGTCGATTATCCTTGGCCCACTCCGTGTTTTGTGCGGCAGATACCACAGAGTTTGCGAAAGCACCCGTTTTTGGGGTAAATCAGGTCGAACTTAAGACCACTATAAACAAAAGGAAAACCCGGGGTCAAGGTCGCCCGGTGGGGGGCGCTCAAAGTCAACCGGCGGGAGGGTGAATGGCCGTTTCGCCTGGAAGCGGCTGTCGCCAGGAATTGTCCCCTTCAGAGACATCATACGACCGGGCCAAGGCGACGCGGATACTGGATTTCAAGAAGCTGCGCGAGCTGGGGCTGATTGTTCGAGAGGGGCACGGCCGGGGGACGTATTACCGCCGGCCGTGAGGCGAGATCCAAGGAGGATGATCTGCCGGCCTGTGCGATCGACGGCGAGGCCGATTACCTGGCTGCCGGTGTCGATGATCGGCAGGACCCGGTGCAGGCCGGCAGGGTACAAATCGTCAGCCCCCGCAATTGAGCCGGGCGAATCCAGGGGAGTCCCCGGGCTGTATAAAGCGCAAAGACCTCGATGTCTCGGGGCCTTTTTTTTTTCCAGCCAGAATATCGGGAACCTGAAATCGGAATCTGTGGGAATTCCTTAACTCACACAGAAGCCGTCCCTTTTAGGGTGAACAAAACCCCCCGCAGGGCCTCAATCATTCCCAGATGACGGCTTGCATGAGATACATGGAAGAGCAGGTCATTGAGAACGGTCACGAGACGTTCCTCAGCATAATCGATCTGCAGCTGCCCGGTTGGCGAAATCCGGTAGTGCGGTCGTATGGATGGGCGAGTCTGCAGCAGTTGCTCGACCTTGAGCTGACTGACCCCTACATTCGCCTTTTCAAAAGACTGTTGAGCATATTCGAGGATCGTCGGTTTCCCAATGGATGCGATGGAAACCGCCGCTTCGATATCCATGCCGGCACCGGTTTCCAACCAGCCTAAAGAATCTGGGGCAGCCTCCCAACGCCTGGCTAAGTCAGCGTCAACCCAAATCTCCTGGCGAGGGACGGACGCCGG
>JBFFZG010000356.1:0-4936 GCA_041568735.1 Promineifilaceae bacterium (SeqCode)
GTCGCCCAGCACGCCCAGTGGCTGGCTGAGGCGATCAGCCTATCGGCCAACAGTGGCAAGGTCCGCATGGCCATTGTCTTCAACGTCGACTTCACGCTGTACAGCGATGACCCGCAGGCCGGCTACGCCATGGTCCGCAAGGACGGCAGCTGTCCCGCCTGTGAAACGCTGCGGCGCGTCATGGGTGGCGGCTAACCACCCGGAACCAGCCGGCAGCATCCGCCCCTGACCATCCCAAGAGCGCATTCTGGCGGAAGCCACAATGCGCTCTTTTTTCCCACCGCTCCGGCAGACGGGGCGGTGGGCGCCCTTCCAATCTCCCATTGGAAAGTAAAGGACGGCATATGCACATCCAGAAGAAATTTCTCGCCTTCGGGCTTTTCGTTTTATTCGTTCTCCTGACCACGGCCTGCGGCGGCGGCGCCGAACCGGAGGCGCTGCCGGCGGTCGAAGACCCTGGCCCCAGCGCCCTGGTCGACAACCCGCCCCCCACTGAACCGGCCGGCGAGCCGGCGACCCTGCCGCCCCCGGTGATGGTCGATGAAACCGGGGCGGAAACCCCGGCCGATCCGGCTCCCGAGGAACCCGCCGCGCCGGAAGCGGCCGGCTGCACCAGCCCCTGGCCGGCCGACCGCTTTGGCTACGGGGTTCAATCCCACGCCGTGGTCGGCGACCCGGCCTTCGCCATGGAAGTGGTTAAAAATCAGCTCAACATGGACTGGGTCAAGGTCCAGCTCGAGTGGCCGCTGGTCCAACCAAGCCCGGAGGACCGCCAGTGGTTCTTCTACGATGGCGTGGTCGACGAGGCCAACAAGAAAGGGCTGTGCCTGATGTTCAGCATCGTTGCCGCCCCACCCTGGACCCGCTCCGCCGCCAACGAAATTGGTCCCCCCGATGACTACAACATCTACGCCAACTTCCTGCGCGAGCTCCTGGCCCGCTACCCTGGCCAGATCCACGCCATTGAAGTCTGGAACGAAATGAACCTCGACCGGGAGTGGCAGACGGCCAACGGGATCAGCCCGGAGGACTACGTCCGCTTCCTGTCGGTGGCCCATGAGGCGATCAAGGGGGCCGATCCGAACGTCATCGTCATCAGCGGGGCGCTCTCCCCGACCGGCGACGGGGACTGGGTGCGCTGGGCCGATGATTTCGCCTGGCTCGATCGGGCCCTGGCGGCCGGCATGCTTGATTATGCCGACTGTGTCGGCGCCCACCACAACGGCTACAACATCCCGCCGGACATCGCCTTCGACCAGACCGGGAGCTTCCCCGAAGCGGCTACCGCCTTTTTCCGCGGGCCGTTTGACAATCCGCACCACAGCTGGAGCTTCAAAACGACCATCGACACCTATGCCGATAAGGTCCAGGCGGTAAACCCCGGGATGAAGCTGTGCGTGACCGAGTTTGGCTGGGCTTCGACGGAAGGGTATGAGACCTACCCGGAGGGGTTTGGGTTCGCCCAGGACAACACGCTGGAGGAACAGGCCCAGTACCTGGTGCAGGCCTTCAACCAGATGTACGACTCCGGGGATGTCTGGCTGGCCTTCGCCTTCAACTTCGACTTTGGCAACAAGGGGAACGGGCCGACCGACGATCCGGTCCCCTACAGCATTATCGACACGAACGGGGTGCCCCGACCGGCCTTTGGCGCGCTGGCCGGTATGGAAAAGCGGCCCTGAGCCGATCTTAACTGCAGGGGGTCCCCGGTCGACCGGCCGGGGACCCCCTCCTACCTTTCGTGAGCTGGATTTAACCCCCTTGCCCGCCATGCCCACCTGCGCTTTCCCGCCGAACCTGATTCGTGGCCTGCTGGCCGCCCTGCTCCTGCTGGCGGTCGTCCGCTGCGCGCCGCCGCCGGTCCCGGCCGTCGAGCTCAACCCGCTTCCCCCCGAGGACATGACTCTCGTATTCGACTCGCCGGCCTACGGGGTGCATCTCTCCCAGTGGTGGGATCTGTGGGCCCTGCAGAAAGATCTGTCGCTCGTGCAGGAGATGGGCTTCGGCTGGGTCAAGCAAAAATTCGCCTGGCGGGATATCGAGGGGGCGGCCAGGGGGGAATACGACTGGTGGCGGCCGGATCAAATCGTCCAGGCGGTCAACAACGCCGGTCTCAAGCTGGTGGTGCGCATCGACCGCCAGCCGCTGTGGTCGGTCATAGTCTACAACGAGCAGGGGATCCCGGTCACCGAAAACCAGCCGCCGGCCGATCTGCGGGACTTCGGCGATTTCTGCGGCGCCCTGGCGGCTCGCTACCGGGGGCGGATCGCCGCCTACCAGGTCTGGAACGAGCCCAACCTGAGCCGGGAGTGGGGAGACGCCGCCCCGGATCCGGCCGGCTATGTCGCCCTGCTCGAGGTGTGCTACCGGGCGATTAAGGCGGCCGACCCCGGGGCGATCGTCATTTCGGCCGGGCTCGCCCCGACCGGCACGGAGCCGCCGGAGGCGATGCCGGATGACCGCTTCCTGCGGGAGATGTACGCCGCCGGCGGCGGCGCCTTCTTCGACGTCCTGGGGATCAACGCCCCCGGCTACAAGGCTCCACCCGAACTTTCGCCCGACGAGATCGCCGACCATCCGCAATACGGCCAGTTTCGCTGGCACGTTTTTCGCCACGTCGAGGATATGCGCCGCATCATGGTCGAAAACGGGGATGCCGACAAGCAGATCGCCATCCTCGAAATGGGCTGGACCACCGACAGCCGCCCCGACTCCCCCTACGCCTGGCACGCCGTGACCCCGGCCGAGCAGGCCGACTACCTGGTGCGCGCCTATGCCTATGCCCGGCAGGAATGGTCCCCCTGGATCGGGCTGATGACGACGATTTTTTTCGCCGACAATGCCTGGACCCCGGCCGATGAGCAGTACTGGTGGGCGATTACCAACCCGGACAGCACACCGCGGCCGGCTTACGACGCGTTGAAGGGGATGGAGAAGGGGGGATAGGGGTTGGGAGTTGGGAGTTGGGGAATCTGCTACAATTCTGGGCTGGCGGTGGGAACGGCCGGCCGCCGCGCGGTTTTGAAAGCATCCTCTCAGTTCTGGCCACGCCATCCATGTCTTTGATTCTGCTCTCCCTCTCGTACTGGCTCCATCTGCTCGGCACCGTCATCTGGCTGGGCGGGCTGGCGGCAACCGTCCTGCTGACGCTGCCGGCCTGGCGCCGGCAGGAGCTCGACGACAACCTGTGGGTCGATTTGCAGCGACGCCTGGTCCCCTGGATCAACGGCAGTCTGATTGTGCTGCTCGTCACCGGCTTTTTTCAGATGACCTGGGATGTCAACTACGGCGGCTTTCTCGTTCTGGACGGCGTCTGGGCCTGGGCGATGCTGCTCAAGCACATCGCCTTCGGTTTGCTGGCGGCCCTGACCCTTTACCTGCAGTTTGTGCTCTACCCGGAAATGAACCGCCTGCAGCTGCTGGCCCGCCAGAAACCGGAAACAGCCGCCGCCCGGCGGGCTGAAATCCAGGCGGTGGAGATCCGGCTCCTCTGGGTCAACGTCGGCTGCGCGGCTGCGATCCTGCTGCTGACCGCGATCATGACGGCCGTTTGAAACACATTGGTTCGGGCTGGAAAAAACCGGCAAAATTTGCTATGGTTAATCCGTGTAACCCATTGACTTCGCGAAAAGGATAGCGAGCGGCCTGGCGACAATGTACGATCGGTACGTGTCGCCATCATTGTCTTAGAGAGCGTTATGGACAACCTGATCGATTTTCACGGACCCAACGCCGGCTATATTCTCGAACTCTACGCCCGCTACCAGGAGGACCCCGCTGCGGTCGACCCCAGAACCCGGGCGATTTTCGAGCGCTGGACTCCGATGGAAGCGGTCGACGGCCGCACCAACGGGGCCGCCATGCCTGCGGCCGCGGCCGGGATCGCCCCGACCCTGCCGGGCGGTCAGCTGGAAAAAGCGATGGCGGTCGCCAATCTGGCGCAGGCGATTCGGGAGTACGGCCATCTCGACGCCGGCACCAACCCGCTGTTCGAACCCCCATCCGACCCGACGCTCGATCCGGCCTATCACGGGCTGACCGTCGAGGAACTGCACGCCCTCCCCTCCAGTCTGGTGGGCGGGCCGATCACCCAGCAAACCCGGACCGCTTACGAGGCGATCGCCGCCCTGCGCGAAGTCTACTGCGCGGCCACCGGCTACGACTACGATCACCTGACCAATCCGCAGGAGCGCAGCTGGCTGCGCGATGCGGCCGAATCCCACCGCTTCCGCCAGGACTTTGATCCGGACGGCGACAACGCCCTGCGCCTGCTGAAGCGGCTGATCAAGGTCGAAATTTTCGAACAATTTCTGCACAAGGCGTTCGTCGGCAAGAAGCGCTTCTCGATCGAAGGGCTCGATATGATGGTGCCGGTAATCGACGAGATCATCGGCCGATCGATTGAGCTCAACGTGCGCTCCGTCCTGCTGGGAATGGCCCATCGCGGCCGGTTAAACGTTCTGGCCCACGTGCTGAACAAGCCCTACGCGGATATCCTGCGCGAATTCCAGGATCCGGTCAGCGACACGAAAATCAGCGCCTCCGGCTACCTGGGCAAGATCGGCGATGTCAAATACCACCAGGGTGCGGAGCGGGCCCTCAGCAGCGGCCTGCATGTCAAGATCGCCGCCAACCCGAGCCATCTCGAGCATGTCAATCCGGTCGTCAACGGCATGGCCCGCGCGGCCGGATCGGAGATCAACCAGCCGGGCGCTCCCCGCTTCGATCCCAACTCCTCGCTGCCGATCCAGATCCACGGCGACGCCTCGTTTCCCGGCCAGGGGGTCGTGGCCGAGACGCTCAACTTCACCAACCTGGCCGGCTACACGACCCGATGTACTATCCACTTCATCGCCAACAACCAGGTCGGGTTCACCACCCTGCCCGGCGACAGCCGCAGCACCCGCTATTCGAGCGACCTGGCCAAGGGGTTTAA
>JBFFZG010000357.1:0-4901 GCA_041568735.1 Promineifilaceae bacterium (SeqCode)
CGCCGCCTGTGCCCGGGTCGTCTGACAGTGGGCCGACGTGCAGGCCGGCGGACCCGGCACCTGGTCCTCCCGGGTCGGCGACGACACCATCAACGCCGAGGTGGCCAGCGGCCGGCTCGTGACCGGTCTCCTGATCGGCATTCCCCAGTGGGCCAAAGACGAAAACGGGCTGCCGGCCGGCCTCTACCTCGACCACCGGGATCCCAACAACACCTGGGCCACCTATGTGCGCACCGCCGTCGGCCGCTACAACGGGGTCATCAACCACTGGATCATCTGGAATGAGCCGGATATCTGGGACACGACCTCGCCGGCCCACAGCTGGGATGGGACGGTCGACGATTTCGCCCGCCTGATCAAGATTTCCTACCTGGTCGCCAAAGAAACCGATCCGAGCGCGGTCATTCACATGAGCGCCTTCACCTATTTCTGGGACGCCAATTTCGGCAAGGAGCAGTATTTCGCCCGTCTGCTCGACGCGATCCGCAAGGATCCGGATGCGGCCGCCAACAACTATTTTTTCGACGTGGCCACCGCCCATCTCTATTTTCATCCCAGTACGATCTACAACCTGGTCCAGGCTTTCTACTACATGATGAACAGCCGGGGGATCTACAAGCCGCTCTGGCTGGTGGAAACGAATGCGCCCCCGTCGAATGATCCCGCCTACCCGGTTTCCGAAATTTCTTTCCAGGTGACCCAGGAAGAGCAGGCCGCCTTTATTCCACAGGTGTTCGCCCTCTCGATGGCGGCCGGCGCCCAGCGGATCGCCGTCTATAAAATGCGGGACAAGCCGGGAGATCGGGCGGGCAACCCGGAGCCGTTTGGCCTGGTGCGGGAGGATGGCAGCTACCGGCCGGCTTTCGACGCCTACCGGACGGCCGTCCTCTACCTGGCCGGCACCGAAAAGACCCGGCGCATGCGCTTCGACAACGCCGCCCACATCCGCATGATTCAGGGGGATAAGACGACCCACGTCGTCTACTCCCGCATCGCCGCCCCCCAGGCAGTGCGCATCGACGCCACCGCCTCGACCGGCATCCTGGCCGACATGTACGGCAACACCCAGGTGATCCAGGCGCAGAACGGCTCCTTTGTCATCAATCTGCCGGGCGCTCCCTGCAATCACGTCATCGCCGGGGAGTGCATGATCGGCGGACCGGTCTTCTACCTGCTGCAGTCGGCCACCGGCGGCACGGTCCAGCCGCCGTCGATCGAGACAGGGCGGGCCGTGCAGCCCACGCCGGCCCAGGTGGCGGCGCCGCCATCCGCTGCCCCGGCCGAAACCACGCCGGCCGCCGCCGGCACCACCCAACCGGCAGCGACCCCGACGGCCGCCCCGAGCGAGACCCCGACCGCCACCGCCACCGCCACGGTCACACCCACGCTAACCGTCACCGCCACGGCGACCAGCACCCCTACCCCCAGCCCGACCGCGACGGCCACCGCCAGCCCGACGGCCACACCGCTGCCGACCCGGACGCCGACGCCGACCCCGGTTCCGCTCCTGTCGAGCGAGGGGCTCACCTCCGCGGCCACGTCGGATGCAGCGGCCGTCAGCATGATCGTCATCGGTCTGGGGCTCTTCGGCGCCGTTTTCCTGCGCGCCCGCCGCCAATCCTGATCCGCCGCCCTTACTTTTCGATGAAAAAGAACCACCGCGCTCTCATCCTGCTCTTCCTGCTCTTTCTGGCCGCCATGACGGCCGGCCCGGCGCGCGCCGTCTCCCCGGCCGCCCCGGTCGACTGGCGCTTTGGCATCGTCGAGACCTACGAGGCGCCGGGCGAGGCCGGGGCGGCCGGGGCCGCCTGGACCCGCGTGCGCTTCCAGTGGGCCGACGTGCAGGCCGGCGGCCCGGGCAGCTGGACCCCCCGCGTTTCCGACGCCCAGATCAGCGGCGAAGCGGCGGCAGGCCGTCGGGTCGTCGGCCTGCTGATCGGCCTGCCCGGCTGGGCCCGAGCGGAGAACGGCATCCCGCGGGGGCTCTACCTGCCCCACACCGATCCCGGCAACACCTGGGCCGCCTTCGTGCGCACGGCCGCCGGCCGCTACAGCGGCGTTATCAACAACTGGGTCATCTGGAATGAGCCGGATGTCTGGGATAAAAACGCACCCGGCCACACCTGGGACGGCTCGGTCGAGGATTTCGCCCAGCTGATCAAGGTCGCTTACCTGACGATCAAGGAAACCAACCCCAACGCCCAGGTTCACATGAGCGCCTTTACCTATTTTTGGGACGCCAACTACGGCCGGGAGCAGTACTTCGCCCGTCTGCTCGACGCGCTCATCCAGGATCCCAACGCGGCGGCCAACAACTACTACTTCGACGTGGCCACCGCCCATCTTTACTTCCAGCCGGCCGTCATGTACGACATTATCCAGGCCTTTTACGGCATGATGAACGGCCGGGGCATCGTGAAGCCGATCTGGGTGGTCGAAACGAACGCCCCGCCGGCCGACGATCCGACCTGGCCGGTCCCCAACTGGACCTTCTGGGTGACCCAGCAGGAGCAGGCCGCCTTCATCCCCCAGGCCTTCGCCTTGAGCCTGGCTGCGGGCGCTCAGCGCATCGCCATCTATAAAATGAAGGATCTCGAAAGTGATATCGGGGCCAACCCGGAGCCGTTCGGACTCCTGCGCCGGGATGGCAGCCGGCGGCCGGCTTTCGACGCCTACCGCGTCGCCGTCCGCTACATGGCCGGCACCGAGGCCAGCCGGCGGGTGCAGTGGGACGAGGCGGCCCACATCAAGCTGGCCCAGGGAAAGCAGTCGACACACGTTCTCTTTTCCCGCGTGCCCGGCGAGCGGGTCATCCGCGTCGAGGCGACGGCTCCCACGGCCGTCCTGGCCGACATGGCCGGCGGGCAGCGGACGATCAGCGCCCAGGGGGGATTTTTTACCATCACCCTGCCGGCGGCTCCCTGCGGCCAATCGGCCGGCAACTACTGCATGATCGGCGGGCGGGTCTTCTACCTGGTCCAATCGACCGAAGGCGGGGCCCCGCAGCCGCCAGCAGCCGGCGGTGGTTCGCTGCCGGCGGCCACCAACGTCGCCACGACAGCGGCCACCCGAACCCCGGCGCCGGCCGCAACCGCCACCCCCAGCCCGTCGCCCACCCCATCGGCGACCCCATCGGCCACTATGGCCGCGACCCCATCGATCACCGCTGCCGCGACCTCTGCGGCGACCATGACCCCGTCTCCCAGCCCTGCGGCCGCAGCCACGCGCACGCCGCCGCCGACCGGGACACCCACGCCGGCGCCGCTGCTCTCGGCGCGCCGGGTGACGGCGGCCGCCACGTCGGATGCGGCGGCCGTCGGCATGATCGTCGTCGGGCTGGGGCTTTTCGGCGCCGTTTTCCTGCGCGCCCGCCGCCGCTCTTGAATCCCCACCCCCAGGCAGTACTAAAGTCCCGTATCGGTACTAAAGTCCTGTTTTTTGGCCCCATTTTCAGATCTTTTTGAGGGGGATTGTTTATACTTAGGGGGAATTGGGTGCAGCAGTATCAAAGGGTCTCGCATCGTTCTCTCCCCTCCAACCACTCGGATCCGTTCCCTACGCCTGACCTCCCTTTCAGGGAACCGCATCGAGACACACCCCGACCTGTCGTCGACCTTGCCAACCCAGCTGGAGATGAATCCACCCGGTTTGCGGGTGACAGACGCCAACCTTTCGTCTCAATCTATGTTTGGAAAGATCTCGATCACGACCCTCAATCGACGCCTGCTGCTTCTCCTCTTAGTTTTTGGCACCCTGCCGCTCGCCCTGGCCGGCTACGTTCTCATTCGTCTGGAGCGCCAGACCCTGGTCGAGCAGGCGAAACGGGAGCTCAACAACATCTCCAAATCGGTCGGCCGGGAGCTGGACACCTACCTGCACGAACTGCTGCTCGACGCCCAGGCAATCGCCTCGCTGCCGGATATTCGCAGCCTGGAGCCGGCCCGCCAGGAGCCGGTACTGGCCGGCTCGCTGGCCCTCTACAACCGGTATGGCCAGCTGGCGATTGTCGACCTTTCCGGACAGATTCTGCTGACCGGCCGCGAGCAGGAAAAGGTGAACATCCAGAGCATCGATTCGTTCCGCCAGGCAGCTGCGGGGGAACAGTCCTGGTTCATCGCCCCCGGACTCTTCAACAACAACCTCGTCATGCACATGCATACGCCGATCCTGGGCGCAGACGGCCGGCCGGCCGCCGTGCTGGGCAGCCCGGTTCCCCTGACCAACCTGGCCAGCCTGCTGATCGCCGGCCACCAGAGCAAGGATTACGAAGTGTTCGTTCTGGGTGCCGATCACCGGGTGCTCGTCCATCCCAATCTCGACCAGCAGCTCAACCGGACGAGCTACGCCGATCTGATGGCGGGCGAAGCCGGGGCTGCGCTCCCGGCCGCGGCCTCCGGCCTTGCGTTTGAAGACGACGCCATGCCGCTCCCCACCACCACGATTCTGTTTCGCGATGGGGTGGAATATCTCTACAGCTCCCAGGAAATACCCCACCTGGGCTGGACCATTGTGGCCAGCCGGCCGATGAAATCGATCCTGGAGCTGACGTCGACCACCATGGCGATCGCCTTCACCACCGTCATGTTCACCCTGCTGGCCGGCAATATCCTGGCGATCGTCTTCACCACCCGGCTGACCATTCCCATCAGCCGGCTGGCCGACGCCGCCCTGGGTTTGAAGTCGGGCGAATCCAATATCCCCCTGCCCTCGACGGCCGGCAAGGACGAGGAGATCCGGGTGCTGATCGAAGCCTTCACGGCCATGCGGACGGCGGTCACCGAGCGGGAAAAAGAGCTGCGTGAGCTGTCCGCCACCCTGGAGGACCGGGTGCGCAGCCGCACGCGGGAGCTGCTTTTGACCAATCAGAAGCTGGCGATCGAAATTGACAAGCACCGGGATAC
>JBFFZG010000358.1:0-4834 GCA_041568735.1 Promineifilaceae bacterium (SeqCode)
GCCGACGCGGGAGGACCCGGTGCCGGGTCCGCCGGCCTGGACGTCGGCCCACTGGAAGACGACCCGGGTCCAGGCGGCGCCGCTGGCGCCGGCGGCGGCCGGATCGACAAAGGTGTCGATGATCCCAAACCGCCAATCGACGGGGGCGGCGGGGGGGGCGGCCTGGGAAGGGACCGCCAGCAGGAGCAGAATCAGCGATAGGAACGGGAGGTACAGACGTTTCATTGGATTCGAGTTTAGCGCAAAACGCGCGCGATGCCTTTTAACGTTGATTGTTTTCTGGTGGATTCGGCCGTGATCTGCCCGTGAAATCGGCCGTGGGGGCGCGGCGGTAGCTCCCCGCGGAGTCCGGCCGGCGGCCAGGGAAAGGAGCTTCCGGCCGGCCGCTTCAGGACAGAATACCTAGGTGAATGACTGTTAGAAGAGGTTGACAGCCCGGCGACCGTGTGACATAATGCGCCTATCATTTTATCGATCAACACGCAATCTTTAAAAGAAGGAGGTGGTGCAAGTGGACCATAGTAGTAATAGTCTCTGCGCCGTAGCACTGCCTCCTACGGCAGTCTAAGTGCTACGGCGACTCTCTTGAAAACCCCACCTCCTCAAAAAAGGCGGGGTTTTCCATTTTAACCCCCGGATCACTGCCGATAATTCCTCGACCCGCCCAGGCGGGCTTTTTTTTTGCCTTCGGGGCCGCGCGGCCGGCCGGTCAATAGTCAGCAGAACTTAAATTCCGCCCCCTTTTGCTTGCCGACCCGGTACAGACTGGTATTATCCCGCCAATCCGGACCGGCGAACCGGACAATTTTATGGATTACGCCCCGGTGTGCACACCCATTCGCCGGCCATACTCTGCTAATTTTAAGGAAACGATTTATGACCATTCGCCGACTTGAGCCGGAGCAGCTCAGGCTCAACTGCGATCCCGGCCGTTTTACTTTCGAAACGACGGCCGATTTAGAGCCGGTAGACTCGATTATCGGCCAGCCCCGGGCGGTTCGCGCCCTGGAATTTGGCCTGAACATTCGCAGCCAGGGGTACAATATTTTTGTCATCGGGGAAACCGGATTGGAGCTGACCACCACGATCGAGCGCTTTCTCAAGCGGCAGGCATCCCGCATGGCCACCCCGGATGACCTGGTTTACGTCCACAACTTCAAGGTAACCCACCAGCCCCATATCATCAGTCTGCCGGCCGGTCTCGGGCAGCAGCTCCGCGACGACATGCACGAGCTGGTCAGCGCCCTGAAAAAAGATCTCACCGAGGTGTTCGACTCGGACAGCTTCCGGGCCGACACGGAAAATATTCGCCAATCGTACAAGGAAGGGCGGGATGTCATCCTCGAGGAGATCCGCCTGCAGTCCGGCCGGGAGGGGATGACGACGATCAGCACCCCATCCGGTCTCCAGATCATGCCCCTGATCGATGGGCGGGCGATGACCGCGGAAGAGCTGCGCCAGCTGCCGGTCGACGAATACGCCGCCTGGGAAAAGAAGCGGCAAGTCTGGGATGAACGGCTGGAAGAGGTCTACCGCAAAATGCGCGAGCTCGATATCGACACGCGGGAGCAGATGGAAAACCTGGGGCGCGAGGTCGCTGAGAACACCATCTCCCATTACTTCGAGCGGCTGCACGCCAGCTACGAGGAGCACGAGGCGGTGCGCCGGTATTTCGATCAGGTCTTCGAGGATGTGCTCGAGAATCTTTCGGACTTCTTCCCCCCCGAAGGGGAAGAAGAAAAAGAGGAGCGGGGGCCGGATCTGCGGCGCTACGAGGTCAATCTCGTCGTCGACAATGCCGCCCTGAAGGGAGCTCCGGTGGTGACCGAGCTCAACCCGCGCTATTCCAACCTGATCGGCCGCATCGAGTACGAGGCCCAGCACACGACTCACTTCACCAATATCAAGGGAGGCAGTCTCCACCGGGCCAACGGCGGCTTTCTGCTGCTCAACGTGCGGGACCTGATGGGCCACCGGAACGCCTGGGAGGCGCTCAAACGGGCGCTCAAGGCGCGGGAGATCCAGCTCCAGCCGAACGACCGGACCGACGGCAACCAGGTCCTGGCCAAGTCGCTCGATCCGGAACCGGTCCCGCTGAATATCAAGGTGGTTCTGCTGGGCGGCTCCAATGATTACCACCGCCTCTACCGGGTTGAGGAAGGATTCAACCGGCTGTTCAAGGTGAAAGTCCAGTTTGACTGGAAAATGACCCGCAGCCCGGACAACGAGACGGCCTATGCCCAGTTTGTCGCCACCCTCTGCCACCAGGAAAAGCTATCCCACTTCAATCCGGCGGCGGTGGCTGAAGTGGTCAACTACGGCGCCCGGCTCGCCGACAACCAGCTCTATCTGAGCACCCGCTTTGAGCTCATCGCCGACCTGGTCCGCGAAGCGAGCTTCTGGTCCCATAGCGAGGGGCACCCGGTCGTCGAGGCCTGCGATGTCACCCGGGCTCTGCAGGAATGGACCGAGCGGGCCAACCTGAGTGAAATTCACGCCCAGGAATCGATTCAGGAAGGATTTGTCTTTATCTCCACGACCGGCCGGGTGGTCGGTCAGGTCAACGGGCTGTCCGTTATCGACGACGGTGATTACTCCTACGGCCGGCCGAGCCGCATCACCGCCCGTGCCTTCCAGGGGGAGCGGAGCATCATCAATATCGATCGCGAGGTCGAGCTGACCGGCTCGCTGCACGACAAGGGGCTCCTGATCCTGATCGGCTACCTGGGCGGCACCTATGCCCAGCAGCGGCCGCTTTCCGTATCGGCCAGCCTCACCTTCGAACAGGCCTACAGCGGCATCGACGGGGACAGCGCCTCGGCGGCCGAGCTCTTCGCCCTGCTCTCCAGCCTGTCCGGCCTGCCGATCAAGCAGCATATCGGGGTGACCGGGTCGGTCAACCAGATGGGAGAGATTCAGGCGATCGGTGGGGTCAACGAAAAGATTGAGGGTTTTTTCAAGATCTGCCGGCTGCAGGGGCTGACCGGGGAGCAGGGGGCGATCATTCCGGCCGCCAACATTCCAGAGCTGATGCTCAAAGAGGAGGTCGTCGAAGCCGTGCGCCAGGGGCAGTTCACCATCTGGGGGATCGATACGATCGAAGAGGGAATGGCCCTGCTGACGGACGCGGCGGTGCTGCCGGCCGACGAAGATGGGGAATTCCCGGAAGACTCTCTCCACGCCCTCGTGCTCGAAGGGCTGGCCCGGCTCGACAAAGACGACGATAAGGACGATGAAAAAGAGGACGACGGAGGCGAGGAGAGCGGCTCCCCAACCGGTTCCTGATCGACCGGCCGGCGCTAATCGGGGGGATCGCCGCAGTCTTCGTTCCCGGCCCGGCCGGCCGCCTGGTCGATTTCCATGGCCCCCGTCTCCCGGAGCATGCGCAGCAGCAGCGGAATCAGCGCTGCCCATTCCTGGAAATAGCGGGTGGTGCTGCTCTGGACGTGGTAGAGCTGGCCGCGCCATTCGAGCTCCCCGGTCTCCGCTTCTTCTCCCCACAGACGCAGGGTAAAAAGATGGTTCTGTTGTGCGTGTTCTGGTTGCATGTCACCTTCACCTGATCCGGTTCCCCCGGGTTGGTCCGGCGGGAACCGTTTGAATTTTACATCTGACCGCATTGTAGATCGGCCGGTGTTTGGCGGCCGTTCGGCGGGGCGTTTGAACCAGGGTGAAAAAGAAAAAAGGGTCGAACCGATCAGATGGGGGAATCAGTCGGTGGGAGTTCGAGGTCGTCCGGGGGGCACTCCAGCTCCGCAGTGAGGGCTTCCTGCTGCTGAGGGGTGAGGTCGGCGGCCAGCTGGGAGCGGAGCCGATCGACCCGGTGGCGGGTCTCCAGGTCGGCCAGCGGATGGCGGCCGATCCAGGCGGCCCACCGATAGGCGGCGAGCGCGTCGCCCGCCCGGGCTCTGATCATCGCCTGGCCGGCCAGCCCGCCGAGCACATTGCGCGTGTTCTGCCGGCGGGCTGCCGATTGGATCGCCTCGGAGAAGAGGCGGGCCGCTTCGACCGGGTCGCCGGCCGCCAGGGCGGTGTACCCCAGATTCAGAGTCGCCCGCTCGACGTGGTAGCGGTCGCCGCAGCTGGCGAAAACCGCCTGGCTGCGGCGGAACCAATCGCGGGCGGCGGCCGGATCGCCGGTCTTGCGGGCGAGCAAACCGGCCATCATCAGGCTCGTGCCGGCGCTGTAGGGATCGTTGGATTCGAGCGACAGATGGAGGCTCTCATCGATCAGCTGCCGGGCTTCGTCGTACAGCCCGAGGGCGAGGCAGGTGCGGCTGAGCATATTTAGCGTGTAGGACAGCAGGTAGAGATCGCCGAGCGTCCGTCCCATGTCCAGCGCTTCGAGAAAATAGCGGCGCGATTCGTCGAACCCCCCGTGATCGTAGGTCGTGTGGCCCAGGTAGCCCGTCAGCAGGGCGATCTCCCAGGGCTGCCCGGCCGCCCGGGCCAGCGCCAGGCTCTCGCGAATGGCGTCATGGGCTTCATCCCAGCGGCCGGCCATGCCGTAGACCATGCCGAGATAGCGGATCGCGTAGCGCAGCCCATCGGGATCGGCCAGGGCACGCAGCCGGTCGACGCTCGCCTCGAGCAGGGCGGTGGCTTCCGGCACGCCCCCGCGCCGGTAGATGAAAAAGGCCTGGTTGGCGCGCATCTGTTCGCAGATCTGCGCCGCGCGGCGGTCGCAGTCGCCGTTGGCGGCCGGGGGGGGGCGGAGGGCGTCCGCCGCCTGCCCGAAGACCGTCTCCCCTTCGCGGAACATCCCGCGCAGCTCGTAAAAATAGAGCAGGGGATTGGCCGCCCCGGCCAGCAGGTCGGCCTGCCGGTCGGCGAC
>JBFFZG010000359.1:0-4824 GCA_041568735.1 Promineifilaceae bacterium (SeqCode)
GAATCGAGATATTGTTGGGGGACGCAAGCTTCCAGGCGATCTGGCCCACCTCCAGGTCCCAGACCACAATCGTATTGGGGTTGTTGTTTTCGTAACTGCCCAGGCCGACCAGGGCGGTTCGTCCATTTTCGAGCAGGGCCAGGGCGGTAATCCCCTCCGGATGCTGATCGAGAGAACCTCCGAAACGGCCGAGCACCTGACCGCTCTCCAGGTCCCACACGATCAGCTCACCCGGTACCCCTCCGCCATTTTCACCGGTCACCGCCCGCCGGCCGTCGGGCGTAAACGCCAGGGCTTCGACCGGGTCACCGTGACCGGTCAGCCGGTGGATGACCTTCCCCGTCTCCAGATCCCACAGAATGACCACCCCATCCAAATCTCCAGACAGGGCGCGCCGCCCGTCCGGGCTCACATCGATGGAGGCCACGCCGTCGCCGTGCCTCGTCAGGACCGACAGGATCTCACCGCTCTCCAGGTCCACCCGCTGCAGCTCCCCGCTGCTCAAACCGACCAGCACCGATTGACCATCGGGCAGGGGATGGATCCGCCTGGGAATCCTGCCGCCGAAGCGGTATTCCCGGCGCGTTCCGGGGGCGTAAGCGGCGTCGAGCAGCGCCTGCCAGGCGGCTTCCGGGGGCCGGTCAATGTTGTTGGCCGCCAGGGCCAGCAGCAGGGCCAGATCGGTTTCCTCGGCTTCCAGCGCCTGCCGGGCGTTGGCCGCCAGGGAGAGACTGTACGCCTCCAGGGCCGCCCGCTCACTGATCTGGGCCGCGTCCCGCTCCCTGTCGGCGGCCGCCTCGGCCGTGGCCCGGATCATGGCCTCGGTCTGGGCCACCTCCCGCTCGGCCGCCGCTTCCGCTTCGCGCGTCGTGGCCAGGCTGGCGCTGGCCCTGGCCGCCGCCTCGCTGGTGGCCGCCCGCTCAAAATTGGCCAGAGCTTCGTCGGCATTGTTCGTTGCTGCACGTCCAAAACCAAAAGCCGCCCCGGCAAAGACCACGGCCAGGACCAGGGCTCCGGCCAGGTAAAGCGCCCGACGGCGCAGGTTTCGGGCCGCCGTGCTTTGCTCTTCGGCCCGGCGCGTCTGCTCCCGGGCCAGATCCTGGGCCGTCTTCAGCTCCCGCTGTCGCCGCTCTTCCTCCGCGCGATGGCGCTCGTCCCGGGCCGCGAGGCTCATTTTTAAGAAGGCGTGTTCGGCCTCGGTGAGGGCCACGGAGGTGCCGGCCGCCCAGCTTTCGAAAACCGCCAGGCGGCTGCCGTACAGCAGGTAGCTGTCCGGATGCTGATTGTCCTGCCACTGCCGGGCGACGGCTGCCAGCTCGCGCTGCAGGCGAATATCTTCCCGGGCGTCGGCCAGCCAGCCGGCCAGCCGGGGCCACTCCCGAATGAGCGCCTCGTGGGCTACTTCGACGGTCGGCTCGCGGTCAAGCGGATCGTAATCGAAGGCCAGCAGCCGCCCACCGCCAAAGGCGTCGATGGCTCCCTTCATGGCCTCTTTCGTCAGCGTATCCGCCTTCCCCTGGAGGGCCAGGAGTTCTTTGCGGCGCACCCGCCGCCGCGTATCCTCCACCCCTTCGCCCAGGGTGATCAGGCGCAGGAAAAGCTGGCGGGCGGCAGCCTGTTCGTCTTCCTTCAGGCCGGCGAAAATTTCTTCCGCCCGGCGCCCAAGCGCCTGTCGGAGCCCCCCAAATTCGCGATAGTCCTTGATGGTCAGCTGCTGCCCCTCCCGCCGTTCGAACAGTTCGGAGAGGGTGTACTGCAGCAGGGGCAGGGTTCCCGGCTGGGCGTGCACGTCGGTGATGAGCCGGGTCACCAGGGTAGGGTCGACCCTGACCCCGGCCAGTTCAGCCGGCCGGCGAATCGCCCGCGTCAGCGCTTCGGTGCCCATCGGGGTGACAATTTCGTGGTGGCTGCGGACGAGGTCGCTGAACCCCGGAACGAGGAGCACCCGGTCCAAAAAGTCGGCCCGGATGGTGATGACCACGCGCAGGGGTGAATGGGGTTCTTCTAAGGCGATCAGCAGCCCGCGCAGGAACTGGCCGGCATGCTCTTCATCTTCGACCAGCGTAAACAGCTCCTCGAACTGGTCGATGACGAGCAGCAGCGGGGTTTCGTCGTCCGGCAGGCTGCGGCGGACGGCGCGCAGAATACCGCGCGGATCCTGATTCATCTCGTCATACAGCCCGGGAACCGCCCGCACCGCGACCCGCTCCAGGGCCAGTTCGAGCTCCTCAAACGGGTGGCTGCCGGGGATCATGTCGACGATATACCAGGCGGCGGATCCTGTGACCCCATTCTGGCGGAGCGCGGGAATTAAACCGGCTCGCACCAGCGACGATTTGCCCGATCCGCTGGGTCCGATAACCGCCAGGAAGCGGGCGTCCTGGTTAAAGCGGGCCACGAGACGGGCGATGATCTCCTCCCGGCCAAAAAAGAGGTGGGCGTCGCTCGTGGAAAACGGGGCCAGCCATTTATAGGGATTATCGACCTCGATTTTTTCCGCGGCCGGCGGCAGCGGCGCGAAGCCGCTGCTTCCCCGCAGCGCCTCCTCCAGGGCGGCCGCGAGGGCCAGAGGCGTCGCGAAGCGTTCGGCCGGATCCTTGGCCGTGGCGCGGGCGATAACCAAATCTACCTGAGGGGGCAAATCCGGATGGATCTTTTGCAAAGGAGGCAGGGGCTCGTGGGCGTGCCGGTGGAGCAGATCGGCCAGGGAGGCGCCGCCGAAGGGGGGGCGGCCGGCCAACAATTCATAGAGAAAGACGCCAAAGCAGTAGATGTCGGTGGCCGGGGTGAGCGGCTCGCGGCGTATTTGCTCCGGCGAGATCGAGGAGATCGAGGTCAAAATGCGTTCATCCTGAGCGGCAAAGCGGCCGGTGTGCAGGTTGTGGGCGATGCCAAAATCCGAGAGATAGCCGTTGCCGGACTCGTCAAGAAGGATATTGCCCGGCTTGATATCGCGATGGATGATGCCCCGGTCATGGGCGGTCTGCAGGGCGGCCGAGATCTGGTTGACGAGCCCCAGCGCCCGTGCCGGCTCCCAGGAACCCTGTCGAAGCGACGCCTGCAGGCTGCCGCCGCGCAGGTAGCGCATGACCAGGTAGGCATTGTCCGGTTCACGCCAGTAATCGTAAAGCGGCACAATGTGGGGGTGTTCGAGCTGGGCGATCGTCTGCGCCTCCACCTCAAAGTGGCGGATAAAGTCGGGATCGTTGGCGAATTTGGGCAGGACGACCTTGATCGCCACTTCCCGGCCGACCGTCGGCTGCAGCGCCCGATAGACGGTGCCGAAGCTGCCTGCCCCGATCTGCTCCTGGAGTTCAAAACCCTGCAGCTTGCCGCCGAGCCGGCGGCCGGTCCGCGGCGAGCCGCCGCTGATCGCCTCATAGAGGGCGGTTGTGGCTGCGTCCGGCGCCATGCTCAGTTCGACCTGCAGCAGGGCATGGAGATCGCCGTACAGCGTCACCGCTTCCGTCTGCCGGCCGCTGCCGGCCAGGGCGATCATGAGCTGGCGGTAGCCGTCCTCCCGCAGATTCTCCAGCTCGATCAGGCGGCGGGCGAAGGGCATCGCCTTTTCATGAAATCCATGGTCGTTGAAGTGGGTGGCCAGGCTGGCCAGGGCGTCGAGCGCCTGCTGGCGGAAGGCGGATCGCCGGGCCTGGGCCCACTCCTCAAACGTCGCCGCGTCCGGCAGGGAAAAGTCAGAAAGAAAGTCACCCCGATACAGGTCGACGGCCGCGGTCCACTGCTGGGGCTGCCCGCGCAGACGCGTTTGAAAACGAGCCAGATCGACATCAAGTGGGAAGGCCCGGTTGAGGGCGACCGTCTGCCGGTCGACCCGAAGGAAGGGAAGCGGGGTTTCCCCATCGCCGCCGGATAGATCAGGCACCGCCTTTTTGAGCCGATAGAGGGTCGTCCGTAGATTCTGGTAGGCCGACCGCTGAGGCAGGCCCGGCCAGAGGAGATCGAGGAGCCCTTCACGCCGGTGGGCATCCCTGCCCAGGGCGTATTCAGTCGCCAGAAAGATGAGCAGCGCCTGCACGCGGTTGGTGCGAAATTTGTTCAGCGGGTCGCCGTTGAGGGAGCCTGCAAACGGTCCAAGGAGGTTCAGAATCAGGCCGTCCATCGTTCGCCTCTCCTTTCTCTCTCCGCGCCGCAGCCGGTTTTGATGGGTGGTATGAGTCTGATGGGTTGTAAACGGCAAACGCGGAATGGTGTAAGCCCCCGCCTGTCCAGCCACAGAGACCGTTTCTCCGTTTAACCATAACGATAATCCATTGGTTTTGCGGTTGTCAACAAAAATCAGGGGGGAAGGGGGGCATGGTCACGTTTTGGTCACGCCAGGGCGTATGCGGGTCACGTTCAGGTCGCTGAGCGGGGATGGGGATCCGCGAGCCTGTAGCCAACTCAACGAACCGCCGGTCACCCGGCTATCCCCAAGGAGTTGGCACCATGCATCGCCTCAAGATCTCGACCCTCTCAGTTCTAGTCGTTTTCAGCGCCCTTTTCTCGATTGGCTGTGGTTCGCCGGAGAATGGCACCGGCGCAGCCATGAACCCGGGGGCCCCGGCTGCGTTTAACATGGACGACCCGGTGACAGCCGCTATTTTCCAGGCGACGGTACAAATCACGCAGTTTAAGCAGGGCGCGTTATTGGCCCCGGCCGCCGTGGAAAAGACCGGGGTCGCCGCTCACAGCGTCTATGCGGAAGTCGATGTCGCCTACGGCCTGGGAACGCTGGTGGCTTCAAATGGTGAAGTGCTGCTCATCACGCATGATCACTGGCCCGACTACCGTGGAATCGAGCGGCCAGATGCGGTTCAGTTTCAC
>JBFFZG010000360.1:0-4805 GCA_041568735.1 Promineifilaceae bacterium (SeqCode)
CGCGGGGGTACCCCCGCGGCCCATGCGGTGGACCAGAATCGCACCGAGAGCCAGGACAAAGCTGATCAGGTAGACGAAGCCGCCCAGGACCGGCAGCCGGCCGAGAATGACCACGACCGCCACCCCGGTCAGCAGGGCGACCAGCGGCGTCTGCGCCGGCAGCACCAGCCGCCCCAGCCAGTAGCCGGTGACCAGCGGGCTGAAAATCCACGTCAGGGCCAGCAGGCTGAACAGGGCCAGGCCGAGAACGGCCGCCGGGAAGCCGCCCCAGAAGATCGCCATCAGGACGATCAACAGGATCGTAACGAGCGGGATGAAAATCAGGCCGACAGCGGCCAGCAGGCCGGTGACGGCGCTTTTGCCCGTCTCGTGGCGCAGCACCCCGGCCGGGCCGCGGATCGCCTGCGGCATGTAGCGCAGCCCGAGCCAGCCGAGCAGCAGGAAGCCGGCCAGGATCAGCACCGTGCGCCAGGTCCAGCTCAGGGCCGTCTGCCAGAAGCTGACCGGTTGGCTCTCGACCGCCACGATCTGCTCGAAGACGATTTTCGAAGCAACGGCCGAAGGCAGGGACTGCGCCTGGCTGGAGGCGTAGCGCAGCTCACCGGCCACGCGGGCCTCGTCGGTCACAGTGATCGCGTCGCTGCCCAGCTCGGCATCCCCGTCGACCACGGCGCTCAGGGTCACGGCGCCCATTCCGGCGTAGAGGTCGCCGGCGACGTGCCCGGCGATCTGGCCGGCGCCGGCCCCGACGAAGAGATCACCGCCGACTTCCGTAGCGGGCCGGATAAACAGCCCCTGGGCGATCGAGCGGTTGTCGAGCGTGATCGGGGCGGAAAAGCCGCCCGCCATGCCGCCCGCGCCGATGAACAGATCATCGCCGATCGTGCCGCTGATCTCGACGCCGGCCGCGGCCACCCGCGCATCATCGGCGACCACGCCGCTGATATTCACCCCGGCGGCCGCGGCGAACAGGTCGCCGGTGACCGTGCCGTTAATTTCGACGTAGCTGCCCGCGGCGAACAGGTCGCCTTCGACCGTGCCGTCGATGATGATCTCGTTGGCCCCGACGTAAAGGTCGTCGCGGATCACCTGGTCGGCTTTCAGGTGATAAACCTCTTGATCCCCAATAAAACTGGCCGCCGCGGCGGTGCCAGTGATGGCGAACAGCAGAACGCCAATCAGACCCATGATGAACCAGGTTCTGAGCTTCATGTGTATTTACTCCTTGGCAGGCGCGATCAACCGCGAAATCCGGGCCTGAATGCGCCGTGGCAGTTAATCAAATGGAGGACTCGCGGGTGAACAGGCTGTCTAAATTTGGGAAAAGATCCTGGAACCTATACGCAGGTAGGGGATGGATGTTTCAAATCAGTGGGCGGCCCGGATGAGCTGGACCAGCCCCCAGGCGTGGGTGGTGACCGCTTCGATCTGAAAACCGGCCGCCGCCACGGTCGCGGCCGTCTCCCGGTTCATGTGGCATGAACCCTGGAGGGCGAACCAGAGCGGCTGGAACAGATCGGTCAGCAGGCGCAGGGGCTGCCGCTGCCCGCGCACGTGCTCGAGCAGGATAAAACGGCCGCCCGGCCGCAGCACCCGGCGCACTTCGGCCAGGGCGCGCGCCGGGTCGGGAATCGAGCAGAAGGTCAGTGTGCCCACCACCATGTCAAAGCTGGCGCCGGCATAGGGCAGGTGCTGGGCGTCGCTCCGGTTCAAATCGGCGGCAGCCGGTCCGTATTTCCGCCGGAAGAGGTCGAGGCTCTCCCCGTCGATGTCGAAGGCGGTGACGCGGGCGCCGGCCGGGTAAAAGGGGCGGTTGGCCCCGGTGCCGGCCCCGATTTCGAGCACGCGGCCGTCGACACCGGCCCAGACCGCCTGGCGGAGGCGGCCCAGCCCCCGCTTCTCCAGGGAGGCCATTCCCCGGTCGTAGCGCTCGGCGTTTGGCGTCGTCATGGTTCAATCTCCTCGATCGGCCGCCCCTAAACCTGCGGCGGCAGCGGCTGGAGCGGCCGCCCTAAGATGAGCGCGCCGAGGGCGGCCAGGAAGGTCATCCCGGAAATGCCCAGGCCGACCAGCGGCAGGCGGCTGAAGACGGCGATCACGGCGATGCCGACCAGCAGGGCGCCAAAGGGCTGCGGGCTGAAGCGGCGGCCGACCCACATGCCGACGACCAGCGGGCTGAAGACCCAGATCAGGATCAGCAGCAAGATGACAAAGCCGCCGGTCAGCAGGGCCACGCCGATTCCCCAGAAAAAGCCGATCCCCAGCACGAGCAGGAGGGTGGCGACCGGCAGAAAAAGAAAGCCGAGGGCGACGACAAAGCCGACAAAAAGGCACTTCAGCGGCTCCCGGTTGAGAATGGCCACCGGCTCGATGATCCAGTTCGGCCGGTAGCGGAGCAGCAGCCAGCCCAGGATGGCGAAGCCGGCGATCGCTCCGATCACCTGCCGCAGCACGACGAACCAGTCGACGCCGGCATCTTCCGGAACCAGCTCGTCGTAGACGATCTCCGGGCTGAGGGAAGACGGCACGGAAAGCGGCTGCGGTGCCCTGTAGCGAAACCCATTTTCTCCGCTGACCCGGCTCACCTCGTCGACGGCGATCTCGGCCAGGGTGACGTCGGCCCCGCCGCCGATGGCGGCTTCCCGCAGCACCAGGCTGGTGATCTGCCCGCTGAGATCCCCGTCGATCCGGCCGAAAAGGTTGGCCGATCCGGCCAGGATGAGCGCATCGCCGGCGACCTCACCGCCATCCAGGACGGCCCCAATTTCCAGGCTCCGGCCGCCGACGTCGAGTGGAATCGGGGTCGCCGCGCTGTTGCCGCCGGTCGTGGCCCAATCCCCGCCGATCCGGCCGGCGACGACCGACGAGGCGGTCAGCAGCCGGGCATCGTCGCCGACTTCGCCGTTGATCTGGACCCCGGCCGCCAGGGCCGTCAGGTCGCCCGTGATCGTGCCGTTGATTTCGACATAGCTGGCCACGACGACCAGGTCGCCTTCGATCCGGCCGTCGATGATCACGTCTCCGGCCGAGACGTAGAGATCTTCCGCGATCGTGCGATCGTCCGGCAGAATGTACTGCTCCTGCTGCACCAGGTCGGCCGCCGCCACCAGGCCGGCCGCCCCCGCGAAAAGAAGCAGGTAGATAACCAAAAGCCAGCGCAGGCCGGAAGCCCTCCCTTTTTTTGGGGGTTGGGAGTTGGGGGCTGGGGGTTGGGCGTTGGGCGTTGGGCGTTGGGAGTCAGTCATTGAGATGCTGCTTTTCACTTTTCACTTTCAACTTTTCACTCATTATTTGCCCTTCCACGACGGCCGTCTCTTTTCGACAAAAGCGGCCATCCCCTCTTTCTGATCTTCCGTGGCGAAGAGGCTGTAGAAGAGCTGCCGCTCCTGGGCGACCCCGGATTCCAGGTCCATTTCGAAGACGGCATTGACGGCCGCCTTGGCGGCCTCGACGGCCAGGGGAGCGCGCTCGGCGATCTGGGCGGCCAGGGCCAGCGCCTCTTCGAGATAAGCTTCGCGGGGGACGATCCGGTTGACCAGCCCAAAGCGGTAGGCCTCGTCGGCCGTCAGCTGGCGGTCGTTCAGGATCACTTCCATGGCCAGCGCTTTGCCGACGGCCCGGGTCAGCCGCTGGGTGCCGCCCGCCCCGGGAATGATCCCCAGGTTGATTTCCGGCTGGCCAAAGCGGGCGGTTTCGCTGGCCACGATCATGTCGCAGGCCATGGCGAATTCGCAGCCGCCGCCAAGGGCGAAGCCGGACACGGCGGCGATGACCGGTTTGCGCAGCCGCTTCAGACGGTCCCAGGTGGCGATGAACGGGCTGTTTTTCATGTCGACCACCGACGCGTTGACCATTTCCTTGATGTCGGCGCCGGCGGCGAAGGCCCGCTCGCTGCCGGTGACGACCATCGCGCCAACGGCCGGATCGGCGTCGAATTGTTCGAGAGCTTCCAGCGCTGCGGCCATCAGCTCGGGGCTCAGGGCGTTAAGCGCTTTGGGGCGGTTGAACTGGACGAGGCCGACCTTGCCGACGGTCCGGGTTTCGATCAGTGTTTCAGCCATGGGTGATCATCCTCCCTTCGGTTAAACCGGCGGCTGCCATGGGCGGCAGCCTGCCGGCGTTCATTTTTCGCACATATATTCGAATTCATCCACAAATTTCCCCTTTTATCCACAGATTCTGGCGTTTTTTCAACAGATCAGGGGTTGGTGGAAAAGAGCTGGGCGATCGCCGCCGCCGGCTGACCGCCGTCGAGGGCCTGCCGCAGCCGGCCGACCAGGTCGGGCAGCTCGGGCAGATCCTGCTGCCGGCTGGTCTGAAATAAATAGGAAAGCCCGTCCGGCGCGCCGAGCACCTGCTCCAGGAACAGGGTGGTGGCCGCCTCGACCAGCAGGGTGCGCGGCCGCGGGGCGAGCCGGCTGCCGGCCGTCTCCAGGTGGGCGTCCAGCAGGGCGCGGCAGGTCTGGCTCAGGATCCATTCCCGCCCTTCGGCAAACGACCAGGGGGGCGATTCTCCCCAGGCCGGCGGCGGGGGAACGAGCACCCAGAGCGCCGTGTCTGGCGGCAGGACAAGCGGGCGCAGGGCCGGATAGAGGTAGTTGGGCATCAGGTGCACCGGAGCCGGCGGCCGCCCACTCATTTTCTCGAGAAAGGCGGGCAGGGGCGCCCCGGCAAAGATCGCTTCGAGCTCGATCACGGCCGCCTGCCAGACCGCCTCCTGCTCGTGCCAGAATTCGTCGAGGCCGGTTTCCCGGGCGAAGGCGGCCAGGGCGCGCGCATCGGCCAGGAGCTGCTGGCCGATGCGC
>JBFFZG010000361.1:0-4780 GCA_041568735.1 Promineifilaceae bacterium (SeqCode)
ACCTACGTGACCTTCTTCGCCCCCGATCCCAACCTCGTGCCGACGATGACGCCGTACAACGTGCGCTATGCCGATGCTTACTCCGAGGATTTCGGCGCCTTTGGCGGCGCGGCCGGCTACACGACGTACATCGCGCTCGAGGCGATTCGCAGCTGTGTCAAAGCCGGCGACGTCACCCGCGCCTGCATCGTCGACACCCTGACCAGCATCGACCTGGCGACCACGCCGCTCGGGCTGCCGGTCAAGTTTGGCCCCGGCAACCAGATCGAGAGCGGGTCGTTCTCCCTGTTCCAGATCGAAGACGGCGGCTTTAAGCTGCTCAGCGGCAATTAAGCCGGATGTCTGAACCGGGCGGAGCCGGTGGGTCAAACGATCCACCGGCTCCGGCCCGATAGAAACAACGCGATCAACCGGCCGGGCGGGGAATTCCGGCCGGCGAATGACTCCCAACCGATCTGTGGACTGACGCCCGCCACATGACTTTAGATATCTTTTTCCAGCTCCTCCCGCAAACCCTGATCAATGGTCTGACCCTGGGAGCGGTCTACGCCCTCATTGCCCTGGGCTATTCGATGGTCTACGGCATCCTCAAGCTCCTCAACTTTGCCCACGGCGATATCTACATGATCGGCGCCTACCTCGGGTACGGCGTTTTTATCATGTTCATCGTCGACGAGGGAGCGCTGATTCCCACCGGGCTGGTCATTCTCCTCATGCTGATCGTGGCCATGGTCGGGGCCGGCATTGTCAGCGTGGCGGTGGAGCGCTTTGCCTATCGCCCGCTCCGCTACGCGCCGCGCATCGCCCCGCTGATCAGCGCCCTGGGGGTTTCCTTTATTTTGCAGAACCTCGTGCAGATCACCGTCAGCCCCCGGCCGCTGAGCTACGGCAGCGGCACCCTGATCGCTACCGGGAACAGCTTCACGGTGGGGGATCTGCAGATTCACGCCAGCCGCTTCCTGGTCATCGGCGTGACGATGCTCCTCATGTTCGGGCTGACCTATTTCATCACCCGCACCCGGCTCGGCCGGGCGATGCGGGCGGTGTCAATGGACCTGGACGGGGCGCAGATGATGGGCGTCGACGTCAACCAGGTAATCCTGGTGACCTTTTTTATCGGGGCCACCCTGGCCGGCGCCGGAGGGGTCCTGGTGGGGATCGTCTTTTTCAGCATCAAGCACACCATGGGCTTCCAGGCGGGTCTGAAGGGGTTCACGGCGGCCGTCATCGGCGGCATCGGCTCGGTTCCGGGGGCGGCCCTGGGCGGGCTGCTGCTCGGCCTGGCGGAATCTTTTTTCAGCGTCTACGTCTCGATTACCTTCAAGGACGCCCTGGCCTTTGTATTGCTGCTGCTGATTCTCCTGATCCGGCCGTCCGGGCTCCTGGGACAGCCGGCCGTTAAAAAGGTTTAACCGCTTCCATTCCGATCTGTTCGATGCGAATGATGATTTATGGCTGATCCCGAAAACACCCAACCGGAAGCCGGCGACTACCCGGCCGATTCCCCCCAAATCGGAACGGACGAGTGGGTCGCCCAGGTCACCGGCCGCACCCGCCGCCGCACCGGCTTCTGGGGAGCCATCGCCGATCGCTGGGAGGCGATTCCGGAGCGCTGGCGCTACACGGCCGTTCTGCTGCTGGCCCTGGCCTTTCCCATCGTCACCAGCACCGACCTGCTTCTCGACGCCCTGGGCGTCGGCGACAACGCTTTTATTCTGCGGACCGGGGTGCGCTTCTTGACGTTCGCCATCCTGGCGATCGGACTCAACGTCGTGGTCGGCTTCGCCGGCCTGCTCGACCTGGGCTACATCGCCTTCATGGGGCTGGCCGGCTATCTCTACGCCTATCTTTCTTCGGACTTCGTGCGAATCTCCGGGTTCATCGACTTCGGGCTGGCCGTGCCGTCGATCATCAGCGTTCCCCTCATCGTGCTCGTCGTGGCCGGCGTCGGCTATCTCATCGGCTCGGTATCGATCCGCCTGGCCGGGGACTACCTGGCCATCGTCACGCTTGGTTTCGGGCAGGTCTTTCTGCAGCTGGCCCTGACGATGACGCGGGTCCGGGTCTGGGGAGTCGACCGGCCGGTCGACTTCACCCGCGGCCCCAACGGCATCAACGGCGTCGACAACATCTCCCTGTTCGGCTTCACCTTTACCTCGACCACACACTACTACTATCTATTCCTGGTCTTATTGATTTTCGTCTTTATTTTCGCTGAAAATCTGAACCGCTCGCGCATCGGCCGCGCCTGGCGCTCGATCCGCGAAGATGAGCTGGCGGCCGAAGTCATGGGCACGCCGACCCGCCGCATGAAGCTGCTGGCCTTCGCCATCGGGGCGGGCATCGCCGCCCTGGCGGGTTCGGTCGATGCCGCCTTTCAGGGCAACGTCGTCCCCAACCCGCGCTACAGCGTGCTGACCCTGATCAACCTCTACGCCATGGTCGTCCTGGGGGGAACCGGCAGCCTGGTGGGCTCGATTATCGGCGCTTTTATCTTTACGATCCTGCCGGAGGTTCTGCGCAATATCGCCGCGGCCGGCTACCTGTTTTACGGGGCCGGCCTGATGGGGCTCTGGTTCGCCCTCCGTCCCTGGAAGCGTTTCGCGGCCGTGATGGGCGGCACGATCGCCGGCGGACTGCTCCTGAAGCTGGTCATTCCGGCCATCAACCCCGCCTGGGACGCCGGCTTTCCACCGGCCGGCTCCCTCGTCAATTCGGTGGTGCAGGGCTGGCTGGTCATCCCGGAAAACTACCAGCTGATCGGCAATATCGGCACCGGCGCGGCCATTTTTTTCCTGCTGGTGGCGGTGCTGCTGCGCCCCAGGGTTCGATCCCTGTGGTTCCACAGCCTGCTCGGCATCGCCATCTACCTCTTCGCCTTCGCCTGGGAAACCCGGCTGGCGGTGGAGCCTTCGGCGACGCGCATCCTGGTGGTGGGGGCGACGCTGGTGGTGCTGATGATCGTCCGGCCGCAGGGGCTCCTCGGCAAGGCGGAAGTGAGGATTGTCTGAATCGATGCTCGAAATAACCGGTTTGAACAAATCGTTTGGCGGTCTGCAGGTCATCAACGACCTCGACATCGCGGTCGGTGAAGGGGAAATTATCAGCGTGATCGGCCCAAACGGGGCCGGCAAGTCGACCGCCCTCAACCTGATCACCGGCATTTACGGCCCGGACAGCGGCGATATTCGCTTCGAAGGGCGGTCGATTGTCGGCATGCAGCCGCACGACATCACCCAGCTGGGCATCGCCCGGACATTCCAGACCCTGCGGGTATTTCTCAACATGTCGGTCATCGAAAACGTCATGACCGGCGCTTACTGCTACACCCATTCCGGCGTCTGGCCGACAGTGCTCCGCCTCCCCGGCTGGCGGCGGGAGGAAGAGGAAATTCGCCGGCGAGCTGAGGAAAAACTGGCCTATTTCGGCACCCGCCTGAAAGGCTACCGGTATGATCAGCCGGCCTACAGCCTGTCGTACGCCAACCGGCGCCGGCTGGAGATCGCCCGCGCCATGATGACCGGGGCCCGGCTGCTCCTGCTGGATGAGCCGGCCGCCGGCATGAATCCCCACGAGACGGCCGAAATCACCGGCCTGATCGGCCAGCTGCGGGATGACGGCTACACCATTCTCTTGATTGAGCACGATATGAATGTCGTCGGCAACATCTCCGACCGGGTGATTGTCCTCGACTACGGCCAGAAAATCGCGGAGGGTTCTTTCGAGACGGTGACGAACGACAAACGGGTCATCGAGGCCTATCTCGGCCGGCGCCACAAAGAGCTCGGATAAACCAGGAGAAATACGAACGGCCACCGGCCGCGGCCGGCCTCTCACCATGAATGAAAACCACGAACCCCTGCTCCGCTTTGTCGGGGTCAACACCTACTACGGCGTCATTCACATCCTGCAGGACATCGACCTCGTCATTCATCCGGGCGAGCTGGTCTGCCTCCTGGGCGGCAACGCCTCCGGCAAGTCGACCACGCTCAAGACCGCCCTGGGCATCGTCAAGCCGGCCAGCGGCACCGTCACCTTCAACGGGGAAGATGTCACCAACCAGCCGACCAGCTACCGGATCAAGCGGGGCATGGCCGTGGTGCCGGAAAACCGGCGCATTTTTGGCGATATGACCATCCGCGAGAACCTGCTGATGGGCGCCTATCTGCGCAGCGACCCGCCGGGCATCGAAGAAGATCTGGAGCGGATGCTCCGCCTGTTCCCCCGCCTGCGCGAGCGGTACAGCCAGCTCGGCAGCACGCTCAGCGGGGGTGAGCAGCAGATGCTGGCCATGGCCCGCGGTCTCATGTCCCGGCCGAAGCTGCTGCTCATGGACGAACCCTCGATGGGGCTGGCCCCGATTCTCGTCGAGCAAAATTTCGAGCTCATCAGGCAGATCAACGAGCAGGGGACCGCCATTTTCATGGTCGAACAAAACGCCAACATGGCCCTTTCGATCGCCCATCGCGGCTACGTAGTCCAGACCGGCCGGATCGTCATGGCCGACACGGCGGAAAACCTCCGCCAGAACGAAGACCTCAAGCGAGCGTATCTCGGGAGATAAAGAGTTCAGAGTACTGAGTACCGAGTTCCGAGTACCGAGTTCCGAGTAGAAAGTCGAAAGTGGAAAGTCGAAAGTGGGAGGTCGTTCGCCGACCATCATGCCCTTCTTCTACTTTAAACTTTTCACTTTCAACAGTGGAAAGTCGAAAGTGGGAGGTCGTTCGCCGACTATCATGCCCTTCTTCTACTTTAAACTTTTCACTTTCAACAGTGGAAA
>JBFFZG010000362.1:0-4763 GCA_041568735.1 Promineifilaceae bacterium (SeqCode)
AGCCGGCCGATGAAATCGATCCTGGAGCTGACATCGACGACCGTGGCGATTGCCTTCACCACGATCATGTTCACCCTGCTGGCCGGCAATATCCTGGCGATCGTCTTCACCGCCCGGCTGACCATTCCCATCAGCCGGCTGGCCGACGCCGCCCTGGCGCTGAAGTCAGGCGAATCCAATATCCCCCTCCCCTCGGCGGCCGGCCAGGACGAGGAGATCCGGGTGCTGATCGAAGCTTTCACGGCCATGCGCACGGCCGTCACCGAGCGGGAAAAAGAGCTGCGGGAGCTGTCCGCCACCCTGGAGGACCGGGTGCGCAGCCGCACGCGGGAGCTGCTCCTGACCAACCAGAAGCTGGCAATTGAAATTGACAAGCACCGGGATACGGCCGAGGCGCTGCAGGCGGCCATCCAGTCGGCCGAAGCGGCCAGCCGGGCCAAGAGCGCTTTTCTGGCGACCATGAGCCACGAACTGCGCACCCCACTCACGGCGATCATCGGCTACAGCGAAATGCTCGTCGACGAAGCGATATTCCGCGAAAACGACGACGCGCTCGAAGACCTGGAAAGCATTGTTCGCTCCGCCCGCCACCTGCTGCAGATCATCAATGACGTCCTGCTCATGGCCCGCATCGAGTCCGAAGGGCTGGAAATCGCCAACGGCTTTGTCAATCTGCCCCAGATCGTCAGCGATGCGATCAACAAACTGGCGCCCCTGATCGATCAGAATGAAAACCGGGTCGACGTCGAGCTGACTCCCGAACTCTCCATGGATATCCGGAGTGATGAGTCCAAGGTCTACCAGATCCTGTGGAATCTGCTCAGCAACGCGGTGAAATTTACGCACAGGGGCGAGATCAAGCTGTCGATCACCCTCGACCGGGAATTCCCCTTCCTGGATGATCCGGCGCAGTGGCTGGTGATCTGCGTGACCGACAGCGGGATCGGCATCCCGGTCGCCAACCAGGCCCGCCTCTTCGAACCGTTCATGCAGGTCGACAGCTCGAACAGCCGCCGCTACCCCGGCACCGGCCTGGGGCTGGCGCTGACCAGCCGCCTGTGCCGCCTGATGGGTGGGGAAATATTCTTCGAGAGCAAGCTTCACCACGGCTCAACGTTTACAGTTCGTCTACCGCTGCAACAGGAACTGGTGAAACAGGTATAATTCGACCGGTATGTCGATTTTATCCTTTCATCAGCTGGCCCATTCGTTTGGGGCGGTTGACCTGTTCGAAGATGTCACCGCCAGCATCCCCAACGACGGCCGGATCGGCCTGGTCGGCCCCAACGGGGTCGGTAAAACCACCCTGCTCCAGATCCTGGTCGGCCAGGTGCGGCCGTCCCGAGGGTCGGTTCACCTGGCCCGCGACACCCGCATCGGCTACCTGCGGCAGGAGGCGATGCTGGCCTTTCGCGGCCGGGAGCACACCACTGTCTACCAGGAAATGCTGCGGGTCTATGACCATCTCCAGGCCCAGGGCCAGCAGCTGCGCGCCATGGAGGAGCGGATGGCGGCCGGGGACCACTCCCCGGAGCTGCTCGACACCTACAGCCACGCCCAGGCCGAGTTTGAACGGCTCGGCGGCTACGACTTTGAACTGCGCATCCAGCAGGTGCTCGACGGCCTCGGTTTCGAGCGGGCCTCCTGGCAGATTCCCCTGGAGCACCTGAGCGGCGGCCAGAAAACCCGGGCCCTGCTGGCCCGCCTGCTGCTGGAGGAGCCGGAGCTGCTCGTACTCGACGAGCCGACCAATCACCTGGACGTCAGCGCCATCGAATGGCTGGAAAACCGGCTGTCCGCCTGGCGGGGGGCGGTTCTGATCGTCAGCCACGATCGCTATTTTCTCGACCGGATCACCCGCACCACCTGGGAGCTTTCCCCGACCGGCATCGAGCTCTACCGGGGGAACTACTCCGCCTACACCACCCAGCGGGCGGAGCGCTGGGGGCGCCGGCGCAAGGCGCTCGAGGCCGATCAGGCTCGCCTCGAAAAAGAGATGGAATACATCCGCCGCAACATCGCCGGCCAGCGCACATCCCAGGCCAAGGGGAAGCTCAAGCGGCTCAACCGCGAGCTCGGGGTTGACGGCAAGGCGTTCAAGCTCTGGCGGACGGAAGAAACGCTCAAGGCTTACAAATCCCGGCGGGCGGACGGCGAGTCGCAAACCTTCAACCTCGATTTGAGCAGCGAGCTGCGCAGCGGGCAGATCGTCCTGCGCACCCACCGGCTGCAGGTGGGCTATCCGGACCATCCGCTCTTCACGGCCGATGATATCGAACTGCACCGGCTGGAGGCGGCCGCCCTGATCGGCCCCAACGGCTCGGGCAAGACGAGCTTTCTCAAAACGGTGCTGGGTGAGCTGGAGCCGCTGAACGGCCGCCTCCAGCACGGCGCCAGCCTGCAGATCGGCTATTTTTCCCAGGCGCACGACGCCCTGGAGCTGGAGAACACGATCCTCGACGAGCTGCTCCGCTTTCAAAATATGCCGATCAGCGAGGCGCGCAGCTATCTCGGCCAGTACGCCTTCAGCGGCGACGACGTCTACAAGCCGGTGGGGGCCCTGAGCGGCGGAGAGCGCGGCCGGCTGGCCCTGGCCGTCCTGGCCCTGCAGAAGGCGAATTTCCTGCTGCTCGACGAGCCGACCAACCACCTGGATATCCCTTCGCAGGAGCTCCTGCAGGAGGTCCTGGAATCATTCGACGGCACCATCCTGATGGTCTCCCACGATCGCTACCTGATCGACCGGCTCGCCACCCAGATCTGGTCGCTCGAGGACGGCCGGCTGCGCGTCTTCGAAGGGAACTACCAGGAATACCTGACGGCCCGGCTCCAGGAGCGGGAGGCAGAGCAAAGCGAGCCGGCGGCCGCGGACCCGCCGCCGGCCGTCCGGGAACCGGCCGCCACCCCGGCGCTGAGCAAAAACGAGCGCCGGCGGCTCGAAGAGGCGCTCGCGGCCGTCGAGTCCCAAATCGAAGCAGGCGAGGCGCGCCTGGCCCGGATCCGCGACGACCTGCAGGCGGCCGGCGCGGCACAGGACTTTGACAGAATCCAGAGCGCAAGCTTAGAATACGGTCAGCTGGAAGCCCATCTCGAAGAACTGCTTCAGGAATGGGAGCGGCTGGCGAAGAGAAAGGAATCTTAGCCGGCGGTGATCTCGCCATGCCGCCGCGCCGGGGCGGGGGTCGAGAAGGATCCGATCCGCGGGGACGGCCGGCCGAGATAGCCTGATCTGTCGACGCAGTGGCGCCGGCGGCACCAGAACGGCTGCCAGCCGGCAGTAAACAGTGGCCTTATGACTAAAATCATTATCGGCTTGACGGGAAATATCGGCACGGGCAAATCGGCCATCATGCGCTTTGCCGCTGAGCAGGGGGTGCACCCCATCGACGCCGACAAAGTCGTGCACCAACTGCTGGCCACTGACACCGCCCTGCAGCAAAAAATCGGGGCCGCTTTCGGGCCGTCGGTGGTCGGCGCCAGCGGCCAGATCAACCGCGCCGCTCTGGGCGAAATCGTCTTTCGCGATGCGGCCGCCCTGCAGAAGCTGGAAGCGCTGATCCACCCGGAGGTGCGCCGCCAGATCAAAGAGCAGATCGCCGCGGCCGGGGCCCGGATTATCATGATCGAGGCGATCAAGCTGCTCGAAGGGGAGCTGAAAGATGACTGCGACCAGATCTGGGTCGCCAACTGCGGCAAGTTCCTGCAGATGCAGCGGCTGGTCATCGGCCGCGGCATGGACGAGGAAGAGGCCTTTCAGCGGATCGCCGCCCAGCCTCCACAGGCGGCCAAAGTGGCCGCGGCCGACGTGGTGATCGACACGACCGGCAGCCTGGGGGACACTCGCAGCCAGGTTCTGGCCGCCCTGGACCGGCTGCCGCTCTCTCCGCCGGACGCCCCTTCGGCGGAAATCATCGTGCGGCGCGCCCGGCCGTCGGATATCCCCTCGATCCTGCTGCTGATCCATCGCTCGTCCGGCGGCCGGGTCAAGCCCAAGCGCAATGAGATCCTGATGTCCCTCAGCGAGCGCGGCTATCTGATCGGCCAGCAGGGGGCGGAGATCAGCACGGTCGTCGGCTGGTACGCCGATAAGGGATTCGGGGCGATTGACCAGATGTTTATCTATCCGGAGGAAGCGGCCGAAACAACCGGTAAAGCGGTCCTGGGTGAGGTCGACCGCACGGCCAACGAGCTGCTGTGCGAGGCGATTTTCGCCTTTGTCAGCGATGACACGCCGGACCTGGTGCGGGGTCTGCTGGCTGACTACGGCTTCATGTCTGAGGAAAGCACCGCCTGGCCCCGGGTCTGGCAGCAGACCTTTAAGGAGCTGCGCCCGGCCGGCGCCACGAAAACGCTGATCAAAAAACTGTGGAACGCCCGCGTTGCCTGATGAGCCGGAGCTAAAGAAACAGCCGCAGGGCCCGGCGCGGCCGGCCGCTTCCCTTACAATCGGCGGCCCAGCGCCCGCCGGCTGCCGGCCCAATTCGATGCAAAGAATCCTACAAGAAGGGTGAAACTGATGACTGGTTTAAAAAATTGGATCTCCGACCACCCCAATTTGAGCGCCTGGATCGTCCTGGCCGTCGGGATGGTAGCCATTCTCGTCTACGAAGCCCGCGATGTCGGCCTGCAGGGACTGCAGTGGTTCTGGCTGATCGTCATCACCACCCTCGTCGCCGGCGCCTGCATCTGGATTATCAGTTGGGGCGACGATGAAGAAGAGGGGAACGGGGAAACAGAAATGGGGAACGGGGAACAGGGAACGC
>JBFFZG010000363.1:0-4725 GCA_041568735.1 Promineifilaceae bacterium (SeqCode)
GCGGCCCGCCCCTTGGCGCAGAGGGCTTTACCGGTCGGGTGGGATGGATCCGGCTCCAGGGCGATAAAACGGCCGTCTTCGACCACGGCAATCGATCCACAGCGCGAAATACAGAGAGCACAGTAGCAGGGTATGCGTTCCGCCGCAGGTTCGTGGCCGGACATGGCGATCTCTCCTTCGCCGGCGCAGGCCATCTGGGCACAGCGGGCGGCCGTCCGGCGAGCTGGATTGTGAGAGGTAGGGCAGGCTTAGAGTCTGCAGGCGGCCGACGAAAACAGCGGCCGCCTGGGATCAGTATACCCGATTTTCTCCCGACTGTTCCAGATCTGACGACAGAGATCTGGCTCCTTCTTAATCTCGTTTTTACGCCGAAAACAGCTTCAGGTTTGCGGCATGATTCCGAGCTGCGCCATTGCCCCGGCCAGGTCGTAGACCGTCCAGCGGCCGATGATCTTGCCCCCGGATAGACGAACGACCACCTTATTTTCTTCAGACACGAATACCTCTTTCCAGGTTTGTCAGGACTCGACGCGATTTTCCAACGAACTGCAAAGGCCGGCCGATTCGTGGATCGATGCCCTTGATGCCATCGGGCAAATCAAATCTAAAACGAATCCCCCGGCGGAACCGCGGAATGATCACCGGTTTATGGGAAGAAGCACGGGCGCATCAGCCGGGTTCATCATGCCTGCCGCCCCCATTTTTCGGCAAAGCGGCGGCTGGCGGAGCCGAGCAGCGGTTTGCCGTGAAAAAAGATGGCTTTATCGAACTCCATGGAGGCCAATCGACGCAGGGAAGCCATACCGGCCGCCGAATCTTCGAAGATGGGCGGCATGCGCAAACCCATCACGTGATTGGCCGCATCCCCGGTGATGAGAATCCCGCCATCGCGGGGCATGAACAGGGAAATGTGACCGGCCGAATGGCCGGGCGTGTGCAGCACCTCAATACCGCCGGCCAGTGGCAGCCGATCCCCTTCCCCGACCTCTTCTTCGACCTCGGCCGCCTCGAGATCAGCCGGCATCCGGCGAATCATGAACGCCATCAAATGGCTGAAGAGGCCGGGAGCGGTTTTGACCGGGTGCATGGCCACCCCTATTCTGACCTGGGCGGCGTCGACCGGGTGCATGGCGGCCGGCGCCCCAGTCGCCCGCTTCAGCGCGGCCAGGCTGCCGGTATGATCGATGTGCTTGTGCGTGACGATGATTTTTTGCACGTCCGCCGGGGCCAGCCCCTTTTCTTCAAGAGCGGCGAGTATTTTGGGGGCGCTGTCCGGCATCCCGGTATCGATGAGAACCGGCCCATTTTCGTCCTCCAGCAGGACGGCGTTGACAAAACCCATGGGGATGAGATGAACCCCGGGAACGATAGTTTGGACTGCCATTGCAACTCCTTTACAACCTTGTACCGTCTACAATCAGGTTCCTCGCGGCGAAGAGATCCGGGCGGCTGCCTGGCCAGCCCTGTTTTGCTCCAGCGGTGCCAGCCAGAGAACCCCGCCCATCCAGGCCAGTCCGGCCCCGACCAGGACACGGCCGATCGTCAGGAACACGTGCATGATGACCGGATCGAGCGGTGCCCCTTCGGCGAGCTGCAGAATCTGCCCAACTATCAGCATCAACCCGGCCCAGCGCGGAAAGACGCCGGCTCGCATGGTGGCCACCCCCAGGAGGATCATCCCCAGGAGAAAACTCACGAGGAAAATCGGCAGGATATAAACCGGGGGCGTCATCAACCGGGAAAGCAGGCCCGGCGCTTCCGCCGCGACCAGGGGAACCGCCAGGGATACAATACCCAGAAAGCTGATAAAGATGGACGAACCGAAAAAAACCAGGGCCACACCCAAAAATCCCAGCCAGCCGGCCTTTTCGGCCTGGCGCACATGAATCCCAATGAGCCCGACCAGGATCAAAGGTTAAGCAAGCCAGACCACGAGATGGGCCGGCACCCAGGTCGAGGTGGCGATGGCCGCCGCGTTTTCGCCGACCGGGTGGAGCAGGGACCCTGCGATGTTCAACAGCCCGCCCAGCAGACCGATCAAACCGCTCGTCTTTAATAAATTTTCCCCGGACATGATTTAACTCTCCTTCTCGGGTGCCGGCCGGGGTGGCGGGACGAGCCCCAGCTGCTGCAGCCACCCCAGGCGGTCAAACTCGAGCCAGCGTTCGACGACCCGGCCGTCCTGAAAGCGGGATATGGCAATCCCGCTGACGCGAATGCGCCGGCCGGTCGGTGTAAGTCCTTGATAGGGGCCGGTGTGCGTGGCTTCCCAGATCGTGCGGCTGATCTCCCGGTCACCGGCGGCGACCTGGTCCAGAATGGTGTATTTCTGGTCACTGAAGGCCGCATGCGAATCTGCGATGGCCGCCAGGAGCTGGTCCCGACCGAGGGGTTCGGACGCCCCAAAGTGATAGGCCTGCAAATTCGGGGCCAGCACCGCCTTCATGGCCGCCTGGTCGTTCGTTTCAAAGGCCCTCAACAGGCGGTGGGTGATCTCTTTTGCCTCGTTTTCAGTCATCGCTGCCTTCCTCGTCTCTGGACATGCTTACCAGGGGGCGTCTGACAGGGTCCTGGAGTTCACCCACCGCCGCCGTGGGTGAATCCGGTCAGATGGCGCGGCTTCACCGCATAGGGAATGCCGGATTCAATGCGCGCTTTATCGGCTTCCAGCAAATCCGCACTGGGCTGGCCAAAAACCTGCGCGGCTTTCGGCACGACAAAATCGGCCCGTTCGACCCATTCGTTCATATCCTCTCCCAGGACCCGGTCGACGACTTTCAGGTGGGAATCCATCGACGCTGGATCCGGGTGGACCTGAATGCTCGTCATTTCGGTTTCGTCTTCGTTGAGGAAAACGTGAAACGCGATCAGCTGGGGTTCGTTTTTTTCGATCTGGGCTACAAACTCGTGCGTAAATGCCTTGAAATCCTCTAGCCGCCCCTCCTTAATCTTCCAGGTGCTCATATAAATCAGGGGTGCCGTCATACCAGCCTCCTTCAATCTTGTCCAATCTCGCTGTCAATCAATCGGCCGCCTGGGTCGACATGGTCAGCCCCAGCTCCTGCATGAGCGACGCAAAATCCGAGACGACGCGGCGCTCGACGATCCGGCCGTTCGCGATCCGCTCAATCGACATCCCCTGGGAGTAGCTTTCGCGGCCGGTTGGCGGCTGGCCGAAAAACGGCCCGCGGTTGTGGACCGCGCGCATCGTCACGCGGGTGGCCACCCGATCCCCTTCGGCGAGCTGATCTTCGATGGTGAATTCGGATTCAACAGCCGCATTCCAGCCGGCGATCCCCTGCACGTGCTCTTCACGCCCCTGCGGACCCGGGCTGCCGTGCGAATAGGCCACGAGATCGGGGGAGAGAACGGCCTTTAAGGCCTGCTCATCAGCGGCGCTGAACGCTTTATAAAAACGGCGGACAAGGGCTTTGTTCTCTTCTGCAGTCATGGGTTTCACTCCTTCTAGTCTTCTGTTTCCCAATCCCGGCCGGCGCCGGGACTAATGTGAGGATTCCATAAAAGCAGAGACGGTGCATGCGTGCCGGCACGTATTTTTCCCGGTTTTGGCCGGCCGCAGCCGGCAGCATGGGGACGTGAGCTGCTGCCCGAGGATGGCCGGCGGCTCAGGTGGAGAAATCGACCAGGCCGCTTTCAATCGCCCAGCGGACGATCTGGGCCCGCTCCGAAAAATCGAGCTTGGCGCGGATGTTGGCGATGTGCTTCTCCACCGTCCGTTTGCTGAGCACCAGCTCGGCGGCGATCTGCTCGTTGGTTTTGGCCCGGGCGATCAGGGCGGCAACCTCCCGCTCGCGCGGCGTCAGCCCGTCCAGGTCGCGCCGGCGCTGGCGCGCGGCGGCCGCCTGGTGGGCAATCACCTCCGCCTCCTGCACCGCCTGCTCGAGCGTCATCTGCTCCCCGGCCGCCTTGGCTGAGACAAATTCGTCCTCCGACAGAGCCGCCCGGGCCCGGGCCAGGTAGTGCTCGTACTCCCCGCGGGTGGCGGCCCAGCGGAAGGTGATGTGTTCTCCCCCGATTTTTGCCGCGGCCGCCAGCAGGCGGGCGCCTTCAGCCGGCAAATCGCTGACAACAGCCAGCGCGGCGAACCCGAGGAGGCATTCCGTCATTCCCGGCCTGTTCCCCTGTTCTTTGTGGGAAGCCATACTCTCGAGAAAAAGGGGATGGGCCTTTTCGACCTCCCCCAGGTGCAGGACGGCGTGTCCCAGGTTGTGCAGGCTGGAGGCCGTATCTCTCACCGCCTGGATCGACCGCAGAATCCCCAGGCTTTCTTCGTAGGCCGATCGGGCCCGCTCGAACTCCCTCAGGCAGCGGGCCAGGTCCCCGGCAAAATTCAGCGCCATGGCGATCCGGTAGGGGTTGCCGATTTGCCGCACCAGCGGCAGCCCTTCGTCGAGCAGCACCCGGGCTTCTTCCAGGCGGCCGAGGGCCATGGCCGTAAAGCTGCTCGTGGTAAGAGAGATGCCAAGCTCGAGCGTTCGGCCGAGCTCCCGATTCAGCTGCAGCGCCTTCAGGGCGAAGGCGTACTCCGTTTCGTAATCCCCCAAAGCTCGGGCTGCATAGCCTTTGGCCGAATGCGCCCAGACCAGGGCCGGCTTGCCCTGATCCCCCAGGGCTTCAGCCAGCGCGGCCGCCCGGTTCCCATAAGCTTCCTGGGACTCCCAGTTCCCGTGAAAGCCGGACAAGAAAGAGGCCTGAGCCAGGGCA
>JBFFZG010000364.1:0-4721 GCA_041568735.1 Promineifilaceae bacterium (SeqCode)
GAGCAGGGCCGCGCCGTTGGATGGGGCAGGGGTGAGGGCCGGCTTGCTGCCGCCGCCACGCAGATAAATGCGGTCATGGGAGCGCACGGCGTCCTGGACGTCGGAGAAGGTGGTGGGGGTGAGGGGGGACATTAGAAGAAAGTGGAAAGTTGAAAGTCGAAAGTCGAAAGTCGAAGGTTGAAAGTGGAAAGGGGAATGGTTGGGTAGTTTTTATTCGCGGGAGATGATGCCTTCCTTTTCCAGGGGGTGCATGCCGTGCTGGCGGAGGGCGGGGGCCTCGCCGCCGGGGAGTTTTTTGCCCCGGTTGGCGATCTCTTTGGGGTCGATCTGCCGGCGGATGGCGACCATGGCGTCCAGATCGGCCTCGCTGAAGAGCTCGGACATGTAATCCCGCTTTTCCATGCCGACCCCGTGTTCGCCGGTGATCGTGCCGCCGAGCCGGATGCAGAGGCGCAGGATCTCCCCGGCCAGCACCTCGGCCCGCTCGAGCGCCCCCGCTTCCTTGCCATTGTAGAGGATCAGCGGGTGGAGATTGCCGTCCCCGGCGTGGAAGACGTTGGCCACGTCGAGGCCGTGTTTTTCGCTCAGCCGGCCGATCTCGGCCAGCGCCTCGCCCAGTTTGCCGCGCGGCACCACCCCATCCTGCACGACGTAGTCGGGGCTGAGCCGGCCGACCGACGAGAACGCCCCTTTGCGCCCCTTCCAGATGCGGGCCCGCTCCTCGGCGTCGGCCGCCACCCGGATTTCGTAGGCGCCGGTCTGCTCGATGACGGCCACGATTTCGGCGAATTCGGCCTCGACCGCGGCCGCTTCCCCTTCCAGCTCGACGATCAGCAGCCCTTTGGCTCCGGCCGGGTAGCCGGCGTGGACGGCCGTCTCGGCCGCCTGGATGGCCAGGCTGTCCATGATTTCCATCGCCCCCGGCAGCAGGCCGGAAGCGACGACCCGGGCCACCGCCTCCCCGGCCCGGGACAGCGAGTCGTAGGCGGCCAGCAGAGTCCGGTAGAGCTCCGGCCGGGGCAGGAGACGGACGGTGATCTCCAGCGCGATGCCGAAAAGCCCTTCGGAGCCGATGAACAGGCCGATCAGATCGGGGCCGACGCCGACCCCTTCGAGGCTTTCACTGCCGAAGGCGACCACCTCGCCGTCGGGCAGGACGACTTTCAGCCCCAGAACGTGATTGCTGGTCATGCCGTATTTGAGGCAGTGGGCGCCGCCGGAGTTGAAGGCGACGTTGCCGCCGATGGTGCAGATCGACTGGCTGGAGGGGTCGGGGGCGTAGTAGAGATTGTGGGGTTCGGCCGCCTGGCTGATGGCCAGATTGATCACCCCCGGCTCGACGATGGCGATCCGCTGCTGGGGATCGAGCTCCAGGATGTGATTGAGCCGGTTGAGGGCGATGACCAGCCCGTCGCGCACCGGCAGCGAGCCGCCGGAGAGGCTGGTGCCGCTGCCGCGGGCGACGAAGGGGATCCCGTGCTGATAGCAGAGCCGCACCGCCCGGATCACCTCTTCCTGGTTTTCCGGCAGCACGACGGCCGCCGGCCGGCTGCGGAAGGCGGTCAGCGCGTCCGACTCGTACGGGGCGAGCTGCACCGGACGGGTCAGGAGACGGTCCGGCGGGAAGACGGCGGCAAGGGCATGGTAAAAATCCTGGGCGTCCATGGGGTTGGGGCGGCTGGTCCTTCAGTCCCGGAAGACCGAACGGCTAACCACAAGTCGCTATTGTCAGGCCGCTGATGAAATGTCTACACTGATTCCATTGTACCCTTTTTCCGGAAATCTTGAAGGTGTCAAAACCGGCTCGGGGGGGAGCCGGACCACCAGGATCCGCTAAAAAAGGACTGAGGTCCTGTAAAAAATGCGCTAGAAATGCCTGTCAAAAGCCGCCCTGATAGCTTTTGACAGATATTCCCAATTATAAAGAAGCTGTCACGGAATTCAGTCCAGCCGGCAGCCCTGCCGCCGCTTCGCCGGATTGAATTCCGCGAAAGTTTGAGAAAAGGGATTTCGCCAGATTAAACTGTGACGCGGCCGGCCGGCCGCCCGACTGATCTATGAAGAGCTCACGTTTTCCCGGTTTCTATAAATTATCCCTCGCAGAACGCGTCGACGTCGTGGCCGAATGGGCCGGGCTGGATGAAGCCGATAAGCAGACCCTGCTCGAGCAGGGTCTGACGGCCGAGCAGGCCGGCAAGATGATCGAAAACGGCATCGGCACCTATGCCCTGCCGCTCGGAATCGCCGTCAACTTTGTCGTCAACGACCGCCCCCGCCTGATCCCGATGGCGGTCGAAGAGCCGAGCGTGCTGGCGGCCGTATCCAATGCGGCCAGGATGATCGCCGAGGGGGGCGGCTTCCATACCTATTCCTCCGCGCAGATCATGATCGGCCAGGTGCAGGTGCTGGATCTGCCCGACCTGGAGGCGGCCGTGGACGCCGTCGAACGGCATCGCGGAGAGCTGATGGCGCTGGCCGACGCGACCAGCCAGAACATCGTCCGGCGGGGCGGCGGCGCGCGCGACGTGATCGCCCGGCCGTTCCCCGAGACCCCGGTCGGCCCGATGCTGGTCGTCCATCTTCACTATGACTGCTGCGACGCCATGGGGGCCAATGCGGTCAACACGGCCGTTGAAGCCCTGGCCCCGCGCATCGCCGAGCTGACCGGCGGCCGGACCAACCTGCGCATCCTCTCCAATCTGACCGACCAGCGGACGGCGACGGCGCACTGCCGGGTGCCGGCCGCGGCGCTGGCGCCGGACGGCATGGACGGCCGCGAGGTGGCCCGCTGGATCGCCGAAGCCAACGCTTTTGCCGTGGTCGATCCCTACCGGGCGGCCACCCACAACAAAGGCATCATGAACGGCATCGACGCCGTCTGCATCGCCACCGGCAACGACTGGCGGGCGATCGAGGCGGGGGCGCATGCCTTTGCCGCCACCAGCAGCCGATACGGCCGCGGCCAGTACAGCTCGCTGACCGACTGGCACGTCGACGAGAACGGGGATCTGCGGGGTGAAATCACCCTGCCGCTGGCGGTGGGGATCGTCGGCGGGGCGACCCGGGTCCATCCGACCGCGCAGATCGCCATGAAGATCCTCGACGTGCGCTCGGCCGGGGAGCTGGCCGAGATCATGGCCTCCGTCGGCCTGGCCCAGAACCTGGCGGCCATCCGCGCTCTGGCCACGACCGGCATCCAGGCCGGCCACATGCGCATGCACGCCCGCCAGGTGGCCATGGCGGCCGGGGCGGTCGATGGGCTGGTCGAGCGCATCGCCAGCCGGCTGTACGACGAGCGGAACATCCGGGTGGAGCGGGCGCGCGAACTGCTGGAGATGGCGCTGCCCGGCTAGAAATCCCCGGCTGGGGGTGGTCCAATGCATCAGGGGGAGCGTCGGCTCACCCTGGTTGTGTCTAAGAGAGATATTTGGCATCTGGCAACAGGTTTTGAAGAGAGCATTATGAACAATTTTCAGCAGCAAAATCAGCTGATGCGGCCGGTGCAGCCGGTCGGCATCGTCGGCTACGGGGCCTATGTGCCCCGCTACCGGATCCCGGCCGCGGCGATCGCCCGCATGTGGACCGGCGGCGAGGGGGGGGTGCCGATCGTCGAAAAAGCGGTCAACGGCCTCGACGAAGACGTCGTCTCGATGTCGATCGAGGCGGCGCGCAACGCCCTGGCCCGCGCCGGCACCAACCCGCGGGAAATTCGCGCGGTCTGGGTCGGCAGCGAGAGCCATCCCTACGCGGTCAAACCGACCAGCACGATGGTGGCCGAGGCGATCGGGGCGGTCCCCAATACGCAGGCGGCCGACTGGGAGTTCGCCTGCAAGGCGGGCACCGAGGCGATGCAGGCCGGTATGGGACTGGTGGGCAGCGGCATGGGGAAATACGCGCTGGCCATCGGCATGGACACCGCCCAGGGGCGGCCGGGAGACGCCCTCGAGTACACGGCCGCGGCCGGTGGGGCGGCCATCCTGCTGGGACCGGCCGACGAGGCGGCCGTGCGCATCCACGCCTCCTATTCCTTCGTTTCGGACACGCCCGACTTCTGGCGGCGGGCCGGGGCGGAATATCCCTCGCACGGGGACCGCTTCACCGGCGAGCCGGCCTATTTCAAGCACGTTCTGGGGGCGGCGGAGTACATGATGCGGGAGCTGGGGCGAACGGCGGCCGACTACCAGTGGGCCGTGTTCCACCAGCCGAACGCCAAGTTCCCGGAGCGGGCGGCCAAGCAGCTCGGCTTCAAGCCGGAGCAGACGGCCCCGGGGCTGCTGAGCCCGCGCATCGGCAACACCTATTCCGGCTCCTGCATGATCGGCCTGACCGCCATCCTCGACATCGCCCAACCGGGCGACCGCATCCTGATGGTCAGCTACGGCTCCGGCGCCGGCTCTGACGCCTTCGACCTGGAAGTGACCGGCCGCATTGACGAGATCCGCGGCCGGGCCACCACGACCGAGGCGTATATCGCCCGCCGCAAAGAGATCGATTATGCGACGTATACGCGGTACAGGGACAAGCTCAAGGTTTAAGTACCGAGTACCGAGTACCGAGTTCCGAGTTCCGAGTGGAAAGTGGAAAGTGGAAAGTCGAAAGTAGGGGTTGAGTGAAACAGGGGCTGGTTGGGTAACCGGCGGCCACTTTCGACTTTAAACTTTCAACTTTAAACTTTCCACTCGGAACTCGGAACTCGGAACTCGGAACTCGGAACTCGGAAC
>JBFFZG010000365.1:0-4697 GCA_041568735.1 Promineifilaceae bacterium (SeqCode)
CGGCGTCGGTGCCCTGAAACGGCGGTCGATCCGCCCGCCAAACAATACTTTCGACTTTGCACTTTAAACTTTCCACTCCGTACTCGGTACTCGGTACTCGGTACTCGGAACTCGAAACCCTCATGCACCCTTTACTCATTGGCACCACCGACGGCCTGATCATCAGTGAACGGGACGGCCGGAGCTGGGTGAAAACCCTGCCCGGCCGCCACGTCACCTGCGTCATTGCCCGCGAAGGGGTGATCCTGGCCGGCACGACCGACGGGATCTTTCGCTCCGACGATCTGGGCGGCGCCTGGGTGGAGGCCAGCCGCGGCCTGCGGGACCGGCGCGTCGACTGGCTGGCCTATCACCCGGATATCTCCGATCTGGAATTGACCGGCACCGGCGCCGGCATCTTCGTCTCCCGCGACGGGGCCCGCAGCTGGCGGCCGCTGGCCGAGCTGACCGGCGCCGAGCTCGACTGGAAGGGGCCGCTGGAAAGCGGCACGGTCACCGCCGTGGCTGTCATGCAGCCCTGACCGATCTCAGCGCATCGACCGCCAGACGGCATCTGCCACCAGAAACGGATTGACCTGCATCCGGCCGGTCATCGCCGATGAACCGGCCGCCGCGGCCGCCGGGAACGTGAAGGGAACCAGGTCCTGCTGGCAGACGGTCCCTTCCGGAGGAAGCGTCCCGTCCAGCAGATAGGCGGCGATCGCCTGGTCCGCGCACTGCGACATGAAGAGCGTCGTGTGACCCCACCCCGCCACCGTCAGCAGGCGGGAGTTGGGCAGCAGATTGGCCACGGTCACCGCGCCTTCGTAGCGGGTGGCCGGATCGTAGAGCGGGCCGGTAACCAGGACCGGATTGGCGGTGTCGGCTGTGAACGGACCGGTGTAGCGGCTGGCCTGCGATCCGGACCAGACGGCGCAGGTGCTCGTGATCCAGGTCCAGAGGCGGCCGAAATAGCCAAAGTTGGCCTCGGCATCCGCCGCTGCCGCCGCCCAGGCGGCAAACGTGTCCGGATTATCGCTGTCGGCGCAGGCCACGCTGGGGAAGCCCTCGATGGCGTTGTTGTATTTGGGGAAGCCGCGCTTGGTGATCAGCCCTTCCCGCTGCCAGAGCGCCTCGAGCCGCAGCCCCAGTTCGGCCGGGGAGGCGAAAAACTCGAGAGCCGCCAGGAGTTCGGCAAACTCAGGCCAGGAGAAGGAATCGTACATCGCTCCCAGGGCATTGCCGATCAGATGGGAATAGGTGAACACGAAGGTCGACCCATCCGGGAGCAGGATCACCAGCGGTTCCGCCTGGAGTCGGGCAGCCAGGGCGGCGAAGCGATCAGCGGAATCGCCGGAAAAGGCGCAGTTCGGTCCCCCGGCGTCGCACAGGCGGAAAAATTCCTCCAGGGTGGCCAGGGCTCCCGCATCGCTGCGCAAACGGGTCGAAAACGGCAGATTTTCTTCCCCCGGGGCACCGGTCGACCAGGCGATCGGATCGAGCACTCCGTCGACAACCAGCGAACGGACCCGATCCGGGAACAGGTTGGCGTAGGTCACGCCGAGATAGGAGCCGTACGATACCCCGTAGTAGGTCAGCTGTTCATCCCCGACAGCCTGCCGCAGCAGGTCGAGATCCCGCGCCACATCGGCCGTCGACATGAAATCCCGCATCCGGGGATCCCGGCGGTCGCAGGCCGCTTCCAAAAAGCGATCGGCATCCGCCCAGATCATCTCCTCTTCCGGCGTTATCGGGAAGACGAACTCCGTAAAAAAGCCCCCCCACTGCCTGTCATTGCCAAAACAGCGCACCGCCGTACTGCGGCCGATGCCTCTTGGATCGAAGCCGACGATGTCGAACTGGCTGCGAACTTCCGGCGTAAACAGGAAAGGCGCCGCAAACAGGGCGAAATTAAAGCCCGACCCACCGGGCCCTCCCGGATTGAGAAACAGGGAGCCGATCCGCCGCGCGGGGTCGGCGGCCGGCAGCCGGATCATGGCGATGGAAATCGCCGCCCCTTGAGGCGCGGCGTGATCGAGCGGCACCTGCACGATGGTGCATTCAAACGGAAAACCAAAATCCCGATAGCAGGGATTCCAGTTGGCCCTGGGGGTCGGCGGTGCGGCGGTGGCCCGCGTGGCGGCCAGACCGGCCGTCAGGGCGATAAACAGAAAAATCAGCCAGCGAACCTGGCTTCGAGAGGCAGACATGAAAGCCCTCCTTATAACCGTCTAAGGGTTCCGCGGATCAGGTCTGAAGGGAGCAGGCCAGTTAATAATCGGGGAAAATCAAACGGGTGGGGTGTGGAAATTTTTCGGGCAGGGTGTGTTCATTTCCCTCGAGGCAAAACCGGGCTCCCAAATTCGTCCGTGAACTCTCGCGCCCCTTTGCCTCGTCAAACCTGATAGGTCAGGTATAGGCATTCTAAAAAATTTGATTCCAGCCTGTCAAATTTCCCGCCAGACTGGGGTTCGCACCAGCGTTTAGGTTATAGAATCAACTTTTTCCCCATCCCCCGCCACCCCCGTCCCCGGGGAAGGGGGTCGGTTTCGTTGGGTACTCTCTTAATTTTCCCGCCCTTGGGGGCGGGGATTAAGGGGTGGGGGATCTACCTGGTCTGTTAATCATTCAATTAGGCCTAATCCAAGCGAACGAGTATCCTGAAACCTGGTATGCAGCCGGCCGGCAATACCAGCGCCGGGAGATCACCGGCCGCCGGCCCGGAGACGGATGGTCGATCCCTCAGGATCCCCGGTGACGTAATTATAGAGGCCGGTTTCCAGTTCGAAGGCCGGCGTGGGATCGCTAAATTCATGCAGCTGGACGAAGAGATCGCCAGCTTCCCACTGGGCCGTTGCAAACACCAGCCCATCGGCGACCCCGGCCGGCTGCCCCGAGCTGTCAAATCGATGGCCGAGCACCGACAGCGGCCGGTCGGTTGGCATCCGGACCCGCCAGACGGTGCGCCAGGCCGTGTCGCCGGCCCAGCCGCCCACGAGAACGGCCGGTCCCTCCTCCGGAACGGGTGGCGCCGGAATGGCGGCGGCGTCCGCCGGGTCGCGGCGCCCATCCCAGTAAACCACCTCGAACGCGGGCAGGTCGAATGTGGCCCGGTGGGCGTAGTTCTCGGTCAGGGAAGTCCCTAATTCCTCCTGCAGCCACCAATCCTCATCCTTCGGCGGGAGAATGTACCAGCCCGGCGCCCCGTTTTCCGGGAAAACCCAGCCTCTCCAGCAGTCAAAATAGACGTGGCGCATGCCGACGACCCCGAGGAGCTGCTCGGCCTCGTCCGGGCTCAGCCGCGGGCCGGGATCGACGCAGTGAGCCACCCAGGAGCCGGCGGCCGCCGCCTCGACCTCGTAGACGTAAATCGAGTAGCCGGTGGCCCACATTTCTCGCGGGGTCCGCCGCCGAAACCAGTCGAGCAGGTCGGAATCGGCCAGCATCCCCTGCAGCGCGTTGACGCTGAGCAGGTAGGTGCCCGCGGCCGGGTTGGCCGGGGCGAATGAGGGTATAGCCCACCCGTCAGCCGTGATCAGGGATTCGGCTGCCAGACCGTAGTAGGCCGGATCGACAAAGCCGAACGGCAGCATGTAAGTCGCCGTCAATTCCTGGCCCCGCGCATAGGCGGCCGCCCCCTTCCAATCCTGCCCCCAATCGAGGTTCGAATCCCCCAGCAGGCGAAAGCCGCCGGCCGGTCCGCCGGCCGCCCGGTTGAAAAAGGCGAGATAGCTCGGCCGCACGGCCAGGGTCGGGGCGATGACCGCCACCAGGAACAAGGCGAGGAGGGGCCGGGCGGTTCGCCGCCGGCGGCGCCAGGTGCCCGCTGGATCGAGACGGCCGGCGGTCACGCCGATCCAGCCGATGAGCAGCGGCAGGGCGGGCAGAATATGCCGGTAGCCGATGTTCAGCCGGGAATACGAGGCGAAGGCCAGCAGCAGCCCGGCCGGCAGCCAGAACGGCAGATCCGCCAGCCAGCGGCGCCGCCGGGCGGTTAGCCCGGCCGCTGCCAGCAGCAAAAGGAGGGTCGCGAGCGGGGTCTTGACGAGGAAAGCGACCAGGAAATACGACCACCACCCCTCACTGCCGATTTCCCCCAGGAAAAAGGCGCGATGCCCCCCTTCGATATGGGCGTTGACCCGGAACAGGCTGCCCCAGTAGGCGGGAGCCGGCAGGGGGAGGGTCAGCCCCAGCGGCGGCACGGCAGCCGGTCCGAAAGAAAAGCGGTAAATCAGCCAGACGACCAGTCCGGCCACGGGCAGGAGGAGGGCGAAATCGAGTCCGGCCCGCCACGCCGCCTGAGCCAGCCCGGCAAATCCGGCCGGCCCCCTTCGCGCCTGAATCCGCCCCACGAATAGGATCAGCAATCCAATCGGCAGCAGCAGAAGGCCGGTCATTTTGGCCGCCAGCCCCAGCCCGAGCAGCACCCCGGCCAGGATCCCGGCCGGGAGGGAGCGGGCGCGGGCCAGCCGGCTGAAGCCGTAAACGGCGGCCAGGAAGGTGGCTGTCGCCGTGAAGTCGGTGGTGGCCAGGGCGGCGTGCGCCAGCAGATTGGGATCGAAGGCGAAGAGCAGGGCCGCTGCCGCGCCGCCGAACCGGCCGGCCCTCTCCGTCACCCAGCGGGCCAGGAGCGCTCCAGCCAGCAGCCCCAGCCAGAGGATGCCGAGCCGGCCGAGGAAGAAGAGCCGGGTGACGTCGAGGCCGCGCTCCCAGACCAG
>JBFFZG010000366.1:0-4625 GCA_041568735.1 Promineifilaceae bacterium (SeqCode)
CCGCTGGCGTCCTGCCGGGTCACGGCCCGGCACAGCGGCGCGCACAATCGATCCAGAATCGAGGTTTGCACCAGAAACTGCCGCACGGGCGGCGGCTGGCGCTGCAGCACCTCCGCCACGAGATAATCGAGGATGTAGCGGTTGTCACCGGCAAAGGAGGTGATAAAGCCGGGCACGTCGTCGCGCCCCTGCATCGACAGGGCGGCCAGCTGAAGCCCGGCGATCCAGCCTTCGGTGCGTTTTTCCAGGGCCGCCAGTTCGTCAGCGGACAGATCGAGACCGGCGGCCTGATGGAGGAAAACGGCCGTTTCTTCGGTGGTAAAGCGCAGATCGGCGGCCCGCAGTTCGGTCAGCCAGCCGCGCGCGCGCAGCCGGGGCAGCGGCAGCGGCGGGTCCTCGCGCGTGGTAATAACCAGGTGCAGCTGCGGCGGCAGATGTTCCAGCAGAAAGGTGAGCGCCTGATCGATGGGCGGCGACTCCAGGACGTGGTAATCATCCAGAACGAGGACCATTTCCTGTGAGGCAGCGACCAGTTCGTTGACCAGCAGCGTCAGGATCGATTCAGCCGCCGGCGGCGGCGAATCCTGCAGGGCTGCCAGCGCGCGGTCCCCGATTTCGCCGGCCGCCGTCCGCAGCGCCGCCACGAAGTAAGTGAGAAAGCGGGTGAGCTCCCCATCCCGTTCATCCAGGGAAAGCCAGGCAAACGGCCGCTGGCAGCCGGCGATCCATTCGCTGATCAACGTCGTTTTACCAAAGCCGGCCGGGGCGGAAATTAGGGTCAGTTTGCCGTGCAGCCCCCGGTTCAATTTTTCGATGAGGTGCGGGCGATGGACGAGAGACGGTCTGAGCGGTGGTTGATAAAGTTTCGTCTGCAGGAGATTATCAGTCACCCGGCTATTTTATAGGGAGGAGAGGGCGGAGGCGAAGATCCGCTTTGCCTCCTGAACGCTTCACCACCCGACGCAAGATTCTTGCGGCCTGTACTAAAATAAGCGCACCTACAGGTTTCTGCCTCCCGGTCAGCTTCGTTTCATTCAGCAGGACAGTCCATGGCCAAATGTAGGCTGCGCCCGTCTCTGGCAAGCGCTCGACGGCCGGCCGGGGCTGAAACCCCTTTTCCGGAAGGGTCCCGCACCGGCGACACCATCGAAGCCGCTTAGACAACCGGCTGTTTGGATCCCGACACACATCAGGAGGATAGCATGTCCCCAGCTGCCGGCTTTATCAATACCATCGGCCTGCCTGAGGCCATCGCATCGAACCTGGTGCACGAATCCAAGATAACGATTGGCGAGTACGCCTCGGTCGAGCGGGAGCTGGCCAGCATCAGCGCCAAACTGGATTCGCCCAAACGCATCCTGGACTGCCTGTCGACAGTGCGCGCCGCTGCGAAGCGGGCGGAAATCGAAGCCGCCCGCCGCGGCCAGGCCGCGCCGAAGATTGGTTGAACCGGCTCGAGCCAATTTCAGAGGCCGGGCGCTCGAGGCTCTGCCCACGCTTTATTCGGAACATTTCCTGATCCCGGCCGCCGGTGACGAGGCCTCGGCGGCCGCCGGATCTCGCGAAGGGCAGGGTCCGCGTGGATCACCCCCCCTCGCCCGCCTCGATTGATACCGTGGGAATGGTGGTGATCGCGATCGTGGCCAGGGCCATCGCGAGCGCGCCGGCCAGGAAGACCAGCCGCAGTCCGCTCTCCAGGTCCGGCGCGCTGTTTTGCGCCAGACCCAGGATGGACGGTGCGACAGCCAGTCCGACCATCAGAAAGAAAAAGAGTCCCCCCACCGCCATCCCCAGCAGGCGCCTGGGCACCACATACTGCACCACCAGAGTGTTGACAGTCGGAATCGCCCCCAGGCCGAAGCCGGCAATGGTCGTGACGAGGACGAACAGCCAGATGGGGGTATTGGCCGTGAACCGCCACATGGCGAACAGGGCCGCGGTCACGACGAAATAGCCGGCGTTGTAGATCCATTTGTATTTTCCGGTGCGCGCCAGCAAAAAGCCGGCCGGAATGCCCATAAAGGCGATGAGCATGGAAAAGGGGGTCAGCATGGAGCCGCTGACCGACGGGCTGATCTGCATCACCTCCTGGACGAAGATGGGGGAATAGGCCAGGATCCCCAGGATGCCGAAGATCGAGAGAAAACTGGTGCCGGCCGCCGTGATGAAAGTGCGGTTGAACAGCACCTGGGGATCGAGAATGGGGGCCTCGACTTTCTTTTCAATGGTCAGGAAGGCCGCCCAGGCGCCGGCCGATAAGACCAGCAGGCCGGCCCCCGCGCCCAGGCTGCCGGGCCGGCCCAGCCAGGAAAATCCGAGAAACAGGGTCGTCACCGCGAAGAGCATCACGACCGTGCCCCAGACATCGATTTTCGGCCGGACCCCTGGCGCCCGTTTCGGCAGGGCGAAGGCCACCAGCCCCACGGCGAGCAGCAGCAGGGGAATCGTTCCCCAGTACAGCCCGCGCCAGCCGAGGACGCTCTCGGTGACGATCCCACCCAGGACCGGCCCGAGCGCCGCCGCGATGCCGGAGGGCAGGTTGAGCAGACCGGTCCACCGGGCCCGCGCCGCGGCGGAAAAGAGATCCCCGATGACGGCAAAGCAGAGGGGAATAAGGGGAAAATGGCCGATGCTCATGAAGGTCGCCGCGGCGACCAGGAGGGGCATGGAGGTGACCTGGGTTGAAAGGGCCAGCCCAACCCCAAAAATGGCCATACAGGCGAGCAGGATCGCGCGCCGCCCGAACAGATCGGAGAGCTTGCCGGAGAGCAGGGTGGCGGCCGAACCGGCGAGCGCGGGCAGGGCGATCAGCCAGGCGAACAGCGCCATGCCGTCGAACTCGCCGATCATCTGCGGCTGGGCGATGTTGCGGGCGTTGATGAACAGAAAACTGACGAACTGCGTGGTGAACACGGCCGTCACGCTCACGGCCAGCCGGCGCCGGGCTTCGATGCTCTGCGGCTCAGAAATGACCTCGACGTCTGTCATATCAATTTCCTGTGTGGGATGGCAGGCAGGCCATGGGCTTTTCCCCGGGTCAGACCGACCAGAGTCCACCTGGAGGAGCGTCCCATGACCTGCGGCGCTGATTGTACCTGACCGGCGGCCGGCTGTCGCCGGTTGGCGAACGCGGCCTGGATTTCAGCCGGGGCCGATGCGCCTGCCCGGCCGCAGGCGGCAATAAAAAAAGTGCCGGCAGCAGGTCGCCCTGCTGCCGGCACTGATTGACCTCTGCCGGCCGGGCCTGGCAGGGGCTATGGGCGGCTGGAGACGGCGATCGACCCTTCCACGCGGGTAAAACTCGACTCCGGGACCCCGGTGTAGCCGTCGTAGCTGACCGTGGCGCACACGACCTCGGCGTCATCGGCTACGGGCGCATCGGTGAGATCCATAAACAGGGTCATGCCGGCCAGCTCCCCCGAGCCCTGGGCCACCGCCCGGCCGAAGAGGGCTCCTTTGCTGGCGACGAAGACCCACTGTCCATCCCAGGCGCTGCCCGGATAGGCGGTGGGCTCCAGGTGCATCGTCCCGCGAATAGCGGCACTGCCGTTCTTGAGATTGATTTCGGCATTGGCGATCGTGGTGTTGATGCCGTTCAGGTAGGGGGAATCCGACACGAGGATATTCACGTGGACATAGTCGCGCAGATGCATCATTTGTCCCGTGAACGTCGGATTGAAGGTCTCGAGAATGGCGCAGTCGTACTCATAAGCCGTGAGACCTTCGATGCGGGCCGCCTGTGCGTTTGCCTGCCGGGTGACCCCAAACAGCAGCAGCGCGACAGCAAAGGCCGCCAACGAGAACAGACCGAATTTCTTCATAGGAACCTCCATTGTGAAGAAGTAGGCCAAGTGGCTCGCAGAACCTGGTGTGGAAGGTTCTGCCGTAGACTCAAACTCCATCCCGGGCCCGGGGTGGTAAGAACTCCAGTTAAATGATAAATCTAAATGGATCAGAACTCAATCCGCTGCTGGGTCCGCGGACGGGTATTCACATCCTGGCTTAAGGGAATTGCCGGCGGGCAAGAGCGGGTCGGGGTGCGCTCGCCGGTCAGCGGAAACCAGCCTGGCCGTCAGGCGGTGAAACCGCCCGATAGCGTCTGCACGACCGCCTGCAGTTCGGCCAGCCGCTCCCGGCGGCCTCGCCCTCGGGCGGCGGCGGAGACCTCGGCTGACAAATGGGCGCTCCCTTGTTCGATCGGAGCCCCCACCACGGCCTGATACCACTTCGATTGTCCCACGTGGGGATGGGAGCAGGCCGCGGCATAAATTTCGACGGCCAGCTCAGATTTTAATTCGCCGGCCAGAACCATCGCCGCCCCCGCCAGGATTATCCCGGTGTGCCAGCGGGGATCGGCCGCCGAGCGGACCAGCGCCTCCTGAACCAGCCGGTGCGCCTCCGCGACCTCACCCACGGCGGTCAAACCGATCGCGTGGAATGCCAGGAATTGGGGAAACCACCACATCTCATGGGCCCGCGGCCTCAGCCGGGCGACGCTTTCGGCCAGCAGCTGGACCGCCTGCTCTTGATCCGCCTGGACCAGGGCGAGCTTGCCCAGGACACCGCAGGTGATGGCCGGGATGACGCTGTTTGGATCATCGATTTGATGGATCGGCACCGATTCC
>JBFFZG010000367.1:0-4568 GCA_041568735.1 Promineifilaceae bacterium (SeqCode)
CCCAGCTTCACCTGGAACAGCCCCCGATCGACCGCCACCACCAGGTTGCCGCTGTCCCAGAGGGCCGTGCCGGCCCCACTGGCCGTGTAAATGACAAAGCGCATCGTGTAGTTTCCGGACAGCGGCGCCCCGCTTGGGCTGGTCAGCCGCCCCTGGTAGCTGATGCCGCCGGAGACGACGGCCGCCGCCGCCGGGGCGCGCTCCGGCCGGCCGGCCAGCGCGCCTGCCGCGCCGATGGCCAGCAGCAGCAGGGCCAGTGCGGTGGCGATCATAGAGAGGGTTTTCGTGCTCACAACTGCCTTCCTTTCCCCGGCCGGCCGCCGGCGGCCGGCCGGGCTGTTCCACATTGATCGATATTTATGGCTGCCCCTTCAGTTGCCCACGCAGGGCCAGCGCCTGCGGGTGCAGCGGATCCCGCTGCAGCGCCAGCTCGACCGCGGCCAGGGCTTCATCCACCTGGCCGAGCGCCAGGTGGCTCGAGGCCAGGCCGGCGTAGGCGGCCGCCGCGTCGGGCAGCAGGCGCACCGCCTCCCGGTAGTCGGCCAGGGCAACTTCTCGCCGGCCGAGGGCCAGCTCGGCCGCCCCAAGCGCAAGATAGGCCTCTCCACTGCTGGCGTCCAGTCGGACCGCCTCCCGCAGCAGAGGCGCGGCCGCCGCCGGATCACCGGCGTCTAAAAGCATGCGCCCCCAGGCGCTGTAGACGACGGCGTGGTGGGGAGCTAGAGCCAGCGCCCGCCGGTAGGCCCCGTCGGCCAGGGGCCAGGTGTCAAAACCGTACTGCCGGGCGGCGGCCGCGTAGAAATTTGCCGTCTGCAGCCAGATACCCATCTCATCCGGCCGGAGCCGGCCGGCTGCTATCAGGGCTCCTTCCGCCTGGGCCAGCCAGGCCTCGGCAGCGGCTGGATCGGCCGCCGCCAGCTCCCAGTAGATCTGGCTCAGGTGCAGGTGATGCGCCGGCTCCAGCGGCCAGCGGCGCACGGCCTGTTCGCCCGCGGCGGCCGCGCCGGTGAAATCCCCGGCCAGGGCCAGCCGGTGGGCCGAGCGGGCGGCGATATCGGCCGCCAGCGGCCGGCCGTTCCCCTGCCACGCGGCCGCACCGAAGGCAGCCAGCAGCAGACCGGCCACCGCCCAGGTTCGCGCCGGCCGGGAAACCACCGGCGATGTCGAAAAGGCGGGGAGCGCCGGCGCCGCCAGGCCGGTCCCTACCCCCATGAGCAGCCAGCCGGCGGCGGCCGTGGCCGTCACGTCAAAGCTGACCAGGTTGTTGGCGGCGTTTCCCAGCACGGCGGCCAGTGCCGCGGCGAGGAGCAGCCGTCGGCCAGGATCGGCAGTCTCCTGCAGGGCGCGGCCGGTGAGAACGACAAAGCTCCCCAGAATGATAGAAAAGGCCAGCAGACCGGGCAGGCCGGACGCCGCCGCCCAGTCGAGCAGAAGATTGTGAGCCCGGTCCACAAAGAATTCGCGCCCCTGAAAATAGACCAGCTCCGGCGGGTAGACCCGCGGGAAGACCAGCCCCAGCCCATCGGCCCCGTACCCGGTCAGCGGCCGCCGGCCGATCAACTCGAGAGTCCCGCGCCATATCGCCAGCCGGGCCGCTTCGGATCCCGCCTGCCGCGCCCCGAGGATCAGGACGGCCAGGGGGCCGGCCAGCGCCAGCAGCCCGGTCCCCCCCCAGGCCAGGCGGCGCCAGACCCGGGGGAGGCGTTCTCCCCAGGTGAGCAGAGCGAACAGCCCCAAAGCCATGCCCGCGGCCAGCCAGGCGCCGCGGGCGTCGGTCAGGCCGATGACCAGCAGCTCCCCCGCCAGCAGGACCAGCCAGGCGGTCCGCTCTCGGCCGCCGGCCCCCACCCCCAATGCCAGCGTCAGGGGAAGCAGCATGACCAGGTAGGCGCCCAGAAAATTGGCCCGCCCCAGGGTGGCAAAGACTGGCGAGCGGGCGTCGCTGATCAGGTTAAACGGATTCCAGCCCAGGAACTGGGCCAGTCCAATCAGAACGAGCGGAAGCCCGGCGCCGGCCATGGCGGCGAAGAGATACCGGACCCGGGGTGATTCCCGGAAATGGTCCGCCGCCAGGAAAAAGAGGAGCAGGTAGGTCAGCTGAGTGATCGCCCCCTGGCCCCGATCATAGCTCCCCCAGAGTGACAGCGGCCGGTCGACGGCCGTCAGCGTCGTGACGATCAGCACCAGTCCCAGCAGAGCGGCTGCCCCCACCAGCGGGTTGGCCCGCAGGAGATCGACCGGAGCCCGGCGGTGGACGATCACGGAAAATATCGCCAGGCCAAAAAGAAGCCAAACCAGCGTCCGGACCAGCACAACCTTGGACAGGTCAAACGGCTGCTGCCCCCAGAGGTTTATCCAGAGCGGCGCCAGGATCACCAGCAGCAGCCAGGTGATTTCCTGCAGGGATTCGATCCAGTTGGGAATGGTGCGAACCGCGCTCGCATCGATGTGATCGTCCATGAAGCTCGCTGGCGGATAATTCGGGCCATCCGGTGGAGGCGGCGGCAGGACCCGCCGCTTTCCGGAAATGGTCGCTTAGAGAAAGGTGGCTGATCGGACAGTCAGATCTACCACTGGCCTCACTGACCTCAAAAACTTCCAAAATCAGGCAGGAGCACGAGTCATTCTGATCGGCCGAATTTTTATCATAACATGGAATTGAGCCCGTCAGGTAGCAACGTGAACGTCGATTAAAAAAATTCACATTGGCAGAGAGGCCGAGTTGCCGCAGCACATTTGGATTGACAGAGCTCGCGTCGATTTTGTAGAATATTTTCATCCAGCCTGCACGCGTCCAGCTCGCCAATCCGCCTGTGCTTGAAAACTGAACCCCCGACAAACGAACTGCTGACCCCTTCAGCGGTTTTTTGGTTTGGATAGGAGTCAGCCGGAACGGACCCCCACCGCCGCTGTTCCTTCAAAGTCGGGTATTTGAGTGGCGATTCAGGTCTGCCCATCTCCGAAATCACCTGAGCTCTTGATGACTTCTGCCGCAGGGATAAGGAGGAAGATCATGAAATTCACCCGAGTATTTTGGTTCATCCTGGTGCTTCTCACCTTCAGTGTGGTGCCGGCATTCGCTGCAGCCACTACCTTTACCCAGAGGTTTAAATCAGAAGTGATCCCGATTATTGATCCGGAGAACCCATGCAATCCGGGCTTTGGCTTCGGCATTGCCAATGGGGTTTTGCATCTGACCATCGCCGGAAATGACTCCGTTCATCTGGCGCTTACCCTTACCGGACCATTCGAGGTAGTCGATACCAATTCGGGTCAAAATGCCACCGGACGCTTTACATTTCGCACCGGGCAGCAGGTCAATCTGACCGGCAGCGGTCAGATCAGGCAAAGTGAAACGACAGTCCTTTCGGTCAATGGGATTCTGGAGGATGGCTCGTCAATCGGCTTTAATCTGCTGTTCCGCATCCAACTCGTCGACGGCACGCCCACGTTGGAATTCACCAACGTGGTTTGCCGGTAGGCATCTCCCTTCGGTTTGCGGCGAGCTGGACCGCTTTTTTCAATCCTGGCGGTTTGCCGGGATTTCTGGCTGAAATCCCAATCCCCTGCGGTAGATCAGCGGGCCCTGTCATTCAATTTTGAATCACGGGGCCTTCTTCACGTGATCGTCAAACAGCACCAGCGACCGTTCATGCAGGGTCATCCAGCTCTCGCCGGAAAAAAAATGGCCCTGGTCGGGGTAGGTGAAATAAGTCACGTCCCGGCCGGCCGCTTCCAGACCTTCCGCCAGCCTGGCCGACCAGTTGGGCGGTGTTTCCGCCAGTCCCGTCCCATCGTCCAGCCCGACGTGTATCTGGACCGGTGCGCCTACCCGCTCCAGGTGATAGAGAGGGGCAACCTGCTGGAGAAAATCGGCATCGGCCGCGGCCGCCAGGTAGGCCTCGATGAGCTCAGGTGGCGTCCCGGCCGGGATGATTTCGGCCGGGTTGCAAAAATCCCCGGCCGCTTCGGATTCGCCGGGCAGGCAGCCCCGCCCCCAGCGGGCGATCAGGTCGGCGTCGTCGGCGCTGTTGGGGGCGTAGAGCACGGCCGCCCGCACCTGCTTTTCGACGACCAGCACCTTGGTCGCCAGCCCCCCACCCATACTGTGCCCCCAGAGGCCGACCCGGTCGGGATCGGCCATGGGCAGCGACGGAAGGGCGGCCAGCAGGTGGAGTACGTCGGCGACCAGCCCCATGTGGAAGAGACTGAGGCCGGCCTCCGATCCGCCCCAGCTGCGCAGGTCGGGGGCCAGGACGAGATAGCCGCGCCGGGCGAAGTAATCGGCCGACTGCCAGGTGCCGGCGCCGCTGAAATAGGCGTCCCGGTTGTAGTAGCCGTGCAGCATGATCAGCACGGGGAAGGGGCCGTCGCCGGCCGGCACATGGGCGAGCCCGGTGATGGCCAGCCCGTCGCTGGGATAGCTGAAGGCGGCCGTCGTAAACGCCTCGTTTTCGGCCAGGAGTCCCCCCAAAGTAATGGCGCCGGCGGGAAAGGAGCGCTCGCGCAGGGCGGCCAGGGTAAAAGCCGCCAGCGGATGGGGGGTCGGCGATGGGTCAGGGGCTCGA
>JBFFZG010000368.1:0-4564 GCA_041568735.1 Promineifilaceae bacterium (SeqCode)
ACGAAACTGTCGAATTCCTGGTCGAAATGGCCGCCCCCGCCGACCTGTCGGGCTGGCAGAACGGCTGGAGCAAAAGGGAGAAAGGCGAGTTCATCTACCGGCGGCTGCGGGCAGCCGCGGCCGCCGACCAGCAGGCGATCCTGGCCGAACTGCGCCAGACCGGGGCTGCGTTTCAACCTTTCTGGATCGTCAACGCAATCTGGGTGCGCGGACCATCCGCGCTCGCCGGGCGGATCGCCGGGCGGCCAGGCGTGCGCGCCGTCTGGGCCAATCCCCGGCTGACGCAGGTCAATCCGCTTCCGGCTCCTGACCTGCCAGCACCCGATAGCCGCTCCCCGCAGGGCGTCGAGTGGGGTTTGGCCAAAATCAACGCCCCGCTCCTCTGGAGCCGGGGAGTGACCGGCACCGGCGCAGTCGTCGGCGGCCAGGACACCGGCTACCAGTGGGATCATCCGGCACTCAAAGCGCGGTACCGCGGCTGGAATGGAGCGGTGGTCGACCACAATTACAACTGGTTCGACGCGATCAGCACCGATTTGAGCGGCAACGGCAGCAACCCGTGCGGCTACAACCTGGCCAGCCCCTGCGACGACAACGGCCACGGCACGCACACGGCCGGGACGATGGCCGGTGGAATCGGCGGCAACGGCAATTCGATCGGAGTGGCTCCTGGGGCGCAGTGGATCGGCTGCCGCAACATGGAGCAGGGGTGGGGCACGCCGGCGACCTACATCGCCTGCTTTGAGTGGTTCCTGGCCCCCACCAATGTCAGCGGCTCCAACCCGGATCCGGCCCGCGCCCCGCACGTCGTCAACAACTCCTGGTCCTGCCCGCCAGCCGAGGGGTGCAACAGCGGCAATTTCGGCCTGATGCAGCAGGCGGTCGAAAATCTGCGGGCGGCCGGGGTGGCTGTCGTTGTTTCGGCCGGCAATTACGGCCCATCTTGCGGCACGGTTTATACGCCGGCCGCCATCTACGACGCCTCGATCAGCATCGGCGCCACCAACAGCGGCGACAGCATCGCCGGTTTCAGCAGCCGGGGCCCGGTGACCAGCGACGGCAGCGGCCGGCTGAAGCCCGATCTGGTCGCACCGGGGGTCGCCGTTTATTCAACCTACCGCGGGGGGGTGTACGCGACGCTCTCCGGCACCAGCATGGCCGGACCTCACGTCGCCGGCGCCATCGCCCTCCTGATTTCAGCCGTCCCGGAGGCGGCCGGGCAGGTTGATCTCCTGGAACAGGCCCTGCGCGAAACGGCCCAACCACTGACCACGACCGATGGCTGCGGTGGAGATGGCCCGGCAAGCGTGCCCAACCACACGTACGGCTACGGCCGGATTGACGTCGACGCGGCCGCCCGCCGGCTGCAGGCCCTTCTGACGCCCACGCTCTCCATTTCACTGGGGGGACCGGCCGTCATTTTGAGCAAGGCGATTTCACCGACGGCGGCCGTCCCCATCACCTACCAGCTCGCCATCAGCCATGCCCACCCGATCTCGGCCGCGACGGACGTCGTCCTGACCAAAACCCTCCCCCTGGAAACCGTCTTCGTGACGGCGACCCTTCCCCACGTTTTCGACGGGAGCACCATCACCTGGAGCTGGCCGTCCCTTTTCAATGAAAGCCGCTCGGTCACGCTGACCGTCGAAGCGTCGGTCGCCCCGCCGGCCACATCGGCGACGATCAGTTCCGGAGCTTCCGGGGTGACAAGTACAGAAATTCCGCCGTCCGTTGCCCCACCGATCTCCACGCAGATCTTTCGCCTGATCTACCAATTTTTATTTCCCCTGGTGCCCCATGGTTAAACGAGCCGTCAGCGTGAGTCTGGGCAGCCCGACCCGCGACAAGCAAACGGAAATCGACCTTCTTGGCCACCGTGTCACGCTCTGCCGGGAGGGGTGGAATGGCGATGCGGCCGCCGTCCGGCGCCGCTTCACTGAGCTCGATGGGCAGGTCGATGCCCTGGGAGTCGGTGGAGTGGACCTCTGGCTCTACAGCGATCACGGTCGCCACAAATTCGTGGCCGGCCACCGGCTCGTCGCAGGCGTTTCCCGCACCCCGGTCGTCGACGGCAGCGGGTTGAAAAACACCCTGGAAACGCAGGTCGTCCCCGTCCTGCGCCAGGCCCTGGGCACCGCCGGGGCCGGCCGGCGCGTGCTCCTGACGGCCGCCATCGATCGCTTCGGCATGGCCCGCTCCTTTTTTGACCACGGCTACGAGGTTCTCTGCGGTGAGATCGGATTCGCCCTCGGCCTGCCCATCCCTATCCGCAGCCGGCGCGGCCTGGCCCGCCTGGCCCGAATCCTCGTACCCATCGTGACCCGCCTTCCAGTCAGCCTGATCTACCCCACCGGCAGCAAACAGCTGGAGATCCGGCCAAAGTTCCAGTCCTGGTATCAGTGGGCGGATGTCATCGCCGGAGACTGCCTCTTCATCAAACGCCACCTGCCGGATGACCTGGAAGGGAAAATTATCGTGACCAACACGACCACAGTCGAGGATCGAGCCCTTTTCGCGGCGCGCGGCGTGCGGGCCCTGCTGACGACGACGCCAGTTTTCGACGGCCGCTCCTTCGGCACCAATATGCTGGAGGCCGGGTTAACCGCGGCGGCCGGGAAAGGGCGGCCGCTGACGCCGGTCGAACTGGAAGCGCTCCTGACGCAGCTGGACATCCGGCCGGTCGTCAGCCTTCTCGATAGGGATGAATGATCTAAAAGAGGAAACAGCCATGTCCGCGCTGCCCGTTATCGTGCTCGCCGGTGGTGTGCCGGAACCTGGAGACCCTCTCTACGCCTACACGCAGGGAAAGCCCAAGGCGCTGCTCGACATGGGCGGACAGCCAATGCTCACGCGGGTGATCGCCGGCCTGGAGGCGGCGGCTTCGACCGGGGAAATCGTGGTCGTCGGGCTGGATGAACCGGCGGACCGGGCCCAGATCGAAAGCGCCCGGCCGGTCGATTTCCTGCCGAACCAGGGAAGCATTGTGCGCAATGTGGCGGCCGGCCTGGCCTGGGTTGCCGATCATCGCCCGGAGGCCGGCACCTTTATCGTCTGCTCCTCTGATATTCCCCACCTGCAGGGCTGGATGGTCGACGAGCTGGTGGAAGCCTGCCGGCCGTTCGATCGGCTCCTCTACTACCCGGTCGCCACCCCGGAAACGATTGAAAGCCGCTACCCCGACTCCCGGCGCACTTACACTCGTTTGAAAGGGGGAGTGCGGATTGCCGGAGGGGATATATTCATCGCCCAGACGCGCATCCTGGATACCAATCACGAACTCTGGGAGCAGCTGACGCAGGCCCGCAAACATGCCTGGCAGATCGCCCGCGCGGTCGGCTTTGGCACCCTGCTCAAGCTGCTGTTCCGGCGCATGGGGGTGGAGGAAGCGGCAGCCACGGCCGGCCGCATCCTGGGCAGCGGCCAACCGATCGGGGTTGTTTTTCTGCCCCATGCCGAGCTGGCCATGGACGGCGACAAACCCCATCAGATCGAACTGCTGCGCCGTCATTTCGAAACCACCCCAGAACGACCATGAGCGCTCATCATACCGGCTCCTTCAACCTGTTCCAGCAGCTCCTGCGGCAGCTGGTGTTTGGCCTGATCCGGCTGTTTTATCCGCGGATCGAGGTCCACGGCCGGGAAAAGCTTCCGGCAGGGGGCGTTTTGCTGCTGGCCAACCATCCGAACGGGTTGATCGACCCGGCGATCATGATCATCGGCCTCGATCTGCAGGCGGCTTTCCTGGCCAAGAGCACTCTGTTCGGCAACCCCGCGGGCCGGGCCATCATGCGGACTTTCGGCGCCCTGCCGATCTTCCGTTCGATCGACAGCGGCAAGCCGGGCGGTCCCCAGGGCGATATGCGCGATCGAAACGAAGAGACGTTCGGCCAGTGCCGGCAGATCCTCAATGACGGGGGAGCGGTCGCCCTCTTTCCCGAGGGGACGACCCATTCCAACACCCAGATGCTTCCCCTCCGATCCGGCGCGGCCCGGGTCGCCCTCGGGGCGGAGGCCGAGGCGGGCTGGCCGGGCCAGATCCATGTCGCCCCGGTTGGCCTGTGGTATGAGGCCAAAACGATTTTCCGATCAGCCGTGCTGATCGTCGTCGGTGATCCCGTGGCCGTGGGAGAATATCAGGCGGCGTTTGCCGAGGACCCTTTTACGGCCGCCCGGCAGCTTACCCGCCGCATCCGCACGGCGCTCGATGCGGTCGTCCTGCAGGCGGAGGATTACGAGGTCCTGCGGGCGATTCCTGTCGTGGCGGATTGGATCGCCCCCCTGCCGGAGGCTGGCCGCATGCAGAGCCAGTACGACTGGTCAAAGCGGCTGCTCGCGGCCTACCGGATTATGCGGCGCAAAGATCCCGAGCGGATGGAAATTCTGGCGGCCGATCTCCGGCACTATGCCGACTCGCTGCGGCGGCTGGGTTTGAAACGGCCGTTTGACCCCGGCACTCTCGAACGGAGCCTGCGGCGAATTGGGCTGCGCTTCGCCTGGCTGGTCGTCCTGTTTCCCCTGGCGCTGGCCGGATTCCTCACGACGTATCCGACCTATCGGCTGGCCC
>JBFFZG010000369.1:0-4523 GCA_041568735.1 Promineifilaceae bacterium (SeqCode)
AAAGTTGAAAGTGAAAAGTTGAAAGTGAAAAGTTAGTGAGTCTGTGATCGGGTGGGTGGGCGGTGAATGGTCAGATTGAGCTGGTGGAGATGGTAGATGGGATGGGCGGAAAAGGCGTGGCATTGGGAGCCGTCGGGAAAGTCGACGTTCCAGTTTTCCCAGGCGGTCGGGCAGCCGGCGCGAACCCAGCGCCCCCAGCGCAGCCGGATGATCTCGACGACCTGCCGGCCGCGGCCGTTCTGGCGCAGGGCTTCGAAGAGGTAGTGGTGCATGAACGGGCTGGCCAGGACGAGGTCGCCCGGCCGATGGTCGTCGGATGGGTCGAGGGAGCGGGCGGCGATTTCGTCCAGCAGCCGCTCCCGGACAGATGACCGTGCGCTCCCGGTCAGCACGGCGAGGGCGTGGGTGAGCTGGGAGCGGGTGGTTCGCCCGGGATCGTCGAACCAGTTGCCGCTGCCGTCGCTGAAAACGGCCGCGGTCCGCCGCTGCAGATCATCGGCGTCCGCCCGCCAGCCGGCCGCTTCCGGCTGCGCGAGCCGGTCGGCCAGCGCGGCCGCCCGCTGCAGGGCCAGGACGATGTGCAGGTTGTAGACGGCGTGGGGCTCGCCGGCGGCGTTAGGCGCCCAATCGATGAAGGAGCGGCGGCCGGGCGGGGTCGCCAGGAGCCCATCTACCCGGTGGGCCTGCAGAGCGCCGAGCAGCCGGCCGAGCGCCGGCCAAAGCGCTCGCACCAGGGCGTCGTCGCCGGCGGCCCGCTGGTAGAAATCGAGCAGCTCGACCCACAGGCAGCCGTAGCGCGGAATCGTATAGGCGTGCACGTCGCCCGGGATCACGCCCGGCAGCATGCCGTCGGGATAGGCCCCCTGGACGCTCATCTCCAGCAGGCGGCGGACCGGCCGCCGGTCGTCGCTGAGGGCGTCGAGGGTCAGGGCCTGGATGAGCCCATCGCCGAGCCACTGTGAGCTCTCCCGCCAGACCCCGTCGACGAAGGTTTCCTGCAGGCAGGCCTGCAGCGTTTCAGCGCACAGGGTGATGATCCGGTCGAGTTCGGGATCGGCGGTCTCCGGCCGCCGGGTGATGACCAGCGGGTAGGCGGCCAGGCGGGCTTCGCAGCGAAAGCGGAGGGTGGTAGCAGTGGGGGCGGCGATCTGCAGCAGCAGATAACGGCCGCCGCGCAGGGAGAAGCCTTCAACCGTCTGCGCCCCCGGCCGCAGGCGCGTCTCGTCGGTCAGGCGCACCCGGCAGTAGGTGGCCGGATCGGACAGGATGAGCCGGCCGCCGCGCCGCGTTTCGGCATAGCTGAGGCGGACGATCTCCCCGCCGGCCGCCTTATCGACGATCACTCGCCCCTGGCAGGTGAAATCCCGTCCCAGGTCGAACAGGGCGAAAAACGCCTGCCCGGCGGCCAGATCCAGGGACATCCAGGGACCGGCCGGCTCGCACGGGATCGCCTGCGAGGCTGCCCAGCCGGCGGCCAGGTTCAGATGGGGATCGGCGGTGGATTCGACAGCCGGACCGCGCCGAAACTCGATTGGCTGCGGCCGGATGATCGTCTCGAGCAGGAAGGGGACATCGCGCCGGGTCAGGCCGGTCCAGGGAGCGTCACCCGGCCGGGCGGCCGGCCGGGCCGGATCCCAGCCGCCGTCGTCGAAGGCCGGGTCGGTCCAGGGGTCCGCCTGGGCCATGTCGCGCTTTTCGACCCCGGTGCCGTAAATCGAGACCCGGGGCACCCCGGCCGCGAAGGACGGATCCCGGCGCGCCCGCCAGCGGCCGTCGCTGAGGAGAATGGGCTCGCCGTCCACTTCGACGGCGGCCAGCAGGCCGGCCGCCCCCCGGTGGACATAGGCGAAATGGGAGTAGCCGGGCTGGTAGACCTGCACGGCCAGCCGGTTGGGGCCGTCGACGAGAAATGGATCGAGGTCGATCGTGTCGACGGATTGGTGGGCCGGGTAGCAGCGGGCGGGACCGCGGCCGGCGAAGGTGCCGTTGACCCAGAGTTTGTAGCGGCTGTCGGCCGTCAGGGAGAGCCGGGCCGGGGGGTGGGCGGTGAATGGGGGCGAGCGGAAGCAGAGGTACGCCTCGTGCAGATCGAAGGGATGTGCCGTGCCGATCCACAGGGCGCCGGCCGGCGGTGTCCACTCAGCTGCCATACTGCTGGGCCAGCTCATTGACCACCCGGTAGGCGGCGATCAAACGGGTCGGGGGGATATCCGGCTGGACGAAATGGCCGGTGTTAAAGATAAATCCTCCGCCGGGGGCGTAGATATGAAAGCGTTCGGCGATGTAGGCAGCCAGCGCCTCGCCTTCGTGGGTCAGGAGCCCGTCGACGACATCCAGGGAGCCGTAAATGACGAACTGGTTTCCGTAGGTCTCCTTGATGACCTGGGGCTCCATGCCGGCGCTCTCCTGCAGCGGGTGCAGGCTCTGGTAGCCCATCTCGACCAGGTCGTCGAGGATCTGCATGATGTAGCCGTCGCTGTGCAAATTGACATAAAGTCCCAGGCTGCGGGCCTGCCGGACGACCCGGGCGGCGTAGGGCTTGATCATCTGGCGCCACATGCGCGGGGAGAAGAGCATCGTCTGGTTGCTTCCCCAGTCGTCGGACAAGGTGACGATATCGACCCCGGCTCCCTTCAGGCTTTCCATGAGGCCGCAGAGCCAGTCGGCGTACCGGTCGAAAAAGGCGGTCATGCGCTCCGGTTCGGCCGCCAGGTTCATCCAGCAGTTCTCGATGCCCAGGAAGGTGCTCGTCCCTTCGACGATGCCCCAGGTGTGGGCGATGATCGCCCGCCGATCCCCCTGCTCGGCGACCGCCTGCCGCACATTGACCCCGGCGAAATCCTCGTTCCAGGTTCCGTGGGCCAGCCAGCGCTCCGCATGAGGATCCCCCAAGTCAACGTCAGCCAGCTCGGTGACGTCGAAGCGCCGGCCGAACTGGTTCGGATAGGGGACGAAGCCGACAAAAAGATCGATGTTGAACTCGTCCAGGAACTGCGCCCGCGGGCCGTAATCCCGGGCCAGCTTTTCCACAAACTGCCGCTGGTAGAGCCAGCAGTCGATCGGCGTGCGGTCGACTGGCTTGCGCTCGTAGGTGGCGATGACGCGTTCGCGGTGGTTCATGATCTGCTCCTATCTCTGGCCGTCAGCTGAAGCAGGCTGTCCCAGTGATCGAGGTCGAGATCGGCCACATAGCGGGCGTGGAAGCTCTCGTGGTAGATCTGGTCCCAGACCGGCACGATGGCCTGGATGTCGGCCGGCAGACCCTGGATGATTTCCGCGTAGGCATGTTCCAGCAGCCGGTAGCCGGAGGTCGGCGACTTCTGGAAGGGGGGATGGGGTTGGATGAGGCCGTCTTCGACCATCGCCCGGTCGAGGACATCGGCGAAATCTTCCAGCAGGGCCAGCCGGTGCTCCCAATCGGCGTCGGGCTGCACCATCGCTTCCAGCAGGGGAAGCAGCGGTTCGGCCAGGCGGGGCAGCCGCTTGAAGTAGGCCAGGGTCCACTTGTCGTACGGGTAGTAGCGCCGGTCGAGCAGGAAGGCGATCTGCACGCCGAGGCGCATGGCCCTCGTGAAGGTGATGTGGGCGTAGAAGTCGTTCCGGCGCAGGATGGCCCGTTTGAGGGCGTAGGTGCCCATGCCGGAAAAGTAGCGGCACCAGTGAGCGATGCGCCGCCGGCGCACCGGTTCGGGGTAGTAGCCCTGCAGGATCCGGCGCACCCGGGTAAATTCGCCGCGCGGGTCGTGCCAGATTTCGCCGTTGATGACGTGGATGATGTCTTCTTCGGGAACGGCCAGCCATTCGGCGGCCGATTCCGGGGGGTGGTCGATGCCCAGGGTCCGCGTCAGGAAGGCGGGCAGGCTGTCCGGGGCCAGCCCGGCGCCGCTGAGGTGTCCTTCTCGCAGGGAATGTCCCTGGTAGGTGGCCGGCAGGTTGGCGGCCAGCACTGCAAGCATCTCGCGGCTTTTCTGGGCGAAGATTTCGGCCGGCATCAGGGCGTCGATGCGCAGCCCCCAATGATGGTCGCGGGAATAGTCGTCATCGAGGCCGAGCGCCTCCGAGCCGTAGCCGAAGACCCCGAAGGCGGTCTGGGCGGTCTCGGCCGGGAAATGGCGTTCGAGGATGGGCAGGGCCACTTCCCGGAAGAATTCGCGGCTGATGTCGATGATCGAGGGGGTGGTCATGGTGAAACGAACGGGTCGGGAGGTGCGGCACGGACGGCCGCACCTCCCGGATGAAATCCTGATAAGCGCCGGGGGCTACTGGGAAGCCGCCTCGACGTTGCTGGCGTCATAGACCGTAAACGGTCCCATGAGCACCCGCAGGCCGGCGTCGCGGGTCGGGTCTTTCGTGATGGTGTACGTGCCCATCCGGCCGGCTTCAAACATCACCCCTTCCGCCGGCGCCATCTGGCCGCTGGCGATGAGGTAGGTGGTGTAGTAGGTCAGGTAGCCGAGGTCGACGAACGACCAGAGGGCGAACTCGGGGGCGCAGCCGTTGAGGGTGAAGGAGACCATCTCGGC
>JBFFZG010000370.1:0-4513 GCA_041568735.1 Promineifilaceae bacterium (SeqCode)
CCCCCGCTCCAGCCGGGACCGGGGCAGATCGCTGTGGCCACCCTGAACGTCGAAAATTTTTTTGACAGCCAGGACGATACCGGCCGTGCCGCGGAACCAAAGCCCTCGCCGGAGGAAATCGAAGTGAAACAGGCCAAAATCGCGGCCGCCATAGGCCGGCTGCTGGGCTGTCCCACGCTGGTGGCCATCCAGGAGGTAGAAAAACGGGCGCTCCTGGAGGCTCTGGCCCTGGCGGTAGAGACGGCATGTGGTTTCCGCTATGAAATCAGCCATGAGGAGAGTTTCGACGGCCGGGGAATCGATGTCGCCCTCCTGTCGGATCCGCGCCAGACCGTGGTCGACGGGGTCCGGCTGCGGCCAGCCTGCTCGCCGGTGCCAACCGAAGTGGTGATCGGCCGCTGCCCGGCCGGCGAGTATCCCCTCTTTTCCCGGCCGCCCCTGCAGGTCGATCTCATGGTCTCCGGCCGGCCGCTGAAGGTGTTCGTCATCCATTTCAAATCGAAGCGAGGAGGGGAAGTGGAAACCCAGCCGGAGCGGGAGGAACAGGCCCGCTTCGTCGGCCGGCTGGTCGAAGAATCGGCTGATTGGCCGGTGATCGTCCTGGGGGACTTTAACGACTACGACCGCTCCCCACCCATGCAGCTCCTGACCGTCGATGGCCGGCTGGTCAACGTGCTGCAGCGGCTGCCGGAAGAGGAGCAGTATACGTTTAACTTCGGCGGGATTTCCCAGATGATCGACGGCATCCTGGTGAGCCCGGAGCTGGTTCCGCATGTGGCCGGCGTGCAGATCCACCACGTCAACGCCGATTTTCCCGATCGCTGGGCCGTTGATCTTTCTCCGGAGCGCCTCCTCTTTAAGTCCTCCGATCACGATCCCCCGGTGGTTCTCTTGAACTGGACGGAACCGGAAGTGGAGGCGACCGCCGAACCGGTCATCGGGCCGGATCCCAGCCGCACCCCGGCACTCGAACCGACGCTGGTCGTTCCCGGTGGAAATGGCGTGAATTTCGGGTTGGGCGGATGGCTGTGGACGGTTATCATTGGAGGCATCGTCTTCCTGGTGGGAGCCGCCGCCATCTGGCTGTGGCGCCGGTAGGTGATTGGAGAGGAGAGGACTTTAAGGCATGAAGCAATATCTCGATTTAATGCGGCACGTTCTGGAAAACGGGGTGAAACGGGGGGATCGCACCGGTGTCGGCACGATCAGCGTTTTCGGCTACCAGATGCGGTTTGACCTGGACGATGGTTTTCCCCTGGTGACGACAAAAAAGCTCCATCTCCGTTCAATTATCCACGAGCTGCTCTGGTTTCTTCGAGGGGAGAGCAATATCGCCTACCTGAAAGAAAACCGGGTGTCGATCTGGGACGAATGGGCGGATGCTAGCGGTGATCTGGGGCCGGTATACGGGGTTCAATGGCGCTCCTGGCCGGCCGCGGACGGCCGTCGGATCGATCAGATTCAAGGGCTGATCGACAGCCTGACCCACAATCCAAATTCCCGCCGCCATATCGTGAGTGCCTGGAATGTAGGCCAGATCGATGACATGGCCCTGGCTCCCTGCCACTGTCTTTTCCAGTTCTATGTGGCCGACGGCCGGCTGTCGTGCCAGCTCTACCAGCGCAGCGCCGATATTTTCCTTGGCGTGCCCTTCAACATCGCCTCCTACGCCCTTCTGCTGCAGATGGTCGCCCAGGTGACCGGCTGCCGGCCTGGCGAATTTGTCCACACCTTCGGCGATGCCCACCTCTATTTGAACCACCTGGAGCAGGCGCGCCTCCAGGTGACCCGCGATCCCTATCCCCTCCCGACTATGCGGCTGAACCCGGCCGTGCGCTCGATTTTCGACTTTCAATTTGAAGACTTTACGCTGGAAAACTACCAGCATCACCCCCACATCAAGGCCCCGATCGCCGTCTGACGCGACGGACCGGAGAATGGTCGCATCTTGAACGACAGCTCCTTATCGCCTGACCGATTTCCCCCCATCACCCTGGTGGCTGCCATGGATCGCCACCGGGTTATCGGACGGGCAGGGAGTATCCCCTGGCGATTACCCGACGATCTCCGGTTTTTCAAGCGGGTCACTCTGGGCAAACCCCTGATCATGGGGCGCAAGACATTTGAATCGATCGGCCGGCCGCTGCCGGGGCGGCGAAATATCGTTCTGACCAGGCACGCCACCTATAACGCGCCGGGATGTCTGGTCGTGCCTTCGCTTGAAAAGGCTCTACAGGCCGCCCGACCGGCTCCAGAAATCATGATTGCCGGCGGGTCGGAAATCTACGCCCTGTTTTTCCCGCTGGCTTTTCGCCTCTACCTGACCCACGTCGAGGCGGCTGTTGATGGAGACACTTTTTTCCCCGAATTTGACCCGAGCGGCTGGCGAGAAATCCTGCGAGAAGCGCATGATGTGGACGATCGCCACGCCTTCCGGTTTGACATCGTGCTCTACGAGCGCCAGGCTGCGGCCGGTGATCCGGTCCGTCAGTAGCCCAGTTCCCGATTGACGACGTTTAGAAGGGGTTCGCCGGCGAGGTAGCGGCGCAGATTTTCGACGAAGATATCGGTGGCGCGCGCGTCGTAGAAGGGGGTAAAGCCGCTGACATGGGGGGTAATCAGCACATTTTCCATCTGCCACAGAGGGCTGTCGGCCGGCAGAGGTTCCGTTTCAAAAACATCCAGCCCGGCGCCCCCGATCCACCCTTTCTTCAAGGCCTTTATCAGATCGCTTTCGTGGACGACCTGACCGCGGCCGATATTGACGAGATAGGCATCCGGCTTCATGGCCCGCAGCAGATCTTCATTGATGAAGTGATGGGTATCGGGTGTCAGGGGAAGCGTCACGACGACGAAATCGCATTCGCCCAGCATCGAACGGGTCGCTTCCGTGGGGTAGATGCGATCGACCATTTCACCGCTGGGATCCCCGGTGCCGGGCAGCCGGTACCCCTCATCCTCAAGACGCCGGGCGTTGCGCTTCGTCGCCAGCACGCGCAGACCGAAGCCGATCTTGCCGATGCGGGCGATTTCCCGGCCGATGCTGCCGTAGCCGAGGATGCCGAGGGTGGCCCCACGCATCTCCTGGGGAACGAATTTTTCCCAGCGGTCGCGCGGCCACTCGGAGCGGGCCTGGTAGTAGCGCCAGCGGGAAACGCGGCCGCTCCAGTACAGCAGCTGGGTAAAGACATACTGGGCGATGTTGGTGGTGTGCACCCCGCTGGCCGTCGTGAGGACGATGCCGGAGTTCCAGATCGGCTTGTTGACCATGTGATCAACGCCGGCCCAATGGGTTTGCACCCAGCGCAGGTTCGGGGCCAGATCCGGTGGGGGGGCATCTCCCATGGCGTAAATAATTTCGGCCTCGGTCGTCTTGTCGGCCGGCCAGTGTCGGTCGGCATTTTGAATCTGTTCGACTTCAAGGCGATTCGAAACCGAGCGAATTTTGTCCAGCAATTCATTGGGGAACGATGCAGTAATCAATACTCGGGTCATGATGAATACTCCAAAAAACAGCTCGAGGAAGCAGAGTTTAGCACAAATAATGAAACTCTTACCAACATGAGACGTTGTCGGTGGCTGCCCGTACAGGGAAGAAGGATGCGGGTGATTCTGGTTGACAAACGGCCTGTGGCGGTAAGATTATAAAGACCGTGGGGTTTCCCGACCGTAATCGAGATGACATCGGAGAAGTGGAATGAAAAATCAGAGTTCCATCGTAATCGGTCTTTTTTTGATCCTGCTGGGGGTGTGCTTCTTGTTTCTCCAGTTTTTCCCAGCGCTCGGGATTTTCGTCAATTTTGAATTCCTGTGGCCACTGATCCCGCTGGCCATCGGTATTATTTTTCTGACATTTGGACTGCTGAACACACCGCGCCTGATGATCGCCGGAGCCATTTTGACCGGCATCGGCACCAATCTTCTGATCTACAACACGTGGAATCTGTGGGGATTCTGGCAGTTGTGGCTGCTCGTGCCAGCCTTCGTCGGTTTGGGTGTGATGCTGGCGACGTGGCGGGCCGGCCGCGGGCTGCGGCGCGGGATCGCGGCCGGCGGCTGGCCGTTGACCATCGGCCTGGTGCTGTTTGGAAGCTTCACCCTGACTCACCTGCCTTTCTTCCAGATCGGATGGCCAGTCATCCTGATCGCGGTCGGATTGCTATGGCTCCTGCGCACCCTCATGAGCGGCCGACGCACCACCCGCTGAAACCTTTTGCGGCGCGGCGCGTATTGTCTCAAGATCTCATTTTAGAAAGACAGCGCTCATGTGAATGGGCGATGGTAGTGGAGGAAACAAATGTCGAAACAGCTCATGCGATCCGCAAGTGATAAAATGGTCAGCGGTGTGGCCGCCGGAATCGCCAGCTATGTCGGGATCGATCCGGTGCTGGTGCGCCTGGCTTTTGCCCTGGCGATTCTATCCAATCCGCCGCTTGGCCTGGTGATTTATTTCCTGCTGGCCATTATCATGCCTGTCGAAGGTACGGAGGACGTCCAGGCGGCCGTCGATCCC
>JBFFZG010000371.1:0-4484 GCA_041568735.1 Promineifilaceae bacterium (SeqCode)
GATTTCGGCCGAAGAATACGAAGGGGTGCTCAACTGGATGTACGAGGCGGAAATGGCCGGCGGTATCGAGCTCAAGGCGACCTGCGCCCCCCATTATTTTCGCATCGCCCGGCAGCGGCAGGCGGCCGAAAGGCGGCAGGGGATCGTCCGGGAGCGGCCGCAGAGCATGCACCGGCAGCAGCACGCCGGCGGCCATCCGGGTGGACACCCCGGCGGCCATCCCGGCGGCCGGACGGCCATGAACGCCATGACCAAGGGCTGCCTGGCCGGCACCGGTGTCGCCTTCGTCAGCCACCGCGGCGAAGTTTTTCCCTGCGGCTACCTCCCGCTCGAGGCGGGGAACATTCGCCAGCGGCCGTTCCCGGAAATCTGGGCCGGCTCTCCCCTTTTCGAAAATCTGCGCAATCCGGATCTGCTCGAGGGGAAGTGCAGCGCCTGTGAATTCTTGAAAATCTGCAGCGGCTGCCGCGCCCGCGCCTACGGCATGACCGGCAACTACCTGGGCGAAGAGCCGTTCTGCACCTACACGCCGCGCCGAATCCGGCCGGATGAGGTGGACGTTCGATGACGGCCGCGCGACAGCAGGCGGTCCAGGTCGCCATCGTCGGCGGCGGCATCACCGGCCTCAGCGCCGCCTGGTTTCTGCAGCAGGCGGCCGCCCGGATGGAGAGGCCGCTCACCTACGCCCTGCTCGAAAGCAGCCGGAGCTGGGGGGGGAAAATCGTGACCGAAAGCGGTCCGGACGGCGGCGCCGGCCCGCTCGTCGTCGAAGGGGGGCCGGATTCGTTCATCACCCAGAAGCCGTGGGGGCTGCAGCTGGCCGGGGAGCTGGGGCTGAATGACCAGCTCCTGCCGACCCAGGACGAGCGGCGGCAGACGTTTGTCGTCCACCGGGGGCGGCTCGTCCCCCTGCCGGACGGCCTGATGCTGACCATTCCGACCCGGCTCGGCCCGTTTCTGCGCTCGCCGCTCATCTCCCTGCCGGGCAAGCTGCGCATGGGGCTCGACCTCGTCCTCCCCGCCAGAAAGGACGACCAGGACGAGACCCTGGCCGATTTCATGCGGCGCCGCTTCGGCCGGGAGGCGCTCGACAAAATCGCCGAGCCGCTCATGTCGGGCATCTACAACGCGGAGGCGGAGCGGCAGAGCATCCTGGCCACCTTCCCCATGTTCCGCGACCTGGAAAAGAAGCACGGCAGCCTGATCAAAGGGATCCTGGCCGGCCGGCGGGCGCGGGCGGCGGCCGGGGCTGCCAACGGCACGCTGCGGCCTCCGCAGTCGATGTTCATGTCGTTTCAAAAAGGGATGGCCACCCTGGTCGAAGCGCTCGTCCCCCGGCTCCGGGGAGATTTACGGCTTGAGGCCGGGGTGGAGCGGCTGCGGCGGCGGCCGGCCGGCGGCTACGAGCTGCAGCTGGCCGGCGGCTCCCACCTGGCAGCCGAGGCGATCATCCTGGCCGTGCCGGCTTATGCGGCGGCCCACCTACTCGAAGAGAGCGCCCCGCAGGCCGCGGCCGGGCTGAAACAGATCCGCTATGTCGGCACCGGCACGATTTCCCTGGTTTACGATCGAGAGAAAATCGGCCACCCCCTCGACGGATTCGGCTTCGTCATCCCGCGCAGCGAGCGGCGGCTGATCAACGCCGTCACCTGGAGCTCGACCAAGTTCGACCGGCCGGCCCACCGGCGGCAGGCGCTGCTGCGCGTCTTTTTCGGCGGCTCCCGCCGGCCGGAAATGATGGAACTGGCGGATGGGGCGCTGTTCGAGATCGTCGTCCGCGAGCTGGAGAGCCTGATGGGCATCACGGCCGCCCCCACTTTTCACCGCATCTTCCGCTGGCCGGGGGCCAATCCCCAGTACGATGCCGGCCATCTGGGGCGGGTGGCGGCCATCGAAAGCGCGCTGCCGGCCGGGCTGTTCGTGAGCGGCAGCCCCTACCGGGGGATCGGGGTGCCCGACTGCATCCGGCAGGCCCGGGAAACGGTCGCGGCGGTCATGGCCGAAACCATCGCGTCAGCCAGCGGCCAGCCAGCTGCCGCAGCCGCTCCCGGCGGCCCGACCGTTCCTCTCGACCGTAGTCCCGCTGCCGCCAGGCAATCACCCACTCGGCCCGGCGGCCGGTCATGAGATCGTCCGTTCGCGCCAGGCTGATATCCAGGCCGGGCACCCCCCAGACGACATTGGCTTCCCGCGGCCGCATGACCAGCCCGAACGCCTGCAGCGGCCTGCGGCAGGGGCGGATCGTCAGGGCGTACGGCGCCCGCAGGCCGGCCGGCGGCCGGGTGCCGTTCAGGTCGACCGTGTAATCGAAGGCGGCCAGGCGGTCGGTCAGCCGGTTGAGCCGGTCGGGGAGCATTTCCTGGTAGGCATCGTAGACCGCGATCGCCCGGGACAGCGGCAGAAAGCGAAATTCCCGCCGGAAATGCTGCAGGGGCACCTGAAAGAAGGGGGTCGGTCGGGCGAAATGGGTGCCGCTTTCGCCGAAATTGACCGTCAATGATTCCCGCGGCAGGACGTAGCAGCGGCCGGTCTGCGCCAGGTATTTCGTCTTCAGGGGAAACCAGTCGGTCGGCGGGAAGCGGGCAAAGGACGGGTGCAGCCCATCCTCCGGCCGCACCTGGCGATCGGCCGTCTTCTCCCAGCTGCGAAAGGCCGCCCACTGCTCCCGGGTGTAGGCCTGCCCCTGAAACCAGGCCGCCTGCAGGAAAAAAACATCCCCATCATCCGGGTAGGGTTCGAACGGCCGGTGCGTGTAGCCGTTGAACCAGAGCCTGTTGAGGGAAATGCCGGCCACGGCCGGGTCGTCGCGGTAAAAGTCGAGCGCCTGGGCCGCGTAGCGGTAAAACGCGCGCGAAACGATCAGGTCATCCTCCAGCAGAATGATGCTGCCGGCGCTCTGGGTGAGATCCCCGCAGGCAAAGAGATGGTCGATCAGGCCGAGGCGGCGGTCGTGGGGAATCACCTGCCTGTTTCCGGCCGGCCAGGCAAACGACGTGGCTACCTCGTGCACCGCCCGGCTGTGGTCTCCGCCCCCATCGATGGAAATGACCAGATCGACCCCGGGCGGATAGTCGGCCGCCTGCAGGGAGGCGAGGAGCCGCCGCAGGCTCTCCGGCCGGTTGTAAGCGGCCACGACGACGGCCGGCTTCACGCGCCACCTCCCGCCAGGGCAGAGGGCACGCTGAGTGTCCGCACGACATCGACCAGCGCCCGCACTCCCTCAGCCTGGCCGCCCGGCCGCCAGACCCCGCCGGCCAGCCGATCCCCGACCGCCAGGACGGCCGCGGCGGCCGCGCCTCGACAGTGGGCCACGGCCAGCACCGCGGCCGCCTCCATGTCGACCGCCAGCACCCCCTCTGTGGACAGCCGGGCCACCTCGGCCGCCGTCTCGCGGAAGGGGGCGTCGGTTGTCCAGGCGGCGCCGGCAGTGAACGGCAGCCCGGCTGCCGCCAGCTGCTCCCCCACCCGGGCGGTCAGGGAGCCGTCGGCCGCCACATCCCGCCCCGGCGGCAGGTAGTGCTGGGAAGTCCCTTCATCCCGCAGCGCCCGCTCCACCAGAATGAGATCCCCCGGCGATTGGCCCGGCTGCAGCCCCCCGGCCAGGCCGACCAGGATTATTTCAGCCACCCCCCAGGCGGCCAGGAGCTCCACCTGGGCGGCCGCGGCCGGCGCGCCGATCCCAAAGCCGCCGGCCGTACCGGCCCGGCTTTGGCGTCCCGGCCAGTGGACCTGCCCCGGGAAGCCGGCCACCCGCCGCCCCCGCTGTTTTTTCACAGCCGCCGCCCGCACGTCTTCCTGCAGGCAGAGCAGCACGAGCGGCGGCGGGGCGGGCAGGCGCAGCCCCCGCCGCCGGAGATCGGCCAGGAATGCCCCGGCGCTTATCAGGGCCGGGCGGTCGATTTTGTCGGGGTCCAGGGGCACGGTCATGGGCGGGATTTTCCTTCGGGCGGGCGCGCGATCCGGTAAACGAGCAGCAGGAGGCCGGCCTGAATCGTTTCGACCGCGACGAAGGCCAGGGCCGCCCCTTCCAGGCCGGCCCTGGCCGTGGCGAGCGGGAACAGGCAGAGCGCCGCCAGCAGCGCCAGCCCGTGCCCCCAGGCGGCCGGCCGCTCCCGCCCGGCGGCCACCAGCCGGGTGGCGCAGGTGAGCGTCACGATGAACGGCAGGAGCCCCCAGATCATCAGGGCGAACGGCCGGGCGGCCGGGCTGAAGGCCGGCCCGTACAGCGCCGGCACCAGCCAGGGAGCCCAGCGGGCGGCCAGGAACAGCGGGATCAGGAGCAGGGCGGCCAGCCCCAGGGTCGGACCGGCCGGCGAATCGGCTGGCCCGCGGCGGGCCAGCCGGGGAAAAAGGGCGCCGAAAAAGGCGTAGGGGAGCAGCTTACCGGCCTCGACCAGCCGCACGGCCGCGCCGAACTGGCCGGCGGCCGCCTCGCCGGCCAGCAGGGACACGACGAGGAGGCCCATCCGCTGGAACAGGACGGC
>JBFFZG010000372.1:0-4477 GCA_041568735.1 Promineifilaceae bacterium (SeqCode)
AATCAGCCTTTGCCACTCTTCATCCGCCTCTCTTTCAGCGGTTTTTTCCCGCAAAATATCGAGCGAGTCGGTCATCACGATCCAGTGGATTTGATTCAGATAGCCCCCGAAATTAACCGTGGTTTTGGTATCCAGCCCCTGCTTGTTTTTCACATAGGCGCCAATGGCCACAGCCGCCTGAAGCACTTCGGCCGGATTGGCTCCGACCCCCATCTCGATCGTCCGCTTGACGATATACATGAGATTTTCCTCCTGCTAATCAACCGACACCATCAACCATCATAACACAGGTTGTCGAGAGCCTGCCCCCTCCCACCACAAGAGAACTGGCTGGGTACCCATCCCGGCCGCCGAACAGACTTTTGCTTCAACGGGCAAGGCATCCCCCCGCTTCGGCCGCCCACTTCAATTCAACTGGGTCAATCGGGCAGGCCGTTGGTTCGACCGGCCCTACGGCCGGCAAGGCGAGCTCCCAGCGGGGACTCGACCAGCAATATGGCCAGCATGGCCGCCAGCGTCAGCAGGCTGATCGCCAGACCGATAACATGTTTGCTGGGGCGGAAGACAAAGGTATAGGTATGCTCGCCTCCCGGCATCATCGCGCCCAGATAGTCGTTCGCCGGCTGCAGGGGGGCCGGCTGCCCGTCGACAAACAGGCGCCAGCCGGGATAATTGCTGACCAGCACCACCAGCTGATCACCAACCTGGCCGGGTTCACCCTGAACCACGATCTGATTCGGGCCGTCGTACCGGACGGCCAGGGGGGAGACGGTTTCTTTCTTTAGACTGCCGGAGGAAAGCAGCAGGCCCGGGTCGGCACTGAAGGCAACCGGCAGGGCGTCCGGCAGAAACCACAGGTCAACGCCGTCGAAATGGTTTAACAGCTCCGCATTCTCCGGCTTCGACTGGTCGGGGCGGGCCAGAAAATATTTGGGCGTAGCAAAGAACGGGGATTCCGGCCGGCGCTGGTCGGCCATCGAGACCAGGCGGCGGTTGTAGCGAAAATTGATGATGGGCATCTCTAATTCGTAGCCGGCCGGCACCCAATCCCAGAAAACGGCGTCGCCTCCGAGACTGGTGTAATAGAGATCCGGATCGTATTGCTTCAGCCATTTCAGCGCGGTGTAGGATTTGGCGTTGAGACGCTGGTCGGCAAAAGCAAAGCCTTTGTTAACCCGATAAACGTCGCGCAGAGATAATGCCATGATCAGGAGCAGGGCTCCGTAGAGCACCCACCTGACCGGCAGGCCCGAGGCCTGCCGGTCCCCGTATTTTTGGGCGACCGCCAGCCGCCAGCCGCGGCTCCAGCGGCGTCCCTCCACCATGAAATACTGCAGGCCCAATCCGGCCAGGACGATGAGAGGGCTGGAAGCAATGATCAGCAGTCGATTGGGGAACCGAAAGGTGTATAAAAAGGGAATCCAGTCGTAAAGGAACCGAACGGGGAAATAACGGTTAGCCTGCCAGGCCAGCAGAACGACGAACAGAACGGCGAGTGTCGAGAGGGCCGGACGATGCCAGCGGGCCCTGCTGTAAGCCAGCGGGATCAGCGTCAGCGCGGCCAGCGGCAGAAAACCGATGTAAAACCAGCTCCAACCACTCCCTTTCGACAGGACATCGACGTTTAACCATTCGGGTGCCGATACGACGTAGTTGAAAAGCGCGTAAGCGATGGGCTGCGACCCCAGCTGCTGCTGATCGGGTAAGGTATCGCGGGCGGTTAAACGATAACCATCGACCAGGGGCAGCAGCATCACCGCCAATAATCCCAGGCTTAAAGCGGCAACGGCCGCGGCTCGCCGCAGTTTGGACCACCGTTCTGACCGGCGCGCCCACAGCAGGGCCGCGGCAGCCAGCACGCTCAAACAGACGAACAGATAAACCGGATAATAACCCCCGCCGGTGGTGAGCACCATGGCCACACAAACGGCGGCCAATACCAGAGAAGTCCGGTCCTTTCTCTTCAGGGCCCACCACAGGCTGGCGAAACACCACGGAAACCAGACGGCACCGAGCAGTAATTCATACCAACCCAAACGCCAGAGCAGGGCCAGCCCACCGGAGAGCATGAATAAGAGCGCAGCCCATAATCGGAACCAGCTCCGTAAACCGAAGATATGGGCGAACAACCACTGGCCCATCCCCGCCAGCACGAACGAGACAAAAATCGACACCTTCATGCCGTTGATGCCACCCCAGATCAGGACGGGGATCGTTGACACCGGGTTCCAGAAGTGATTGATCAAATCGCCGGCATGGGGAAAGCCGGTCAGCATGTAGGGGTTCCACAGGGGAATTTCCCCATAGCGCCACAGCCCAATTTCGGCCAGGAGCGGTAAGGTGGCGCTTTCATTGTGTTCGCCGGTCTGCTGAAGCTGCTGCCCGTCGAAATTGAGCAGGAAATGGCCCCCATAGAGATAGGCGACGGCCAGGATGACGAGCCACTCGGCCGCACAGGGAAGCCATCGTTTCTGACGCCATTGTGTCCAGAATCGCGTTTGCACGGCCGGTTTGATCCCGGACGGCCAATTCTTAAGCCTGGCCAGGATGGATGAGGTCATGTGCATTTGTACAGCGTCCCAGGTAACGAACCGCCCTGGATAGCGAACGAACGGGCAGCTTCAACTATTATTCATGATTTCAGCAGGCCCATCAAATTTTCAATTGCATCCGCCTTGCGGCCGGGTTGAGTAGGTCCGCCGATTGAGAAGAAAAAGCGCCTGCCTGCCCCCCTGTCATACCCCTGATTAAATTCCAGTCTCCCACCGAATTGGACCTGCCGTGTTGAAAACGGTGGGACAGACAGAGGCGCTCAAAATCTCGGCGAGCGCTGATGGGCCAATTACCAGCTGAAAGGACGGGGGCAGTTCGATTCAAGCCGGCAGGAGCCGTCACCAATAAAGGGAACCTTTCCACCGCAAGCCGGCAGCCCTTACACGGCCCGCGAAATCGGTTATACTGAAAAGCGAAGCGCCGACCACCCGGGCGTCTTTCTCGAGACGACGAACGACACCCGGCCACCTCCGCCCCCCATCTACCGCGAAAAGGAGCCACCATGAGAGACCTCCTCAATAAACTGAAAAGGGATTTTTCCAACCGGGAAAACCTCGATATCTACGTCACCATCCTGGCTTCATTCGTTGTGGCCGGATTGGGCCTGGCCGGCATCGTCGAGGTTTCCATCATCCTGGCCGCCCTGCTCGGCATCATGGCCATCGTATCGATGAGCCTGCTCATCAATCGGGACAGCCAGGAACGAATCCAGCAGGCACTCCGCGAAAACGAATCCGGCATTCAGGAAGCCCTCGAGAGAATTGAACCCCACTGCCTGTCGGAGAGATTTTTTCGGAAAGATTATCCCAGCTTGAATATCCGCCCGCTGATTCGAAAAGCGCACAGCGCCTTCTTCTGGGGATTCGCCTTCACCTCCATTATTCCTTCGCTCAGAGATGATTTTGAACGGGGTATTTTGAACGGGCTGCAGCTGAAATTTCTTTTCATCAAACCGGGAAGCGAAGCCGCGGAAATGGCGGTGAGCGGCAGTGAAAAACAGGACAAATCGGATTTTGACCACGCCGTCCGTGGGAATTTGAGAATTTTGACCAATATTTCCAGGCGGCTTCAGAAAAACAGCGTGGAAGAAGGGCTGGATTTAAAAGTGAACAACTACCTGCCCCCCTTTTCCCTGATCGCCATCGATCCGGAACTGCCCGGCGGGAAAATGTTTGTCCGGATCGCCTCCTACCGGATGAACCGGACCGAGGTGCCCTGGTTCGAGCTCGATCGAGAGGTTGACCGCACCTGGTTTAAGGTGTTTTTGACCCAGTTTAATTCGATCTGGAAGGAATCTGAGGAATGGGATGAGGATTAAGCGGGCCGGTTTTTGATGGATCCGGCCGATTTCGGCCGCCGCTTCCGCCGCGCCCGGGTCGCTTTTCCCCGCATCTCGACTAAAATCAGGGGGATCCACTCACCCGTCGAACTTTTCCGGAGCCCCCTGCCATGACCGACGCCCACGACCCGACCCCGCCCGCCGGCGACCCCACCCTCGACCCCTTTTTCCACCCGCGCGGCATCCTCGTCGCCGGGGTGTCGACCGAGCCGCACAAGCTCGGCTATGGCCTGGCCCGCAACCTGGTCGAGAGCGGCTACGCCGGGGCGATCCACTTCGTCAACCCGCGCGGCGGCGCGCTCTTCGGCCGGCCGGTCCACCCCTCCATCGACGAGACCCCCGACCCGGCCGACCTGGCCGTCCTGCTCATCCCCGCCCCCCTCATGCCCGAGGCGCTCGAGGCCTGCGGCCGGCGCGGCATCTGGGCGGCCATCATCGCCGCCGGCGGCTTCCAGGAAATCGGGCCGGAAGGGGCGCGGCTCGAAGCCCACTGCCTGGCCATCGCCGGCCGCCACGGCATGCGCCTCCTGGGACCGAACTGCATCGGCGTCATCGACAGCCACGCCCCGCTCAACACGACCTTTC
>JBFFZG010000373.1:0-4474 GCA_041568735.1 Promineifilaceae bacterium (SeqCode)
CCCGACCGCGGTCCCGGACGACAATCCGCATTTCCCTGAGGCGGCGCTTCCGATCGCCGCCCTGGCCGACGACACCGCCTTTTCCCTGAACCGGGCCCGCCTTGAAGATCCCGCCAATGAACCCCGCTTCGTGGAGGCGCTGGTCAACGTCAACCTGCGAGCCGGTCCCGGGGTCGATCACCGCCTTGTCGGCTGGATTGCCGCCGGGCAGACCGCGGCCGTTACCGGCCGGAGCCCGGATCTCAAGTGGTGGCGGGTGATCTGCCCGGATGGGACGGTCGGGGACTGCTGGGTTTCGGCCGGTGACCGCTTTACCCAACCGGTTGGCGATCCGGCGGCCGCCCCCCTGGCTGCCGATGGCTGCGGGCACGCGGCCGCCTTTGTCGAGGATATCACCGTTCCGGATGACACCCGCTTCCAGCCCGGGGAGCTCTTCACCAAGGTCTGGCGGGTCCGCAACAGCGGCAGCTGCACCTGGAATGAAGGCTACGCCCTGGTCTTCGTCAGCGGCGACCGCCTCGACGCGGCCGCCGACCGCATCCCATTCTCTCACCCGGTGCGCCCGGGAGAAACGATCGACCTCGGCGTGGTCCTGAAGGCGCCGGCCGCCGGCGGCTCCTGGCAGGGGAACTGGGCCTTTGACGACGGCCGGGGAACCCGCTTCGGCATTGGCCGCAGCAGCGGTCCGGTCTGGGTGAAAATTACCGTCGATCAGCCGGTGGCGGCCGGTTCGAGCGGTCTCAGCGGCTTCGCCTGGCAGGATCGCAACCAGGACAACCAGGCCTCCGCCGACGAGATGCTGGGCGGCGTGCTGGTTCACCTGGCGACCGGGGACGGATGTGTCGACGAGCTGGTCAGCACCACCACCGGCGCCGACGGCCGCTTTCTGTTCCGCGGCCTGGAAGCCGGGAGCTACTGCCTGCTGGGCCGGGAAGATGGGGTGACCAGAGCCCGGATGCACGTCATCCTCGGGGAAGATCAGACCCTGAGTGGGCTCAATCTCGCCTGGCCCCAGACCGCCGGCGGCATCATCATCGCCGGCTCGATCTACCACGATTTAAACGAGAACCTGATTTTCGATCCGGGGGATCTGCCGGCGGCCGGCCGGGAGGTCTGGCTCAAGAGCGGCGGCTGCGACGCCGGCAGCCCGCTCGTCTCCACCACCCGCTCGAATGAGAGCGGCCGCTATATCTTCCACGAAAACCGGCCGGGCCGCTACTGCGTCGGGATGACCACCCGGGACGGGGACGGCGACACGGCGGTGGCGCTGGTTGAAAAAGGGCAGATCTTAGATTATGTCAATCTACGGGCGCCCGTGACAACCCTCTCCATGTCCCATTGAGCCGGCCAGCGGTGGGGACGATTCTGGTCTTCCGCCGCCGCCTTCCGCTAAAATAACCCGGAGGCGGCAGCACAGCCGGCACCGGGAGGGCAACCATGGGCCAGATCAAAACCACAGTTTCCAGGACGATTCACGGGCCTGCCGAAGATATTTACGCCATCCTCGCCGACTATCACCACGCCCACCAGACGATCCTGCCCACCCCCTACTTCACCCGGATGACCGTCGAGGAAGGGGGCGCCGGGGCCGGCACGGTGGTGCGGGTGGAAATGAACGTCATGGGCGTCCGGTCAGTCCTGCGCCTGCGCGTGCGGGAGCCGGAGCCGGGGCGCGTTCTGGTGGAGGAGGATCCGGAGGCGGGCGTGGTGACCACCTTCACGATCGATCCGGTGGCGGGCGGGCGGCACGCTCGGGTCACGATTGAGACGGTTTCCCGGGCCAGTTCCGGTCTGCGCGGTCGGCTGGAGCAGCTCTTCAATCCCCCCATCATTCGCCGGATCTACGAAAAAGAATTCGATCTCCTGGCCTCCCACTTCGACGGCCAGTCCGGCTGACCGGCCGCCCCCTCTGCGACCGGTTTTTAGTCTTTTGACGTAGCCGGCTGGCGCACTTTCCGTGTAAAATACGGATTCAGAACCGGAACCGGTTTCCAGGGTCGAGGTCAGGAGAAATCCCGCACCCGTGCTCCAAATTTCACTTCTAGGCGAATTCGACGTCACGTTCAACGAGACACCGATCTCCGGCCTGCACGCCGATCGGCCCCAGACGCTGCTGGCCTATCTGCTGCTGCACCGCAGCGCCCCACAGCCGCGCCAGCACCTCGCTTTCAGCCTCTGGCCCGATTCGACCGAATCCCAGGCGCGCACCAACCTGCGCAACCTCATTTTCACCCTGCGCCAGCTGCTGCCGGAGGCGGATCACTACCTGGTTGTCGATCCGGCCACGATCCAGTGGCGGCCCGACAGCCCCTACCGGCTGGACGTGGGCGAATTCGAGACGGCCGTAGCCCGGGCCCGGGAGAGCTGGCCCACCCCGGCGGCCCGCCCCTGGCTGGAGTCGGCCGTCACCCTCTATCGGGGAGATTTGCTGCCGGGCAACTACGACGACTGGCTCATGCCCCTGCGGGAAAAGCTGCGGCAGAACTACCTGGAGGCCCTCGGCCGGCTGATCACCTTGCTGGAAGAAGCGGCCGAATACCGGGCGGCGCTCGCCCATGCCCACGCGCTGCTCCTGCAGGATCCGCTGGATGAGTCGACGACCATCCAGCTCATGCGCCTGAGCGCCCTGAGCGGCGACCGCGCCGGGGTGCGCCGCGCCTACCAGAACTGCGTCGCCACCCTGCAGCGGGAGCTGGGCATCGAGCCGGGCCGGGCCACCCAGGAGGCCTACGAGCACTATATCCGCCTGGAAGCGGTCGGCGTCTCGTCGCCTCTGCCCCCTCCTCCTGCCCACGAGCGGCCCGCACCGACCTTCCGGCCGCGTCCCCTGCCGGTGCCGGCCACCCCGTTCATCGGCCGCGAAGCGGAGCTGGCCGAGCTGGCCCTCCTGCTGGCCAATGCGGACTGCCACCTGATCACCATTCTCGGCCCCGGCGGCATGGGTAAAACCCGGCTGGCGCTGGAGTCGACGGCCGGCCACCAGGCGGTTTTTCCCGACGGGGTCGCCTACCTCTCCCTCGCTCCTGTTCAATCCAGCGCCCTGCTCGTCTCGACGATCGCCGACGGCGTGGGCTTCCCCCTGGCCGGCGCCGCCGCCCCCGAAGAACAGCTCCTCAACTTCCTCCAGCCGCGGAACATGCTGCTCGTCCTGGACAACTTCGAGCACCTGCTCGACGGGATCGACCTGCTCACCGAAATCCTCAACCGGGCGCCGGCCGTCAAACTGCTTGTTACCTCGCGGGAGCGGCTGAATATTCGGCAGGAATGGGTCCTGGAGCTGCAGGATTTTCCGCCGCCGCCGGACGAAATTTCCGAGGATTGGGAGCTCGACAGCGCGGTCTCCCTATTTCTGCAGAGCGCCCGGCGGGCCACCCAGAGCTTCACCCTGACGCCGGCCGACTATCCGCAGGTCGCCCGCATCTGCCGGCTCGTGGGGGGGATGCCGCTCGGCATCGAGCTGGCGGCCGCCTGGGTGCACCTGCTCTCCTGCGAGGAGATCGCGGCCGAAATCGAAAACAATCTCGATTTTCTGGCCTCCTCCCTGCGGGATCTGCCGGATCGGCACCGCAGCCTGCGGGCGGTGTTCGACCATTCCTGGCGGCTGCTGCCGCCGGAGGAGCAGGAAGCGCTGGCCCAGCTGTCGATCTTTCACGGGGGGTTTACCCGAACCACCGCCCAGGCGGTCGTCGGCGCCTCCCTGCCGATCCTCTCCAGCCTCGTCAATAAATCGCTCGTGCAGCGCACGGCCGCCGGCCGCTACGGCCTGCACGAGGTGATCCGCCAGTACGCCGGCGCCGGGCTCAGCCGGCTGCCGGCCGCGGCGGCGATCACGGACCGGCACGGCCGCTATTTTCTGCAGTGGCTGCAGGATCAGGATGGGGAACTCAAGAGCGGCCGGCAGAAAGAGAGCCTGAACGAAATCACCGCTGAGATGGCCAATATCCGCGCCGCCTGGAGCTGGGCCGTCGCCGACCGGCAGGCCGATCTGCTGGCTGGAGCGGCCAATCCCCTGCTCTATTTTTACGAGCTGCGCGGGATGTTCCGCGAAGGGGAGGCGGTCTTCGGGCAGGCGGCGGATGCCCTCCAGCCGCCGCCGGACGGCAATGGCGACTGCGACCGCCGGAGGGTGCTGATCTGCGAACAGATGCGCGTCAACCAGGCCTTTTTCATTTACCGGCGCGGGGGGGTGCCGGAGGCGACCGCGCGGCTCGAGGCGGGCGTCAGCCGGCTGCGCGCCCTGGCCGATCCCGATGGGCTGCGCTACGCGATCCGCTACCTCGGCATGGTCTACGGCATGGCCGGCCGCTGGGATGAAGCCCAAGAGGCCATTCGCGAGAGCCTGGCGCTGGCCCGGGCGGCCGGGCAGCCCTGGGAGATCGCCCTGCTGACGGGCTACCTGGGCCAAACGTCCTACGATCACGGGGAGTTCGACGAATCGCGCCGCCATTTCCTCGAAGCGCTGGACATGGGACGG
>JBFFZG010000374.1:0-4472 GCA_041568735.1 Promineifilaceae bacterium (SeqCode)
CCGCCGGCGGCGTGGGTGCCGATCACGTCATCCCCACCGCGGTGCCCTTCGTAGATGACCCCGTTCATGTCGATGAGGTAGTTGTAGCCGATATCCCCCCAGCAGTTGCCGCTGGACAGGGCGTGATAGCGAAATATCGCCCGCACGGTGGACGCCCAGTCGGAGCCGCTGTTGTTGGTCACCGTGTGATGCACGATCAGGTGGGTGACCGTCTCGTATTTGAGCGGATCCCCGGGCATGCAGGAGTTGTAGGTACACTCGGCGTAGGTGCACCAGACCCCGCGGCTGATGTAGCCCGGTTTGGGGTTGGCCTGGTTGCCCGTACGGTCGGCCGCCACGCCCTTTTGGGCATCGAGCGCCGCCTGCTGGGCCAGGAGCTCCTCGGTCGTCGGCCCCGCGGCCGTGTCGATAAAGGTCAGTTTGAGACTCGCCAGCGGGGGAGACGGGGACAGGACACGGAGCTGCACCCGGTCATGCCGTTTGTCGGCGGCCGGCACGAGCAGCATATCCCCCACCTCGCCTTCCCCGACCTCGTCGTCAAAATCGTCGTTGTGGGCGATCGCCAGCCATTCGCCCCAGCCCCGCTCCGTCCCGGAGCGCATCTCGAAGCGGATCTCGTTCTCGGATTCCCATTCGGGCACGACGGCGTTAAAAGGAAAGGGGGCCGGAATCGGATCGCTCTGAAAGGTTCCACCGGCCGGTTGGAAGCTGATATTTCGCAGGGTGACGCTGGTGATACCCCCTTCATCGCCGGGGGTCCCGGCCGCTGGCCCCGGGGCAGCAGCGGAAATGGAAAAATGCGCCAGCAGGCCAATCAATAAGAACCCCAGGAGGGCGGTATTTCGTTTCATCGGTACTACTCCACGAAAAATCGAACGTCTCATAGCGATGCGAGGCGACCAGAATCTATTATGTCCCTAAAGATCGGGAAAGAGAACAGTAGTATAGTCCCAGGACCCCCCACCTGTCCGTCGCCATCACGATGATTTCACTACGAATCCACGCCGCGCTCACTCTGACCTCGGCTTCACCCCCAGCACCAGGTCGTAGTTGCTCTGCCAGTCGACGATGACCACGTCGGCCGCGCCGAGCCGCCGCAGGAGGGCGGCCAATCGGTCACGCGAGTAGTACCGGCCGATGAAGGTGCGCGCCTCCCACCCGGCCCGCCGGGTGACCAGCAGCGTGCCCCCGGGTTTCAGCACCCGGATCATCTCCCGCAGGGCCCCCTCGATCGAAGGCATGAATTCCAGGGCTTCCAGCGACGAAACCAGGTCGAACTGCCCGCTCCGGAACGGCAGCGGCGCGGCCGCCTGCTCCACCCAATCGACCCGCCCCGGCCACCGGCGGAGATGGTCGACCCCGAATTGGATCATGCGGCGGCTCGGATCCAGGGCGATCAGGTGTCCCTGAAACCGGCCGTCGTCGAGCAGAAAATAGGGAACCCGGCCGGTCCCGGCAGCGACATCCAGGACCAGGGGGCGTTCGATGCCGCGCAGCTCTCCCAGGATCGGCTCGACGACGAGCACCCGCTCCTCTTCCCGCCGGTACTGCTTGATGTGATCGTAATCGGCCGCGGTGAAGTCGTAGAGCCAGACGACGACCCGGCGGCCGAGAAAGACCCCTTCGGTAATGACAAACAGCCAGTACCAGACCGCGTACAGGAGCAGGGCGAGCAGGGCCAGGAAGAAAATCTTCAGAAAAATCATGGCCGGATTCAGACATGATGATACCTGCCCCGCCAATTCCCGGCGACCGTTTATGTTATAATGAGAAGAGCGCCATGTTGTCGTTCGACCACGATCCCTATTGGGAAATGATCATGCATCTGACCTCGGTCTACCCGGAAGAAGGATGCGGTTTTTTGGCCGGAATCGACGGGCGTATCACGCAGGGTTACCCCATCGAAAATCGGTTAAAAAGCCCCACCGCCTTCCTCATGGATCCCCGCCAGCAGGTGGAAGCCCTGATGGCGATTGAAGACGCCGGGCAGACGCTGCTGGCCATCTACCACTCCCATCCCGAAAGCGATGCGACTCTCTCGTCTCTGGATCGGCGGAAAATCACCTTTCCCGAGCTGGATCATGTGATCGTCTCTCTGGGGCAGATCATAAATGGCGTGGTGGTGGTGGGGGCTGTTCGCGGGTATCGGCTGACCGAGGACGGGGCGATTGTTGAAGTTTCCATCGATACCCAGTAACCATTCGGCCGGCACCGTGTTATAGCAGGTGGTTCAGGTTGTCCGGCTGCCGCCGGCCGCGTCCCCCATCCGGGAGGCCTGACCTGGTCCCGCCGGTCGGGAACCGGCTCCTTTTCCTGAAACCGGCCGCAGGCGCAGCAGCCCGGAACGGCCCGTGGCTTCCCTTCTCCCGGCCGGAGATCAGGGGAGTGAGGTCGTCTCCCCAAAAACACCTGGATTTGAGGAAAGTGTTTATGACCATCATCGCGTTTTTACTGGCCGCCATCCTGGGTTATTTGTGGGGGGCCATCCCTTTTGGCAAACTCTACGTCCGGGCGTTTACCGGCCAGGATCTGCAGAAAATCGGGAGCGGCCGCACCGGGGGCACCAATTCGATGCGCGCGGCCGGCTGGAAGGTCGGGTTTCTGACCGCCATGAGCGACGTTTTCAAGGGCTTCATGGCCGTGATCACCGTTCGCTGGCTCCTGGGCGGCCTCGGCCTGGCCGCAGCGGAGCTGCTCCCATGGCTGGAAATCACGGCCGGCACCCTGAGCGTAATCGGCCACAACTGGTCGGTCTTCCTGCAGTGGGGCGGCGGCGCCGGGACCGGTCCCAATGTCGGCTGGTCGAGCGCCATCTGGGGGCCGATGTTCCCCCTCGGCTTCTCGATCATGATCCTGATGCTCTATTTCCTGGGGTACGCCTCGGTCGCGTCGATGACCATGGGGCTGATCATCCCCATCGCCTTCCTCGTCCTCTATCTCACGGGCACGGGCGCGCTGTCGGCCACCATCGCCTATATCGTCGGGGGGATCGCCACCGCCCTCATCATCGCCTTCGCCCTGCGCGGCAATTTTGTCCGGCTCGCCCGCGGCGAGGAGCGGCTGGTCGGCCTGCGGGCCAAAAAGCGGGCGAGCAAAGAGCAGCGGATGGAAATTTCGAAGGAGCGGCGGGGATCCTGACAATTTCCGCCGCCGCCGGGGACCGTGGCGGGCCCTGCCCGATGCCGGCCGGCAATAGTTGAACCGGGAGCCGTTCTCAGCCATAATTTGGCATGCGTTTGGCTCAATTCCGCCGGGTGGTCGGACAGAATCCGCTCGATCTGCCCCTGGCCGCCCTCCTGTTTGCCCGCCAGATCGCCTACCCCTCCCTCCGTATCACTCCCTATCTCCAGCAGCTCGACGACCTGGCCATTGAGGCCGGCCGGCTGATCTCAGCGAACGATCCGCTGGCTGTTCAGGCGGAAACTCTGGCCACCTTTCTCTTCGCCATGTCCGGTTTTCGCGGGAACACCGCCGATTACGGGGACGATCGCAACAGCTATTTCAACGAGGTGCTCGAGCGCCGCCTGGGGATCCCCATTTCCCTCTCGGTGCTCTACCTGGCCATCGCCGGCCGCCTGCGCCTCCCCGCCTACGGCGTGGGGCTGCCGGGTCACTTCATCGTCGGCCTGCAGCAGGAGGCCGGCGCTGAGCCGATTCTGCTCGATCCCTACCATGCCGGCCTGCGGCTGACCCCGGCCGACTGTGAGCGGCTGGTGGCGACGACAACCGGCTACAAGGGCGCATTCCTCCCCCGGTGGCTCGATCCATCCCCCGCTCCCCTGATCCTGACGCGCATGCTCAACAACCTGCGGCTGGGGTATGTGGCCCGCGAGCAGTGGGATCCTGCCGTTCGGGTGCTCCGCCACCTGCAGGTGGTCCAGCCCGATGCGGCCGAACACGTGCGGGATGAAGGGCTGATCGAATTTCAGCGCGGCAACTACCAGCGCTCGGCCGAGCGGCTCGACCGCTACCTACAGCTGGCCCCGGAGGCAGCCGATGCCGAAACAATCCGCCTGGGGATCGCCCCCAAAATCGACCAGTGGGTGCGCCTGAATTAGCCGGCTTCTCCGGCTTCCAACCGCCGGGCGGCGGCCGTTTCCTCGGCCAGTACGGCCAGGAAACGCCGATCGTCCTCAGAGAGATCGGCCGCCAGCAGCAGCTCCGGCCGCCGCTCCCAGGTGCGCCGCAGAGCGGCCTCCCGGCGCCAGCGGGCGATGTTAGCCGCGTGGCCTGAGCGCAGCACCTCCGGCACGGCCAGCCCGCGAAAGATCTCCGGCCGCGTGTAGTGAGGTCCTTCCAGCAGGCCGGCGGCGTGGCTGTCGACCTCGGCGGCCCCCTCCGCCCCCAGCACCCCCGGCAGCAGCCGGGTTACGGCATCGACCACGACCAGCGCCGCCAGCTCCCCGCCTGTGATCACGTAATCCCCGATTGAAATTTCGTCCGTCACCAGCCCCTCCCGCACCCGCTCATCC
>JBFFZG010000375.1:0-4465 GCA_041568735.1 Promineifilaceae bacterium (SeqCode)
CCGTCGCCGATCCTGATGTTTATGGCGACCGGCTTCGACATCCGGGCCAGTGTCCTGGTGACGATCACCGAATTCGTCATCCCGGGGATCATCTGGTGGCCGGCTTTTAAAGCCTGGGAGCGCCAGGTGCTGGAGAAAGAAGTCGTCGAGACGGAAGGGGAGTTGGGGATGGACATCGCCCCATCGCCCGCCTGATCGATGCCGATCCCGCTTCAGCCGCTTTAAGGGGAGAACGGGGGAGGCGGCCGGTCGCCTCCCCCGTTTTTCGGGAGGAGATTTGTGAAGCTGACTTTTCTGGGCGCCGGGGGCGTCCGGACGCCGCTGGTCCTGCAGAGCATCCACCACTACCGGGATCGGCTGCCCGAGCTCGACCTCTGCCTGATGGACGTCGACGGCGAGCGGCTGGGTCTCATGCAGATGGTCTGCCGGCCGTGGCTTGAAGGATCCGATCCGCTGTCCGTCACCTGGACCACCGACTCCCGACAGGCGATCCACGGCGCCGATGTCGTCGTGACCACCTTTCGGGTCGGCGGCATGGCCTCGCGGGTCGTCGACGAGCAGGTGCCGCTCCGCTACGGGGTGATCGGCCAGGAGACGACCGGCCCGGGTGGTTTCGCCATGGCCCTGCGCACGATCCCGGTGCTGCTCGACTACGTGGCCCTCATCCAGGCGCTGGCCCCCAATGCCTGGCTCTTTAATTTCAGCAATCCGGCCGGCCTGCTGACCGAGGCGATCACCCGCCTGACCGGCTTTGAGCGGGTGGTCGGCATCTGCGATAATCCGAGCGGGATGGTGCGCGCGGCCGCCGGCTTCCTCGGCGTCCGCCCGGAGCGCCTGTTCCCCGAGTACTTCGGGCTGAACCACCTCGGCTGGCTGCGCGGCCTCTATCTCGACGGCGTCGACCAGGTTCCCCGGATCGTGCGGGCGCTCGCGGCCGAGGGGCTCCGGCTGGAGGGCATGCCCTTCGACCCGGCCCAGGTGGCCGCCCTGGGGCTGCTGCCCAACGAGTACAATTTCTTCTACACCGATCCCCGGAAAACGGTAGAGAACCTGCGCCGCTCCGGGCAAAGCCGCGCTCAGCAGATCCAGCCCTTCAACGAAGCGCTGGTGGCCGAGCTGCGCCGCCTTCGGGACCGGCAGGCCGAACCGGCCGCGGTGGCCGCCGTCTACGCCGGCTACCTGGAACAGCGCCACCGCACCTACATGACGATCGAGACCGGCCAGCCGGGGCGGGAGCCGGCCGGCGAGGACCCCCGGGCCGGCGCCACCATCGCGCGGGCGGCCGAAGGATACACCGGGGTCATGCTCGATCTGCTCACCGCCTTGCTCGGCGAAGGAAGCGGCGCGGCCGCCATCCTCAATGTCCCGAACCGGGGGGCAGTGGCGGGCATGGCCGACGAGGATGTCGTGGAAGTGACCTGCTTCGCCGGCCAGGGGGTTGTCCGGCCGCTGGCCACGGGACCGGTGCCGGATCACGCGCTGGGGCTCATGAAGCAGGTCAAGGCCTACGAGCGGCTGACGATCCAGGCGGCCGTCGAGGGCTCATACGCGCGGGCCGTGGAAGCGCTGGCCCTGCACCCGCTGGTGCCGTCCTTTGCCGCGGCGCGGGCGATTGTCGACGACTATATCGAGCAGCACGGGGATTATTTTCCCCGTCTGCATTGAACAAAAGGCGGCTCCCACTCTGGTGGGTCCGCGCGGCCGGCAGCCGGTCCATTTCAGGAGAACAGGATATGACTGAGGAGAAACCCATCAAAGTCCTCATGGTATGCGCCATGGGCATGTCGTCCAGCCTGCTCGAGTCGAAGGTGATCGAGGCGGCGATCCAAGCCGGCGTCCCCTTCGAAATGAAATCGATCAATACGCCGGAAATGGCCCGCTGGGATTTTGACCGCCACTACGTGGACATCGTGCTGGTCGCCCCCCAGGTCCGTTTCAAGCGGAAGAGCATCGCCAAGGCGGCCGAGCCCTACGGCATCATTGTGCAGGATATCGACCCGGTCACCTTCGGCATGGTCGAAGGCCAGAAGCTGTTCGAACAGATCCTGGCGGCCGTGCGGGCGCAGCGGGCCAGGAAATAGGGAGCGAACCGTGCTTATTCGGGGTCTTTTCATTGCCGCCGCCGGCTTCCTCTTTATTTTTTCCCCGGGGGTGCCCATTCGCCTGCTCCTGCGGCAGGCGCAGGCCATCCGGCGCAGTGCCCTCCTCCAGGGGATCGTCATCTGGCTGGTGGCGCTGCTGCCCGCGCTGTTTTTCCAGAGCCTGCTGCGCCAGATCGCGGCCCCGGCCGGGACCGGCGGCGGGGAGCCGGCGCCCGGCCCCTGGCTGACCCTGGGCGGGACGCTGCTGGCGGCGTTTTTCCTCCAGGGATTGATCTACCTGATTCTACGCCGGCAGGCCCGCCGGCAGCCCGGCGCCGACCTGACCGGCGAGGGGCTCCACCTGGGTTTCGGCGTCGGCCTGATCGCCCAGGTGTTTACCGGGCTAAACCTCGTCGGGGCCGGCTTTCGGCTGGCCCTCGGTTCGACCGAGGGGGCGATTCTGCAGGCGCTGGCCGCCGCGCCGGGGGTCGACCTGGCGGCCGGCCTGCTGGCCATGATCGCCTTCCGGATCGCCCTGCTGGCCGTCAGCGCCGCCCTGGGGGTCGTCCTCGCCCGGGCCGCCATGGGGCGGCGCCGGCTCTTCTGGCTGGCCGTGCTGCTGGAGGCGCTCTTTTCGTGGCTGATCCTGGTGGTGCAGCGGGTCTCGGGCGCCGAGAACCCGGGGCTGATGCTGGCCGGCGGCGTCGACCTGCCGATCTCACTCGTCTCCCTGGCCTACTACCTGGCCGCCTTTGCCCTGGCCTTCTGGTGGGTCCGAGGCCAGGTGCCGCCGCCCCCGGCACCCACCATGCCATCCAGGAGGACAAAACGTGTCGCCCACTGATTTTCCCCTATTTCAAACCGGTCGAGACGGCCGGCCGATGGTCCTGGTTCCGGCCGGATCGTTCCTCTATGGCCCCGAAAAGAGCCAGGTCGAGACCGGCCGCTTCTTTATCGACCGCTTTCCGGTGACCAACGCCGACTACCAGAAATTTGTGCGAGCGACCGGCCACGCCGAACCCCAGCACTGGCGGCGCGGCACCTGGCCCGAGGGGAAGGCCGATCACCCGGTCGTGCAGATCGCCTGGGAAAGCGCCCTGGCTTACGCCACCTGGGCCGGCAAGCGGCTGCCAACAGAATTTGAGTGGGAGAAGGCGGCCCGGGGCACCGACGGCCGGGTGTGGCCCTGGGGCAATGTCTTTGATTCCGGGAAATGCAACACGGACTCCGGCGGCACGACCGCCGTTGGGAGCTACTCGCCGGCCGGGGACAGTCCGTATGGGGCGGCCGATATGGCCGGCAATGTCTGGGAGTGGATCGGGGGACAGCGCTCCCCGCTGCGCATGCCGCTGCGGGGTGGGGACTGGCTCGACGGGCGGAACGAGGCGACCACGTTTCACCGCCGCATGCACACCCCCTACCGTAAAAACGATTTCATCGGCTTCCGCTGCGCCGCCGACGAGGCGGTGCCGGCCGGTGGGGATGCGGCCCGCCCTTGACATCCGGACTGCAGATCACCCTGGTCCGTCACGCCGAGACCGAATGGACCGAGCGGGGGCGGCTCCACGGCCGGCTCGACAGCCCGCTCAGCGAGACCGGCCGGCGCCACGCCCGGCTGACGGCGCACACCCTGCGGGGGGCGTCGTTTGACGCGCTCTACAGCAGCCCGCGCGGCCGGGCCATCGAAACGGCTGCCGCCATCGGCGAGGCCGTCGGCCTGGCCCCCATACCGCTGGAAGGGCTGCGCGAGATGAACTACGGCTGGCTCGAAGGCCTGCCGCTGTCACTGGTGGATCCGGACGGGACCGGCGCCTGGCTCCTGCGCCCGCTGGTCCATGCCTTCATGGGACTGACCGGGGAGCGGGAGCGGAATTTTACCGCCCGCGTGACCTCGACGCTCGAGGAGCTGACCGTTCGGCACCCGACCGGCCGGCTGCTGGTCGTCACCCACTGGGGGGTCCTCAGCATGCTGATGGCCCACCTGACGGAAGGCCACGGCGGCCAGTGGCGCCGCTTCGGCCCCTGGACCGCCTGTGGGATTTCGGAACTGCACCTGGACGGCGCCGCCTGGCGGGTCGTTCGCCTGAACGAGAGCGACCACCTGGCCGGCCGCCCGGCCATGGCAAAGGAAGAGGATCTTGGCTGACGAACTCGAATGGGAACAGACGATTTTTACCTTTATCCTGCACGCCGGCAATGCCCGTTCCTCCTGCAAGGAAGCGGCGGAACACGCCCGGGACGGCCGTTGGGAAGAGGCGGAGGCAGCGCTGGCTGCGGCCAATGCCGAACAGCTCCAGGCCCACGCGATCAACGCCCGCATCATCCAGCGCGAGGCGGCCGGGGAAGCGCTTCCCTTTTCGGTGCTCCTGGTCCACGCGATGGAC
>JBFFZG010000376.1:0-4456 GCA_041568735.1 Promineifilaceae bacterium (SeqCode)
CTGCGCCACCAGCGGCGCGACGAGCTACACTCATGTCGGCGGCGGCGACGGCAGCAGTGACTACTTCTACACGGTTCTGGCGGTCGACAGCTGCGGTGGCGGCACCGTCTCCGGTCAGGCGGTGAGCGGGGGCGGGGTGTTTTCCTTCCCGATTACGCCGGGAACTCCCTGAGAATTCTGACCCCATAATAAAAATAGGGCGGGGCAGATTTTATCTGCCCCGTCCCTGCGGATACGATTATCTCGCGCCGACTTTGGCCCCGATGTGGTGGCCGACCCAGACCTCGTGTGGGAAGGTGCCAGGCGCAGCCGAGGCGACGAAATAGGTGATCCCCTGCACGGTTGGCCGGCGCTGCATTTCCTGCCAGAACTGCAGGTATTCGCGGGCTTTGGTGTCCCAGTCGCTACCGAGGTTGTTGCTCGCCTCGGTGATCCAGATCGGCTTGGCCCGAAAGCGGTTGACATAATCATCCACCAGCTGGGTGCCCGAATCGGGGTGGCCGCGCATGGGGAAAGCGGGATTCGACCAGTAGGCGTGCATGGCCAGGCCGTCAGCCGCCTGGATCGACTCGCGGCAGGCTTCGAGGAACGGCCGGTCGGCCTGCCGCAGCCCGCCCTGGTCCGGACCGGGGGACAGCCCTGGAAAAATCATGCGCTGGCCGGGAAATTCCGCCCGGAATCTGGCCAGGACCTGGAGCCACCAGCGGTTGAACTCGGCCGCATTGTTCCAGCTGCTGCCCAACCCCTCGAGCGTCAGGTTCGGCTCGTTGTGCAGCTCGACGACGACATCCCGCCCTCGGAGCTCGTTAAGCGTCCGGCGCACATCCCCTTTCGTGTCGTTGAGAAACTGGTCGGGACTGATATTCCGGTTGTGCATGCTCAGGAACGCCCGCACGACCCAGGTGGCGCCCGGGTGATCGGCCGCCAGCCGGCGGATCCGCTCGGCGCTGTGGAAGGAAAGGACCTTGATGATCCCCGGCCGCAGCGCTTTGAATTCGGCGATTTCCGCATCAGAGATATCCGGCGTGGCCGAGGCGTGCAGCCCCAGGCGGGCCTGCCCGAGCAGCGGTGCCTCGACGACCGGCGGAGGCGTCGGCGCGGGCGCGGGGGCGGCCGGGGAGGGCGCGGCCGGGGCCGGCGTGGGGGTGGGCGCGGCCGCGCCGCTGCCTAAGGGAGGCTGGAGGATGGCGTCGTCGACCCGCACGGCCAGATACTCGCCCTGCCGCTCACCGGTGAGCCACATTTCCGCTCCTCCGGGAACGAATCCGATGTTTTTCCCATCCCGCCGCGGCGCATCCCGCAGGTTGAGGCCGAACTGGCCGGCAAAACCCCGATCGCCGCGCGCGTCGACGGCCGCGGCGAAGGCCCAGCCGGGGGTGCTGTCGGCCGGGGGGGCGGCCGGCTCCGGTTCCTCGACCGGTGTGGGCGGCGGCGGCGCCGCCGTCAGGGGTTCTGGCTGCTCGACGGTTGGCGCCGGGCTGGCGATGGTCAGCATGTCCTCTTTTTTGACCATCACGGGCGTGTATTCTCCCTTCGCTTTGCCAACGACGGTCACGACCGACAGTCCCTTGACGACCCCGATCTGGCTGCCGAATTCCGATGGGGAAGCCCGGAGATTGATTCCATACTGCCCGACCACCGCCTGCTCACCGCGCAGGTCGAGGTACTGGGTCCAGCCCCAGCCGAGGCAGGTGTTGGCGGAAACCGCCCCATGGCCGGAAAGGGTGCCGGGGGCCGGGGCAGGCGGCGAGGCTTCGACCATGTTGATCGGTCCGACAAAATCGCTGCGGGCTGCCCGCACGGGAAAATACTCCCCGCTGCGGGCGCCGAGAATGGTGACGGAACTGCCCCCTTTGACGATGCCGATATTGGCCGCATCCCGGCGCGGCGCGGCCCGCAGGTTGATGCCGTATTCGCCGACCATTCCGCGCAGCCCGTTCCCATCCGGCCGGATGTAGCTGGCAAAGCCCCAGCCGTCGATGGTAGAGACCATGGGCGGAAACTCAGGCGATGGCCTGGGGGGCGCGGCGGCCGGCGCCTGCTCCCCCAGGGAGGCAAACGGCACCTGCACCGGCAGATATTCTCCCTGCTGCGCCCCGGTGACGATCATCATGACCCCTTCCCGCACGACATTGAGCCGCTTGTGGCTCTGGCTGGGTCCGCTGCGCAGGCTGACCCCACCGGAATTGGCCTGGGCGAGTTCTCCCTGCAGGGTGACTCCCCAGGCGACCACCCAGCCTTCTTTAAATGGCCCGGCCGGGCGGACAAAGCCGAGATGGGGGAGCAGGTACGGTGTGGGATCGATAATGTTGCGGGGCCAGCCGGGCATCCCCTGGGGACCGCGCAGCTCGAAGTGGAGGTGGGGGCCGGTGCTGAAGCCGGTGTTGCCCAGTTTACCCACGGGCGTGCCGGCTGCGATCATGTCCCCCTGCCGGACCAGGATGCTGAACAGATGGCCGTAGATGGTGGTGAAGCCGTTGGCGTGCTGGACATAGACGTGGTTGCCGAAGCCGTCTTCCTGCTGGCGGGTCGTGGTGACCCTGCCGTCGGTGGCCGCGTAGATCGTGGTCACGCCCTCGATGCCGCCCAGATCGATTCCGGTATGCCCCGGCGCGCCAAAGCGGGCATAGATCTGCGGATTGACGCCAAAAGGCTGGGTGATCTGGCGGCTGTCGGCCGGCCAGACTTTGATTTCAAAGTCGTTCATGGATGCTCCTTTGTTTGTGGGTCAGCTTTTCCCTGTGAAACGGCCGAACCGGGCGGCCGGTCTGCTGTGCCGGGGCGGTGCGAGGTGTTCAGTCCCTGAGAACGGCCGTTGCCCTGACTGCTGGCAGCGAAGCGCCCTTGATAAAAGTCTAAAAGAATGCCGGTCTCGTGGCAAGCCGCCCCAGAACTCCGGGGGGCATGGGTCTGCGGACGGACAGGCGCCCCCGGGTGAGAAAGCAGGGCGAGCGGATTGAGAAATGACACCGAAGCAGGGCGGCCATTGTAAGAAAAAAAACCATGAGGCCGTCAAAAAGAGGGACGGTGCGGCCGATGGCCCACCGGCTGTAGAAAGAGTGCCTGCAAACCCGGCTAAAAGTATTGCAGGCACCGGAGCGATCGACCCTGTGGAGGCAGGGAGTTCTCGCACATCAGGTTATGATGGCATACATCCCAGGTGCTGTCAAGGTGCCTTCGCGCCCGGTGGTTGATTCGCTTCTTCGCCCTGAACGGAGGTCGATTTCCCGGCCGGCCGTTCGCTCGACCCATAACTGATTAGAGGAGGATTGACCATCATGTCCAGACAAACCGTGAAAATCGATCGGCGAAATTTCCTGCGCCTGACCGCGGCCAGCGGGGGCGCCCTGGTGCTGGCCGCCTGCGGTGGCACAGCAGCCCCGGCTCCGGCCCCGACGAGCCTCCCCCCGACCGCTCCGCCCGCTCCGACTTCCCCCCCCGCCGCTCCGGCCGAGGCCGGCGGCGAGGTCGAGGTCCTGGTGAAGGACGTGCTCGACTATGCTCTTGAAAGCGACGCCTGGCCGGGAGCGTTCGGCTCGGTGACGTTTCGCCTGCACGAAGGGCGGGTTGGCGGTGAGCCGATTTATTTTATCCGCACCGATGCCTCCGATCCCACCTACGCCGAGCAGGAAGGGCTGGTTTTTGTCCCCCTGCTCAACACCGCCAATGGGGCTGATGTCGCCAACCGGCTCTATCAGTTTGGCGACGGCCGGCCGCCGGTTATGCACGTGGGTCCGGCCGATCCCACCTTTTCCTCGCTTTTTCAGCTCGTCAGCGTGACGGGAGGAGGCGACCTGGCGCTCGATTCGGCGGCTGCGATCGAAGCGGCCGCGGCCGGCGGACAAATTACCCTGGAGGAGCAGCTGATCTTTGTCAACTTTCCCGTGATCAAATGGCCGGAGGGGGAGCTGTCGGTCGATGAGGCGCTGGACGCTTACCTCGGCGGCGGCCAGCTGATCCAACCCCCGGACCTGTCCGCCATGACGGTTACCATGAAGCTGCACCAGTGTTTCCCCGGCAGCCGGTATATCGTCACCGACACGTCGACGGCCGAGATGGCCCCGATGATGAGCATCCCGCCGTCCGTCCCCAATCAAAAGCTGATGGAGCGGGGAGGCACCGACGAAATCTGGGTCTTCGGCAACGGCATCCCCGGCAGCGGTGTTATGGGCTTCCAGCCGGCGATCTTCGATAATCGGGCCGGTGAACCGGCCTGGAGCCCGTTCTGGAATCATTTCACCGTGACCTGGAAGGACGAAAGCCAGGCGCGGGTTCTGCGGAGTTCGACCGAGATTCGCGAAGCCATTGACTCGGGCGAGCTGGAGCTGTTTAACGGGGTTCCCGATTCCCATCCGAACGGCTTCGTCGTGAACTGCCCGGTGCCGATTCTGGCGCCGAACACCTTCGAAGGGTAGACGGCCGGCCTGGTCGTGGATCGGCCCCGTCTGGCCGCTCC
>JBFFZG010000377.1:0-4416 GCA_041568735.1 Promineifilaceae bacterium (SeqCode)
GACGAGGTGGAGCGGATCAGCGAATTCGATCCGCTGACCGGTGAGATCCTTTCCGAGCTGTTTAATATCGAGATTTTTCCGGCCAAGCAGTTTATCACCGACGAGCAGAATCTCGGCCAGGCGATCAACAAGATCGAAACCGAGCTCAACGAGCGGATCGCCCACTTCAAACAGCAGAACATGTTCCTGGAAGGCCAGCGGATCGAACAGCGGACCCTCTACGACCTGGAGATGCTGCGCGAGGTCGGCTACACGAGCGGCGTCGAAAACTACAGCCGCCATCTCGACGGTCGGGAGGAGGGGGAGCCCCCCTGGACGCTGCTCGACTATTTTCCGCGGGATTTCCTGCTGGTCATCGACGAAAGCCACATGACCGTGCCCCAGATTGGCGGCATGTTTGCCGGGGACCGGAGCCGCAAGCAGACTCTGGTCGACTACGGCTTCCGCCTGCCCAGCGCCCTCGACAATCGGCCGCTCAATTTCGACGAGTTTCTCGAGCGGGTCAACCAGGTGATCTTTACCACCGCCACTCCGAGCACCTTTGAGCTGGAAAACTCGAGCCGGGTGGTGCGCCAGGTCATCCGGCCGACCGGGGTTGTCGACCCGGAAGTCGAGGTCCGGCCGGTGCGCGGGCAGGTCGACGATCTCCTGGGAGAAATCAAGCAGCGCACCGGCCGCGGCGAGCGGGTGCTGGTGACCACGCTGACCAAGCGCATGGCCGAGGACCTGAGCGATTACCTGCTGGAAAGCGGGGTTAAAGTCCATTATCTCCATTCGGAAATCCACACCATCGAGCGCACCGAGATCCTGCGGGACCTGCGCAACGGCATTTTTGACGTCGTGGTGGGGATCAACCTCCTCCGCGAAGGGCTCGACCTGCCGGAAGTCTCCCTGGTGGCCATTCTCGACGCCGACAAGGAGGGATTTCTCCGCTCGGGAACCTCGCTCATCCAGACGATCGGCCGGGCGGCCCGCCACGTGAACGGCAAGGTGATCATGTATGCCGAGCGGGTCACCCGCTCAATGCAGGCGGCGCTGGACGAGACCAATGCCCGCCGGGAGGTTCAGCTGGCCTACAACCGGGAGCACGGCATCACCGCCCAGAGCATCATGAAGCAGATCCACGACCTGACCGACGATATCGCCTCGATGCGGGAGGCGACGGAGCGGGAGAAGCTGCTGGCCCTGGCCGAGCAGGAGGGCGGCTACCTGGTGGCGGACAGCCTGGCCGATCTGCCTCTGGACGAGCTGCGCCACATGGCCAACGAGCTGGAGCAGCAGATGCGCCAGGCCGCCCAGGAGCTCGACTTCGAGCGGGCGGCCGAACTGCGCGATGAGGTCAAAGAGCTGCAGGAGATCATCGCCCTGAAAGAGGCGGGCATCAGCGAGGATTCCCCGACCTGGGAGAAGCTGCGCAAACTGGCGGAGTCTTAAACCTACCAGACTCCCGGCAGCAGCCGCGCCCGCACCCGGCCGGCATAGGCGGCGTAGCCGGGCAGTTCGCGCCGGAGCATCCGATCTTCGAACACGGTCCGCAGCGCCATCAGCCCGGCCGCCAGTATGGCGGGGAGCAGCGCGACAAACGTGCCGAGGAAGAGAGGGATGGCCAGCCCCTGGAGGATCGCCCCCAGGTAGCCGGGGTGTCGCACCAGCCGGTAGGGGCCGCTATCGCAGACCGTCTGCCCGCGCTCTGCCTGAACCCGGGAGACCGAGGCGAAATAGGCGTTGCTGCGCATCGCCCAGGCGAAGAGGGCCGCCCCGAGCAGATAGCCAGCCAGGCCGAGAAGATGCCAGGCCGGCGCAGTCAACCCCGACCAGCCGAAGCGGTAATCGAGCCCGGCGATGGCCAGCTCCAAAATAAAATAGGTGACACCCCAGAGACCGCCGATCCAGCGATCCCATGCCGGCATGCCCCCGGTTTTGCTCCGTTCGGCCATGAGCTCCCGCCGCTTTTCTCCCATCAGGAGGCCGCTGGCGGCGATGCCGGCCACCTGCACACCCAGCAGCGTCAGCCCCCACGGCCAGAGGAGCGTGCCGGCCGCGCCGAAAAGGACGGCGGCCTGGACGACCAGCATCAGGGCCACCTGCCCGATGCGGCGGCTCACTCCGCGGCTGATTTCCAATGGATCTGGTTCATACCGGGTCGATTGGCTGTCGTTCATAGAATCCCTCCTCCGGTCGCCTGGAGCGGCCGGCCCTGTCTCTCTCCATCATAAGCCGGCCGGGTGGGAAACTCAAGCCGGTCCCGGCGTATTCTCAGGTGGCGGCCCAAGGGGAAAAAGTCTGGCGCGGGATTGAAAAAAGTCGGGAGGTTTGCCGGCGCCGTCGAAGATACGATGGGGGTGCCTTATTTTCCCGGAAACTGCCAGTTTCCGGGAAAATTTGCCCACACTCAACTCGTCCGGCGGCCGGTCGTTCGGCGGTGCCCCGGGTGGGTCAGGCGGGTTCAGTCGTAAACCGGGAATCTTCGCGCAGGGTGCGGGCCAGCCCTTCGAGCAGGCTCACCTGGGGTTCGAAATTCAACAGGGACCGGGCCAGGGTGATATCGGCCGTCAGCCGGCGCACCCCCCCCGCTTTTTCCGGGTTGGAGATCCGATTGACCGGCCGGTTGACCGCCTGCTCGATCCAATCGACCAGCTGGCGCACACTCGTCTCCTGGCCGCTCCCCACGTTGATCACCTGCCGGTTGACCCCTTCGGCCTCGGCCGCGCGCGTCAGGGCGGCCACCACATCGGCGATGTAGATAAAATCCCGGGTCTGCTCCCCACCGCCGAAGAGGACGACCGATCCGCCGCTGACCGCCTGGCGCAAAAAGCGGGGCACGACCGGTGCATGGGAGACCGGCAAACTCTGACCGGGGCCGTAGGCGTTGAAAATGCGCAGAGCAACGGTCTCGATTCCCCACAGCGCGCCGATGGTGTGCACGTACTGCTCGGCCGCCAGCTTGCTCACGGCGTAGGGAGAATCCGGGTGCGGCAGGGCGGTCTCGGGGACCGGCTGGCCGGTCTGCTCCCCGTAAACCGCGCCGGAGGAGGTCAGCACGACCCGGCGAATCCCGGCGTCGCGCATCGCCTCCATCAGGCTGACCGTCCCCCCGACGTTGGCCCGGTTGTAATCGCGCGGGTAGAGAATCGATTCGGCTACTGAGACGCGGGCGGCCAGATGGTAGACACAGTCGACCCCCTGGAGGAGCGACCACAGGCGGGGCACGTCGTTGACATCCCCGCGCGTGAAATGGATGCCCGGCCGCAGGTGCTCGCGATCGCCGCTGCTCAGATCGTCGAGCACGCGCACTTCATGTCCGGCTTCCCACAGATGATTGGCGAGCGCAGAGCCGAGAAAGCCGGCGCCGCCGGTGACGAGAAATTTCATAAAGCCTCGATTGCTGGCTGCCATTCGCGGCGCCGCCCGGTGAGCCACCGGCAGCCCCAATGAATGGGGCGGCATGCAGGCCGGGGTCGGATAAACTGGCTTTACCCGACCACAGGGCTACCCCTCTAAAAGAAGCCGCTCCGGATCTTCGATCATCTCTTTGATGGTGTAAAGGAAGCGAACCGCTTCAGCGCCGTCGACAATCCGGTGATCGTAGCTGAGGGCCAGGTACATGATCGGCCGGATGGCGATTTCCCCATCGACGACGACCGGCCGCTCGACGATATTGTGCATCCCCAGAATCCCCACCTGCGGGGCATTCAGAATGGGGGTGCTCAGCATCGAACCGAAAACGCCGCCGTTGGTGATCGTAAAGGTACCGCCGACGAGGTCTTCCAGAGCCAGCGAGCCCTCCTGGGCCTTCTTGCCGTAAGCGCGAATCTGCGACTCGATCTCGGCAAAGGTCAGCCGATCGGCATCCCGTACGACCGGCACGACCAGCCCTTCCTCCGCTCCGACGGCGATGCCGATGTCGTAGTAATGCTTGAGGACCATCGTATCCCCATCGATTTCGGCATTGAGGCGGGGGAATTTCTTCAGGGCCGCCACCGCTGCCTTGACAAAAAAGGACATGAAGCCGAGGCGGACGCCGGTTTTTTCCTCGAACTGCTGCTTCCGCCGGCTGCGCAGGTCGATGACGGCCTGCATATCGACTTCGTTGAAGGTGGTCAGCATGGCGGCCGTACGCTGGGCTTCGACGAGCCGCTGGGCGATGGTGCGCCGGCGGCGGGACATCTTCACCCGCTCTTCGCGGCGGCTCTCCTCAAACAGTTTAAAGCGCTCGCCCGGCACGGCCGCGGGCTGCGGCGCCGGTACGGCCGGCTGCGTGATCGGCATGCTGGGCACCCCCTGCGGCGGACTCCCCTGCTGCAGGTGGGCGGAAATATCCTGCTTGGTGACCCGGCCGCCGCTGCCGGTGCCGGTCACGGCCGCCAGGTCGATCCCTTCGGCCTGGGCCATGCGGCGGGCGACCGGGGTCGCCTC
>JBFFZG010000378.1:0-4411 GCA_041568735.1 Promineifilaceae bacterium (SeqCode)
CGGTCGATCGACAGCCCGACCTTCCTGGCGGCAGCGGAAGCCGACGAGCAGTATGAACCGACCGAACTCGTCATCGGGGTCAGCTTTGATGGGGAAGCGCGCGCCTACTCCGTCTCCCATCTGAGCAGCCACGAAATCGTCAACGATATAGTCGCCGGCCGCAAGATCGCGGTCACCTGGTGACCGCTCTGCTTTACGGGCATCGTGTATGCCCGCGAAATTGACGGCGTCGAATACACCTTTGGTGTTTCCGGCAAATTGATACGCAACGTCCTGGTCATGTACGACCGCCAGACCGACTCGCTGTGGAGCCAGCTTCTGGGAGAGGCGGTCGAAGGGGAGATGATCGGCACCAAGCTCGAATTTCTCCCTTCCTGGATGATGACCTGGGAAGAATGGAAGGCGCAGCATCCCGACACAGTCGCCCTCGAAAAAGGGTACTACGGGGCGCGCGATCCCTACCAGCGGGGCTACTACGAAAGCCCCACAGCCGGGGTCATCGGGGAAACTTTTTTTGACGACCGGCTCTACGTCAAGGAGTTCGTCGTGGGAGTGGAGCTCGGCGATACGCCCGTCGCCTACCCGTTCAGCGTCCTGAACGACGAGCCGGTCATTAACGACACGGTCGGCGGGGTGCCGCTGGTGGTCGTTTTTGACGATGGGGCGGCTTCGGCCGCCGTCTACCGGCGCACGGCCGGCGATGAAACCCTGACCTTCGATCCCGGCCCGGATTCCTTCCAGCTCGTCGATCGGGAAACGGGGACGGTCTGGAATGGTCTCGACGGCCGGGCGCTGGAAGGACCGCTGGCCGGCGAAACCCTCACCCGGATCAAATCGACCACCAGCTTCTGGTTTGGCTGGAAAGACTTTCATCCGGATACGCTCGTGTACGGCCTCGAGTAAACCGGCTTCGCGAGCCCCCCACACCATTCGCCGCCTCCCTCTACCGGGAGGCGGCTTTTTTTGTGGTTCCCACCACCCCCAGGCCGGAAATTCGGCCAGAACTGAAAATTTTCACCCAAATGTCACGGAGTGAAAACTTGACCGGCGGGAAAATCCTTTAAAATGGGCAAAGGAGGTCCTGCTCTTGTTTCAAACGAGGCGTATGCCAGCCCTGGCATCCACGTGCAACAATCCGTTTCGCTCCGGAGCAGCCGCCGCCGGCTATCTGCGCCGCCGCCTGCCTGTGCCCCATCTCTGTCTGGCTAACCCTCCGAATGTCAGGTCGTCCCCCTGCAGCCGGGACGTTCGTCGGCCTGCATGGACTCGATTCATTTCCGGTATCCAACCAGGATCCTGAAATCCGGCCGTTTCCCATTTAGCCACCCTGCCATCCATATTTAAGGAAGACGACCATGACCCACAACCTGCCCTTTTCCCGCCGGCTGTTGGCCCTGATCGCCCTGGCCGCCGCCTTTGCCCTCGGCGGCCTGTCCGCCCGGGCCCTGACCGGCTCCCAGCCTTCGGCCGTCAGTTTTGGGGACGGATTCACCTACCAGGGATTCCTGACCGATAGCAGCGGCTCACCCCGCAACGGCAGCTGCGATTTCACTTTCGAGCTCTTCGACGCCCCCGACGGGCGGAAACCAGGTCGGCGCCACCGACACCATCACCGGGGCTGCTGTCAGTAAGGGGATCTTCACCGTCGTTCTCAACGAAAGCAATGAATTTGGTCCGGCCGCCTTCAACGGCGGCGGGCGCTGGTTGAGCATCGGCGTGAAGTGCACCGGGGATACGGCCACAACGACCCTAACCCCCCGGCAGCCGATCACACCGGTTCCCTATGCCTTTTTCGCCGAGCGCTTCGCCGGCTATGAAAACATTATCATCGTCGCCAAGCAGGGGGGCGATTTTGCCACGGTGGTCGACGCGGTCAACGCCATCGGCGTCGATTCGGTCTACCCGGCCGCTTCGGCCAACAATCGCTACCTGATCTACGTGGCCCCTGGCATCTACGACGATGGGCGGGTGATCATGAAAAACTACGTCGATCTCGAAGGAGCCGGTCAGGGAGTGACGGTGATCACCTCGAACGCCGGAACGGGCGGCATCAGTTCGGCCGGGGCGACCCTCGTCGGCGCGGCCAACAGCGAAGTCCGCCACCTGACCGTGGAGAACAAAGGGGATCCCGCGAACTGGTCCTACGCCCTGTACACCGCGCAGAACAGCCGCTTCACCCACGTCACCGGCCGCAGCCTCGGCGGCAGCCGCAGCCGGGGGATGGTCGTGGCCAGCGGCGGTGCCCCCATCCTCGAGCAGGTCACTCTGGATTCACAGGGGAGCACCGTCAGCAGCATCGCCCTCGATATCGTCAATTCAACGGCCGAAATCAATGGCCTCAGGGCCACGGCCGGCGGCGGCCAGTATATTTACGGCCTTTTTTTGAACACTGCGTCTTCGACGATATCCCTGAAAAATGTCACCGCCGCCGCGGCCGGCGGCACGATCGAGACCAACGGTTTCTATGTGACCGCCTCGCCGGTCGAACTGAGCCAGTTCGACGTGGTGGCCGGTTCGACTAACGGCCGGGTGGCCGGCTTGATCTGCGCCAACAGCGGCAGCCGGCTCGACGCCCGGCAGGGAACCGTCCGGGCGACCGGCGGTGACCCCGGCAATTTTACCTACGGCATCCTGGCCACCAACTGCGATCTGACCACCAGCGGCGTGGCTGGCCAGGCCGAGAACACGGGGATTGTCTACGGGGGTTATTTTGGGATCAGCACCGCGGCGCCAAAGGAATTTTCTGCCAACCAGCTGCAAATTCAGGCGAATTCCACCCAGGAGAGAGTCTATGGCCTCTTCCTGACCGGCAGCGCACCATTCTCGGGCAGCGGCCGGCTCCGCGACGTCGAAATTCAGGCCTCCGGCAATATTACGAGCACGAATTCCTATGGGGTCTTCCATAGGCTCAACGGGGATTTTCAATACCAGGATCTCACCGTCGACCTGGCCGGCAAGGGGAACTTCATGTATGGAATTCAGGCCTCGCGGGGCGCCCCGATCTTTCGCAATGTGGCCGTCAACGCCACGGTGGAGGCGACCACAACCATCTTTGGCCTGGAATTTATCGCGCCGGTGTCCGGCGGGAGCGTCGAACAGGGGCGATTTATCGTCGAAAATACGGCCAAGGCCGATGCCGTCGGCCTGAAAAACTTCGCCCCCGAGTCATTTAACTACCGGGACATCGAAAGCCGGGCGACGGGCGCGGTCGGGATCTGGGCCTACCATTTTGTCAACGGCATCGTCACCGCCAGCGACCTGACCGGCATGGCCGTTGGCACGGCCGACGATGCCTTCGTGTATGGGATCTCCTGTGAGGGGGGCGGCGCCACGGCGGCCGAAATTCACAATGCTTCGATCATCGCCCAGGCATCCGATCCCGCCCTGTCGCCAACCGCCATTTACGGCGTTCTGCTCTCGAGCTGTCCCATGACGCTGGCCCACAGCAGCGTGCGCACGGAGGCCGCCTCCGGTTCGCGCTACGGCCTGCTGGCCACCGGCACCCCGGGCCAGGAAGTCCTGGTGCATCACAGCTACCTCAAGGGTCAGACGGGTACTGTTCGGCTGCTGGCCAATACAACGCTGGCCGCCGTCAACAGCCAGCTCGACGGGGGGCCCACAACGGCCAGTGCCGGCACCAGCGCGGACTGCACCGGCGTCAGCCACGGCTCCGGACTCTCCTTCAGCTTCCTGGCAGGCCCTTCGCCCTGCCCGTAAATCGCTTGGGATATGGCCGGGCGGGTGCCATTCGCCCGGCCGCTGTCGAACCGCTAATCCAGCTGCTCTGAGGTGAGCAGCCGATCGGCGCTTTCTTCGATAGCCGCCGGCGCCGGGTCGGGCTCTCCTCCCAGCCGGAAGAAGAACAGGTAGAGGGCGACGAGAGAAAAGCCGAACCCCCCGATGACGCCGATGGCCAGCGGGCCGAGCAGGGTGCTCGGCTCCCCCTGCAGGAAAAGCGCCGGTCCGGCCGCCAGCCCATTGAGCAGACCGTGGCCGATGACGGCCGGCCAGACGCTGCGGGCGCGCAAAGTGGCCCAGCCGAAGAGGGTGCCGGTGGCAAAGGTAAACCAGAGAAACAGCCCCATCCCGACCCAGGGATAGCCGGGATAATCGAAGCCGTAATTGTACCCCATGGCGATAATCGGCCAGTGCCAGATGCCCCAGATAATCCCCATCCAGATCATGGCCGGCCGTTCGCCGAGGGGCAGGAGCCGGGGTTGGAGATAGGCGCGCCAGCCGAACTCCTCACCCAGGATTGGCACGGCGTTGAGGATGGGCGCGATCAGAATGCCGGCCGCCAGCTGGGCGAAAAGGATCAGTTCGACCCCTTCCGACACCCCGGCGGCCGCCAGCTGGGCTCGAAAAGCCTCACTCTGCGGGTCAAAATAGGCGGGAAAGAGGGTGAAAAACA
>JBFFZG010000379.1:0-4365 GCA_041568735.1 Promineifilaceae bacterium (SeqCode)
AGTTTCTCAAATGGTGGCGGCGGAGCGGTTGGCGGCGGAAGGGGGGCATACCTACGAGGCGATGATGGAGGCGGCCGGCCGGGGGGTGGCCGAGGCGGTGATCGCCCGCTACCCGGTCGAGGGAAAGGCGATCCTGGCCCTGGTCGGGCCGGGCAACAACGGGGGGGACGCACTGGTGGCCGGCCGCTACCTGCATTGGGCCGGGGCCAGCGTCGTTTTTTACCTCTACAGCGACCGCGACCCGGCGCAGGACCTCAACATGGCCCAGGTGCTCGAAGAGGGAATCCCCGTGCTCCAACAGATGGACGACCAGCGCTTCCGCGTGCTGCGCCTGCGGCTCAACGGGGTCGACATGGTCCTCGACGGGCTGCTGGGCACCGGGGTCACACGGCGGATCGACGGGGAGATGGCCAAACTGCTGCGGCAGGTGAAGGGAGGGCTCGACGAGCGGGAGCGGCTGGCGGCCAACGAGGTCGCCGAAGCCCGCCGCTCGGAAGGGTTTGAAATTCCGCTGGCGCCGGTGCGGCCGGACCTGACCCGGCCGGACGCCCCCGCCTGGCGGCCGCTCGTCGTCGCCGTCGACTGCCCGAGCGGCCTTAACTGCGACACCGGCGAAGTCGATCCGCTGACCCTGCCGGCCGGGCTGACCGTCACCTTCGCCGGCCCCAAGCGGGGGCATTTCGCCTTTCCGGGGGCGGATTTCTGCGGCGAGCTGGTCGTGGCCGACATCGGCATCGAGCCGCGCCACACGGCCGGCGTGGCAGTTGAAGTGGCGACCGTCGACCAGGTCAGCCGCTGGCTGCCGGCCCGGCCGGCCGACGGCCACAAGGGGAGCTTCGGCCGCGTCCTGATCGCCGCCGGCAGCGGCGCCTACCGGGGAGCGCCGATCCTGGCCGGCCGCGGGGCGCTGCGGGCCGGCGCGGGGCTGGTCGCCCTGGCCGTGCCCGAGGTCGTCCGCACCGCGGCCGTGGCCGTCCTGCCGGAAGCGACCTACGTCCCGCTCGAAGCCGGTGAGATCCTCGACGAGGCGGCCGCCGGCCGGGTATTTGCTGGCGGCGGCCGCTACGAGGCCCTGCTCTGCGGCCCCGGCCTGAGCCCGGCGGCCCGGCCGTTTCTCCTCCCCTTTCTCGAACAGCTGCGCCAGGGCGAGGAGCCGGCCCCGCTGGTGCTCGACGCCGACGCCCTGAACCTCCTGGCCGCCGAAGCCAACTGGCCGGCCCTCCTCCCGCCCGGCGCGATCCTCACCCCCCACCCGGGGGAAATGGCCCGGCTCTGCGGCCTGACCCTGTCGGAAATCAAAGAGCGGGATCGGATCGCCCTGGCCGCCGAAAAAGCGGCCGCCTGGGGCTGCGTCCTCCTGCTCAAGGGAGCCTTCACCGTCGTGGCCGCCCCCGACGGGGCGGTCCGCCTGATCCCCTTTGCCAATCCGCTCCTGGCCACGGCCGGCAGCGGGGATGTCCTGGCCGGCGTGATCCTGGCCCTGCTCGGCCAGGGGGTGGCCCCCTTCCCGGCGGCCGTCTGCGGCGCCTACCTGCACGCCGCCGCCGCCGAGCTGGCCCGCGACCGCTTCGGTTCGGCCGGCCTGCTGGCCGGCGAGCTGGCCGACTGGCTGCCTATGGCGCTGGAGCGGCTGCAGCTGTTCGGAGAATGAGCGCCAGCCGGGGCCGGCCGGGAAACAGACGAAAAAACGGGCAAAAGATCGGGAGTTTTTAGGCGCCGCCGGGGGGTAGAATTGGGTCGAACTGCCCTGAGTTTCCCGGAAACTGGCAGTTTCCGGGAAACTTCGGCCACGTCGACACACCCGGGCCATTGTGCTAAAATGCACAATCGAATAATCACCACTTCGCACCCGTCAGCCCGATTTAAATTCGCCCGGAAAACAATCCGCTGTAAAATAGCGCTTCCGGCTTTTTGAATGCCGCCTGCCACCCGGCAGAGCGGTTTGTTCTGGAGGAATTCCATGCGCAGTAATCGTTGGGTCACTCCCGTTGTCATCGTCGTCCTGCTCCTCGCCTTCGGCCTCCTGACCGTCATCGCGCCGGCCATTACCCAGGGCATTTCCCGGGCGTTGGGCGGCGGCGCCAGCAGCGCCCCCCCGCTGGCCGAAGCACCCAGCCGGGCGCTGACAGCCGAACAGGTCGTCCTCGAACCCTCCGGCTACCTCCTGGGCGATGAGCTGGTCAAGATTGAACCGATCGGGGCCTACGACAGCCGGCCAGCCGCCGAACGAACCTACAGCGGGCTGGAACTCCTGGCCATCCTCACCGCCATCACCCTGGTGGGGGTCGTCGCCCTGACCGTCCCGATCGTCGCCCTGGTCTGGCTCGGCTCCCGCACCGTCGAGACCACCCTGGCCAGTGACAGCTATCAAAAAGCGGCCGCCGCCCTCGAAAACAAGCGGACGGAAGCCCTGAAAGCGGTCAACAGCGTGCAGCCAACCGGGGGCATCCCCGATCACAACCGCACGGTCTGGTCCGCCTGGAGCACCGGGATCGTGGCCGTCATCCTGGCCTACTTCACCGGCCTGACCGTCGGCGCCGGCATCGCCGAGGGGCTCGGGCCGGTGCTGGCCAACCTGGCCGCCGTCGTCACCGCCGTCATCGCCTTCTTCCGCCTCCGGCCGAAGAACGTGGCCGCCGTGGAAGAAAAGGAAGATGTCAAGTCGAGCTACAACCTCATGTGGGTCCTCATCAGCGGGGCAATCATGATGGGGCTCGGTGTCGGCCTCATGTTCATCGTCATCGGCGGCGGGGATCCCTTCCCCTGGTTCACCTGGGATCCGAATCCGGCCATCAACTGGTCCTATTTCGCCGACCTGCTGGCTCCCCTGGCCCAGTGGAATTAACCAGCCGCCCCATCCGGACGGGTCAAACCGAAAAAGCCAAGGCCGCTCGCGCAGAGCGGCCTTTTTTTACCCGGTTTTAACCCAGATTTGATGTTCTTGTATTACGCTGAAAGGATGTCCAACCTCGAGATCGAAAATCTGCAATCCACTCCCGTCCAAATTCGGCTGTCGCCGGGGGTGCTCCACATCAGCGGCGCCAGCCGGCTCGATTTGATCGACCGCATGTCGACCCAGAAGGTCAAGACGCTTCCACCCGGCGGGGGGGCGGCCACGATCTTCACAACCGACATCGGCCGCATCATCGACCGGATGCTCCTTTATGCGGATGAGACGGCGGTGACCGCCCTCACCGGCGAAGGCTACGGCGCCGCTCTGGCCGGCTATCTGCGCAGCCATGTCTTTTTTGGCGATGACTTTCACCTCGAGGAGCGGACCGCGGACACGGCCGTCCTGGCCGTTTATGGCGCGCCGGCCGTGTCTGCGCTGCAAAATGCCGGGCTGCCGGCCGCCGCCGACCTGCCGCGCCACCATTGGCGGCGCGGCGACCTGGCGGGAACGGCCGTCACCCTCCACCGCACCGACCCGATCGGTGGGGACGGCTGGCTCATGCTGCTGCCGGCCGAACAGGTCGACGCGGCCGCCGCCGCGCTGGCCGCGGCCGGCATCGAGCCAATGGACGACGCCGCCTACGACCGGCTGCGCATCGCGGCCGGCCAACCCCGCTTCGGCTACGACCTGACCCGGGATTACATCCCCCTGGAAGCCGGGCTCTGGGAAGACGTTTCGTTTAACAAAGGGTGCTACATCGGCCAGGAAATCATCGCCCGCATGGAAAGCCGGGGGAAGCTGGCCAAACAGCTGGTCCGCCTGGAGGGGGCGGCCCCCCTGGCTGCCGGCCAAACGCTGGAGGCGGCGGGCAAACCGGTCGGCACGATCACCTCGGCCGCCGGTCCGCTGGCCCTCGGCTACGTGCGGACGGCCGTTCTCGCCGCCGGCGACCCGATCCTGGCCGGGGGAATTCCGGTGACGGTCATCGACCGCCCCGCGGAGCGCGAAAGCTGAACGGAACCGGTGGCGTGGCGCCTGCACCCCTTCTCATAAACATGTGCCAACCCCCTGGATGTGGTATAATTGATTAGTGAAAATCCTCACCGACATCACCAGAAAAATCGGATAACAGACCAGCCTACCGCACCAGAGGTGCGGCCACAAAACGGCCCGGGCTAACCGCCTCTGGCGGGACCGGATCGGACGATACCCTGCCGCTGAGGGCCGTTTTCGGAGGATCTCTTGGAAATCGGAACAGTCAATCGCATCGACATCAACCGCGAAATGCGCAGCTCCTACCTGGACTACGCGATGAGCGTGATCGTTTCCCGCGCCCTGCCGGACGCGCGGGACGGACTCAAACCCTCCCAGCGCCGCATTCTCTACGCGATGAGCGACCTCAACGTCGGTCCCACGCGCAAGCACCTCAAGTGCGCCAAGATCGTCGGTGAAACCATGGGCAATTACCATCC
>JBFFZG010000380.1:0-4323 GCA_041568735.1 Promineifilaceae bacterium (SeqCode)
CTCCCCGAACAGGTCGACGGCGATCGAGGAGCCGATGACCGCCACCCTGGCCTGGGTCTCAATATCCGGCTCGTAGAAGAGATCACCAGCCGCCAGATCAGTTAAATTGAGCACCTGAAAATAATCGGCCGACACGCCGGTAACCGGGCGGTTGATGCTCGTGCTGCCGGCAATGACGTTCTGCTGCCCGCCGGAGACGGCCGCCACCCGGGCGATGGCCGGATTGTTCAGCGGATCGGCCAGCGCCTCGACATCGTCGACGCTGAGCGCCCCGTATCCCCCGCTGTTTTCCCGGTTGGTTTGGATGAAGATCAGGTTGGTTCCGATCGATTGGATATTTTCTGAAATCGAAGCACTCACCCCGTTGCCGATGGCCAGCAGGGCGATGACGGCCGCCACCCCGATGATCACGCCAAGCATGGTCAGGATCGAGCGCAGCTTGTTGGCCCGCAGGCTGTCGAGCGCCGTGAGAAAACTTTCGGATAGATTCATGATTGACTCCTACCGGAGCCGGCTGCCTCGACCGCCGGGGTGGTCCCGTTTTCCCGGCCGCCATCGATCAGGATATCCTCGACGATCACGCCGTCCCGCAGCATCACCTGCCGCCGGGCGTGTTTGGCGACTTCCGGGTCGTGGGTGATGACGATGATCGTGATTCCCTGCGCGTGCAGCCCGTCAAGGATCTGCAGCAGTTCCTCACCGGTGTGCGTATCGAGTGCGCCGGTCGGTTCGTCGGCCAGGATGATATTCGGTTCGACGACCAGCGCCCGGGCGATGGCCACCCGCTGCTGCTGGCCGCCGGACAGCTCGTCCGGCCGGTGGTCGATGCGATCTCCCAGGCCAACACCGGTGAGAGCCTGCGTCGCCCGCGCCAGCCGCTCGCCCCGGCTGATGCCCCCGTACATCAGGGGCAGTGAGACCTGCTTCAGCGCGGTTGTGCGGGGGAGCAGGTTGAACTGCTGGAAGACAAAGCCGATGCGCCTGTTGCGGATGCGCGCCTGTTCGTCGTCGGTCATGTGGCCGACGTCGATCCCATCGAGCCGGTAGGTGCCGTCTGTCGGCACGTCGAGACAGCCGATGATATTCATCAGGGTGCTTTTACCCGATCCGGAAGGACCCATGATCGCCACGTACTCCCCTTCCTTGACGGTCAGGGTCACCCCACGCAGGGCGTGCACGACCTGGGTGCCCATTTCGTACGATTTCGTGATGTTGATCAATTCCATCATGGTCATTTTTCCTGGAAGCCCATCGGCTCAGCCGCCCGGCGAGGGCCCGCCGGGGCCGGGACCAAACTGGCGGCGCGGCGGCGGGTTGTAGCCGATGGCGACTTCGATGCCTGCGGTGATCCCCGCGGTGATCTGAGTGAATTCGCCATCGCGCAGGCCGATCGTGATCGGGGTTTCTGTGACAATCAGCGTGCCGTCCGCCTCCCGTCCGGAGACGACGTCAACGCTGAAAGTCCCGTTGGCCCGGTCGGCCTTGATGGCCGCATTGGGCAGCAGCAGAACTCCTTCGCGCCGGGCGGTCACCAGCCGGGCGTCGGCCGTCATCCCCTCGCGGAGGGGCAGAGCACCGGCCGGCAGGCTGAGCCGGACCTGGTAAACGACGGTGCCGGCGCTGTTGGCCTCATTTTCCGGGGCAATGGCCACCACCGCGCCGTCGAGCGTCGTCCCGGGCCAGCCCGGCAGGGTGACGCCGGCCGGCTGCCCGATGGCGATCTCCCCGATGTCGACCTCGTCGACGTCGAGCACCACTTCGAGGCTGTCCATGTCGATCAGCTCGACGACGAGCCCGGAAGTCATTTCACCAGGGCTGGTATTGACCGCCGTGACTACCCCGCGGAACGGGGCCGCGAGAACGCTTTTTTCCAGGGCGAGGTTGGCGCGGGCGACGGCGACGTGGGCCTGTTCGACCAGCGCCTCCTGCCGGGCGATCTGCGTCGCGGCCGGCCCCTCTCGCAGAGTCTCGAGCTGGGCCTGCGCCCGGGCCAGGGCGGCCGCGGCCGAGGCCACGTCGGCCTCAGTGCCGCCGGCCAGCAGCAGATCGTGCCGGGCCTGGGCGGCATCCCGCCGGGCCACGGCCGACGTCAGGCTGGCCTGTGCCGAAGCGATGGCCTCGGCGGCCGCTCCCGGCTGCAGGTTGGCCAGCCGCTCCTGGGCAGCTACCAGGTCGGCGTAGGCCTGGCTGGCGGTCACGCGAGCCGCTTTTTCCCGGTCGCTGCCCCCGACGCAGTCGAAGGCGCCGGTCTGGTCATTCCAGGTGCAGTCGTACGAAGCGCGATGGGCCTCTTCGGCCCGGGTATAGGCGGTCTGGGCCGCTTCCAGGGCGAACTCCGCCCCCAGCCGGTCTTCGGCCGTCCCCCCGGACTGGGCCGACTCGAGCCGGGCGGCAGCCGCAGTCACATCCGCCTCGGACGCGCGCAGGGTGGCCTCAGAAGCGGCGATTTCCGCGGCGGTCGGGCCGGACTGCAGGCTGTCGAGGCGGGCCTGGGCGCTGGCGACGTTGGCTTCGGCCACGGCCAGTTCGGCCGCGGAGGGCGGCGCGGTCAGGTTGGCCAGCTGCTGCTCCTGGATCAGGAGCGCCTGCTCGGCTTCGAGCACCGCTCGCTGCAGGTCCGTCGAGTCGAGACGCACAAGTGGATCGCCGGCCTGCACCGGCATGCCGGCTTCCACCAATACCTCGGCCACCGTCCCTCCCTGCTGGAAGGCCAGCCCGGCCTGGCGGCGAGCCTCGACCCGGCCGCTGGCCGTGGCCGCGGCGTCTAGATCGCCGGTCGCCGCGATGACCGTCGTTTCCGCCTGTCCGGCGCTGGGATCGCCACCGCCACCGGTCCACCAGACCAGCACGGCGCTGCCGGCGATCAGAAGGGCGATCCCACCCCAGAACCAGCCCGATTTCCAGTATTTCTTCATGCTGCGATTTCCATTTCGTCTAAAAGCTCGTTGTTTTAAATAAATAAAGGAGGGCAGCCTCCATCGGGAGATCTAGCCGCCGAAGGGCCCGCCCCCCGGCCCCGGCCCGCCAGGCCCGTTCTGGTCGGCCTCGACCGGCTCGTAACCGATCACCAGCTCATCCCCGGCCTCGAGACCGGAGGTCACCTGGGTGTGCTGCCGGTCGCGCAGGCCGATCGTGATTTCGATTTCGGTGATGGCGCCGCCTGCGAGTCGGTTGACATAATATTTTCCCGCCTGCCGGTCGGCCCGAATGGCCGCGTTGGGGACGAGCAGTATCCCGCGCTGCTGATCGGTGATCAGGCGGGCATCGGCCGTCTGCCCGATGCGCAGCGGCAGATCGGTGGGCTCGAGGGCGAGGTGCACGTCGTAGGCGACAATGCCGCTGCTGCTGGCCGAAGCGCTGGGCGCGATCGCCCGCACGGCGCTGGAAAGCGGCCCGTCGGGGAAGGACACGAGGGTTAGCTCGGCGCTCTGGCCGACGGCGATCCCGACGATATCCGCCTCATCGACGCTGAGCACGAGCTCAAAGCTCCGATCGTCGACCAGAGTGGCGACGATGCCAGAGGCCAGCTCCCCTTCACGGAAGTTGATGGCCGTGACGATGCCGTCGAACGGCGCTGTCAGCCGGGCTTCGGCCAGCCGGACCTGCGCTTCCTCGAGATTGAGCGCCGCCTGGGCTACCTCAGCCTCGGCGATGCGCACCTGGGCTTCCGCCGGCCCGGCCAGCAGGTCGGCCAGCGCCGCTTCGGCCTGGGCCAGGGTCGCCTGCGCGGCGGCGATTTCGGCCGCAGTCGGCCCGGCGAGGAGGGCGTCCAGGTCAGCCTGGCTCCCGCTGCGGCGGGCCATGGCCGCGGTCAGGTCGGCCTCTGAAGCGGCGATCTCGCCGGCATCCCCGCCGGCCGTCAGCCGATTATAGCGGGCCAGCGCCTCGTCATAGGCTTCCCGGGCATCGCGCAGGGCCTGGTCGGTCCGATCGACTGCGATGCGCTCGTTGATGGCCTTCGCCCGCTCGAGCTGGAACTCGGCCGCGGTCAGGGCGGCCCGGGCCGCTTCGATATCGCCGGCCGTGACGGCGTTCCGGGCGCTCTCGACCCGGGACGAAGAAGAAAAGACCGCGGCCTCGGCCTCGCGGAGGCTGGCCTCGGTCACGGCAATCTCTTCGACCGCGGGGCCGTCCATAAGATTGGCCAGGGCGGCCCGAGCGCCGGCGACGTCCGCTTCGGCCGCGGCCACCTCCAATTCACCGGCCGGCTGCTGGAGATCGGCCAGGTCAGCCTGCCGCACCAGCAGGTTTTGTGCGGCAGCGGCCAGGGCCAGCTCGAGATCAGCCGTCTCCAGCTCGACCAGCATATCGCCCGCCCGGACC
>JBFFZG010000381.1:0-4318 GCA_041568735.1 Promineifilaceae bacterium (SeqCode)
CCGGGGCGCCGGCGGGGTCGTCGGCGCCGACGACCCGTCGCTGGCCGACTACCGGGCTGAAGCCTACGGCCCGCTGCTGGTCAAACTGGTGCGGGATCTCGAGCCGGCCGTCGTGCTGGCCGGGGCCACAACTCAGGGGCGGGATATGACCGCCTGGCTGGCCGCCGATCTGGAAGCCGGCCTGATCGCCGATGCGACGGCGATCAGGGTCGACGGGGACCGGGTGGTCGCCACCCGGCCGGTCTACGCCGGCAAGCTCCTGGCCGACACCGTGATTCCGGCCGGTCTGCAGGTGATCAGCCTGCGCAGCCGGGCTTTCGCCCCGGCCGAAGCGACCGGCCAGAGCGGCACGGCCGAATGGATCTCCCCCGTCGTCGACGGCGGCAGCCTGACAACCAGCATCACCGGCTTCAAGCCCAAGGATTCCGGAGTCAGCCTGAACGACGCCAAGATCATCGTCAGCGGCGGCCGCGGCGTCGGCGGCCCGGAGGGATTCGCCCCGGTAAAAGAGCTGGCCGAGACACTCGGCGGCGCTCTGGGGGCCTCCCGGGCGGCGGTCGACGCCGGCTGGATCCCCTACGACCACCAGGTCGGGCAGACCGGAAAGACGGTCAGCCCCGATCTCTACATCGCCTGCGGCATCAGCGGCGCGATCCAGCACCAGGCCGGGATGCGCACCTCGAAGGTGATCGTGGCCATCAACAAGGATCCCGAAGCGCCGATCTTCGGCCTGGCCCACTACGGGATCGTCGGCGACCTGTTTGAAATCGTGCCGGCTCTGTCGGCTGAGTTCAAAAAACGACTGGGCTGATCCACCCGGTGGGTCGCTTTTTTGTCCATTCAAGCCGCGGGGAGTCATTCCTCGCGGCTTTTTGCCTCCAACCGGTATTGCGGTACTATTCTATCAGAGTCTCGGCTGCCTGAAATCCGCCCTCGCCTGCGCTATAATGTGACCTGAAGATCCGGGGCTGCGGGCGGTATGTTGGAACCGGGTCGAGGAAGGCTGTCTATCGAAGGACTGATCGTCAAAGCCATCAGCGGATTTTACACCGTCGTCCTGGCGGATGGATCCGAGGTCATCTGCCGACTGCCCGGCCGCCTGAAACAGGAGTGGCAGCAGTCGGGCCTGGCCGCGGTCGGAGATCGCGTCAACATCTCCCTGATTGAAGGGGAAGACGAAGCGGCCGGCCTCGTCGAGGAGATCCTGCCGCGGCGCAACGCCCTGTCCCGCTCACGTCCCGTCGCTCACAGCCGCCAGCTGGCCAGTGATCAGGAGCAGGTGCTGGTGGCCAACATCGACCAGGTCATCTTCGTTTTTTCCCTGCGCAAACCGGCCACCAACCTGCGCAAGCTCGACCGCATGCTGGTGGTAACCGAAAAAGAGGGGCTGCCGGCCGTCATCTGTGTCAACAAGATCGACCTGGGCAGTGAAAGCGAAGCGCGGGCGGAATTTCAAGTTTACGCCGATATCGGGTACCCGCTGCTCCTGACCAGCGCCAGGACCGGCGCCGGGGTAGCTGAACTGGCCGCGCTGCTGCAGGGGAAGATTTCCGTGCTGGCCGGCTCGTCCGGGGTGGGGAAGTCGAGCCTGCTGAACGCCGTCCAGCCCGGATTGGGTCTGAAAATCAGCCAGGTGAGCAAGGCCACGGAAAAAGGGCTCCATACCACCCGCTTCGCCGAGCTGATCCCCCTGGAAAGGGGCGGCTACGTGGCTGATACGCCCGGTATTCGCGGTTGGGCCCTCTACGATATCGAGCCGGATGAACTGGACGGCTATTTTCGCGAAATCGCCCCGCTCGTCGCCCACTGCCAGTTCAGCGACTGCACCCACGAGCACGAACCGGGCTGTGCCGTGCAGGCTGCGGTGAAAGCGGGTAAAATAGCGGCCGAACGAGTTGAAAGTTATCACCGCCTCCGGGAAGAACACGAGGCGTTGATGCGATCGGCGTATTAAGACAAACGAGAACAATTCCCGGCCGGCCGGTCAGACCGGAACGGCCGGTGACAGCTGATTGTTTCGTCGTTTAGAAGTGCGCAGAAATGACGTCAGATCAATCAGGTTGGCATCGACATCAAACGGGCTGAGATTGTATGCATCAAACCTGGTCGACCAAACAGATCCCCGACTTTCGTACCGGTTTGAAGCGCCTGGCGCTTCTGACCGGTCTCATGCTGCTCATCGCCGCCTGCCAGGCGGCCCCCGAACCCGATCCGATCGTCTGCGAGCGGATCTGCGTCGACGATCAGTTCGCCGAGTTCTACCGGGCGCACGAGGGAGCGCTTGTCTTCGGCCAGCCTCGCTCTTCCCTTCTCTCGATCAATGAGGGGACACCGGAGGCGGCCTGGGTGCAGTTTTTCGACAGCGTTCGCCTCGACATGGATCCCATCTCCGGGGAGATCGCCGTGGCCAATCTCGGCGACTGGGCCTATGCCGGCCGGGCCGATGCGGGGGAAACCAACGGCGCGCGCTATGCGGTCGAAGGGGCGTTCAAGGCCTTCTACGATGCGCACCAGGGGGAGGCGCTCTTCGGCCCGCCCATTTCCCCCCTGATGGCCGAAGGGGACTTGAAAGTCCAGTATTTCCGCAATGTCCGGCTCGAGTGGCAGCCCGGTGCGCCGGCCGGCCGGCAGGTCGTCGTCAGCTCGCTCGGCCAGGCCCAGCTTCTCAAGGAATATTTTGAAGCCCCCCTGGTCGCCCAGCCGATCGACTTCCAGCTGCCCGAAACGGTGATCGTCGAAGCGGCCGTCCGGGCACCGGTGCTCTACGCCGGCGACGACCAGATCCTCTACGTGACCACTCTGCAGCCCGACCGGCGGCCGCTGGGGCGCGTTTCTCTGCGCCTGGTGGTCTGGCGCGGTGAACAAGCGGTCGAATTGACGGAGATTCTCACAACCGCCGCTGACGGTACGGCCCGGATCCCCCTCGCTCTTCCCGATCTGCAGCCCGGCGAAGAAGTCACCATCGAAGTTTTCGCTTCCCTGCGCGGCGAAAATCCCCTCGGATCAACCAGCGTTGCGTTTGAAACGTGGTGGTAAGCGATCGCCGGCGATCCCTAGCCAACCATCCGATCTGACATGGAGCACTCCGTTCGCATTCTCCTGGTTGAAGGGCGACGCAGCGTTCAGAAACAGTTCGCCAGCCAGCTGTCCTCTTTCAACACCTATCTCGAATCGGTTCCCGGACCGGCGACCGCCCTGGAACGGGTGCAAACGATCCCCTTCGACCTGGTCACCATCGGGTCTGAAATCGAGCAGGGCGAACGCCTCAGTCTCATCCGGGAGCTGCAGAAGCTGGGCGGGGGCCCGGCCATCCTCGTTCTCATCCCGGCGCGAGGCGAAGCCCTGGCGGCCGAAGCGCTCAATCGGGGAGCCGGCGACTACATCATTCACGATAAAGAGGATCGCTACCTGGGCCTGCTGCCGATGGTCGTGCGCAACATCCTGCGCCGGCGCCAGCTGGAGAAAGAGAAGCTGGCGATGCTCAACACGCTGCAAAAGCGCAATCTCACCCTCGCCTCTCTCAACCAGGTCAGCAATGAGCTCACCTCCCTGCTCGACCTCTCCCGAATCACCAACCGCCTGATGCGGGCGGCCATCGAAATTCTCAATGCCGAAGGCGGCTCCCTCTGGCTTTGGAACGACAGCAGCCACGAGGAGATGGTCTGCGGCGCGGTGATTCACCGCACCAATACCCCGCCGCTCCTCGGTCTCAAGCGCCGGCGGGGTGAGGGCGTGGTCGGCTGGGTGGCTGAGCGGAATCGGAGCGCCTTTCTGAACCAGGTCGACCGGGACGATCGCTTTTCCCGGGAAATCGACCTGCAGATCAACTTCACGACCGATTCGCTGATGGCCGTTCCCCTGCGCGTGCGGGATGAAGTCACCGGCGTCCTGGAATTTGTCAACAAGATCGACGGGCCGTTTGATGAAGATGATCTCTCCCTGGCCGAAACGCTGGCGGCCTCTGCCGCCACCGCGCTGGAAAACGCCCGCCTGGTCGAGGAGCTGCGCCTCTACACGCTTGACCTCGAGGAGCGGAACGAGGAGCTGAACGCCTTCGGCCACACCCTGGCGCACGACCTGCAAAATATGCTCTCGCGCATTGTCGGCTTTGCCGAGCTGCTGATGATGGAGATCAACGAGCCGGCCGATGGGGAGTTCTCTCCCCGGACCCTTTATAACGCGGCCGAACTGATTTCGCGCAACAGCCGCAAAATGAGCGGCATCATCGAAGCCCTGCTGCAGCTGGCGGCCGTGCGCAAGATGGAGGTCCATTTCGAACCGATCGAAATGGCGGCCGTCGTCGACGAAGCGGTCGACC
>JBFFZG010000382.1:0-4314 GCA_041568735.1 Promineifilaceae bacterium (SeqCode)
CGGGCATCGACCCGGATCGATGCCCGCGCCGGTCGTTGCGGCGGGGCCGCTTTCTTTATCAGGGGGACCGGTATGTTAAGATGGGGGATAGCAGCTTCAATTTTCGACATCCGGTTTCCGGCGATCCAACGGGTCCTGTTTTTTTAGACCTTGCCCGTTTGTCTTTTATTTAAAACCCGGCCTCAACGCCGGGTCCCGCCGGTCGATAAAGGAGAGGAAACAATGTCTGATGCGAACGATCCTCCCCGGCAGGATCAGCTCGATTCCCACCTGGCGCCCCTGGCACCTCTGCTCGGCAAAACCTGGAAGGGGGCGTTTCCGAGCCCATCCTCGGAGCCGCCAACCCTGGACATCATGCGCTGGGAGCGGGCCTTGAACGGCAAGGCGGTGCGCGTCCTCCATTCGGTTGGGGATGGCATTTACGGGGGGGAAACGATTTTCCGCTGGGATGAGGAGAAACAGGCCGTTGTGTATCACTATTTCACAACGGCTGATTTCATGACAATCGGCACCGCACGCTTTGAGGACGGGCAGATGGTGACCCATGAGATTGTTCACGGCGCCGGCGGCGGTGTCACCGAGCTGCGGGGGAAAAACCGGCTGCTCTCGGATGGAAAGCTGCGGGTCTGGTCGGAGCAGCGCGTCGGCGGCGAATGGCAGCCCGGCAGTGAAATGATCTATGAAGAGGAACCGGAGGCCGAGGTCATTTTTCAATAAACCGGCCGCAGTGAACAGATGGAAAATTTTGTCAGTGATATCGAGGCGGTTCTGGCGCGGCGATACGACAATGGCGCCGACTGGTGGGCCACCCCGGACGGCCGGCTGGGGGTCGGCAGCCCATTCACCACGCTGGAATCCCTGCTGCTGCTGCACGAACTGAAGGTCCCTGCCGCGCACGAAGCCGTACAAGGCGGGCTGAACCTCATTGAAGCCGCCTGGCGGGACGACGGCCGCATCCGCGTCGTGCCGGGGGCCATCTACCCCTGCCACACGGCCAACGCCGCCCGGATTTTATGCCGCTTCGGCTATGTGGAAACGGAACCGATGCGGCGCACGTTCGCCCATCTGCTGGAAACAATGCACGACGACGGCGGCTGGCGCTGCCTGAAGTTTTCTCGCGGCCGGGGACCTGAGACTGAATACTCCAATCCGGGAGTCACCCTGTTCGCTCTCGACGCGTTTCGCTTTTCGGAACACCGCGATGATCCGCGTCTCGACCGGGCGGTCGACACCCTGCTCGACCACTGGACGGTGCGCCGGCCGATCGGTCCCTGCCAGTTCGGTATCGGCACCCTCTTCCTGCAGGTCGAATTTCCCTTTCTCCGCTACAACCTTTTTTATTACGTCTACGTCCTCTCGTTTTACGACCGCGCCCGGCAGGACGCGCGCTTCCAGGAGGCGCTGGCGTTCCTGGCCGGGAAACGAGATGAGCAGGGGCGGCTGCGGGTCGAACGGCCGCATCGAAAACTGGCCGCTCTCGACTGCTGCCGCCGCGGGGAACCATCCGCCCCGGCCACGGCGCGCTACGCCGAAATCGAGCGCAACCTCGCCTGACCGGGCCGCGTTGAAAGCGGCCGCCCCTCTTGTTTCCACCCGCCATTTGTTTTATCCTGATTCTATCGCCCTGATCTCCGCGATCAGGATCCCGATTTTCCGGCCGCCTCCTGAAACAGCCCCGGCCGTGAGGAGACCGATGGGAATTTATGCCACGAAATCGAAATGGCAGCAGGCGCTGCGGCCCATAGTCGATTTCTGCGTCAGGCGGTCGATCCCACCCGATGTCTTTATTTATGCCGCCCTGGCCCTTTCCGGCCTGGCCGGGATGGCCTATTTTTTGGCGGAAGACGCGCCTCTCTGGCTGTGGCTGGCCCCTCCCTGCGTCCTCCTTCGCCTCCTTCTCAACCTGCTCGACGGCCAGGTCGCCCGCGGGCTGGGCGTGGCCGATGCCTGGGGGGAAGTAAAAAATGAGTTCGGCGACCGGCTGGCAGACGCGGCCATCTTTCTCGGACTAACCTTTGGCGGCTACGTCGACGGGCGAATCGCCGCCCTGGCCCTGGCCCTGATCCTCATGACCTCGTTCCTCGGGGTTCTGAGCAAGGCGCTGGGCGGCCCACGCATCTACGGCGGCCTTTTCGGCAAGGGGGACCGCATGATTTCCCTGGCCCTGTTCACCCTCTATCCCGCGCTGACCGGCCGTCTGGCCGCGTTCGACCTTTATCTCATCCTGGCGGCGCTGGCAGCCGGCGTCACGATCGCCCAGCGGCTGCGGATCCTCTATGCTCATACGCAATCCACTGGCTGATCCACTCTTCTGGCCGACGCTCCGCATCGTCCTCTTTCTCTTCATCCTGGGCTTCGGGATTGTCCTGTTCTTCGCCCGCAAGGATCTGAAAGCCGGGCTGACCGGCGAACTCGGCCAGCGCTACATCGGCTGGATGATCATCGCGCCGCTGTTCATGCTGGCCGCCTTTGTCGGCGGGGTGGTGGCGGCCGTCATCCTGCTCGTCTTTTTTTACCGGGTCACCCTGGAATACGTTCGCGTGGTCGGAGTGGAGCAGCCGTACGCCAACTTTCTCTACGCCCTGATCCCGTTTACCTTTCTCATCGCCCAGTTCGTCCCCAGCCTCTTTTTCACGCTGCCGGCCGCCTCGATCCTCCTGCTGACGCTGGTGCCGATCCTCACCCGGCGCACCGAGAATCTCTACAACCAGCTCTCGTTCGCCGGCCGGGGCTATCTCTACCTCGTCTGGTCGATCGCCCACCTCATCCTGATCAACCAGCTCGCCGGCACCGGGCTGGTGGTGCTCGTCGGAGTCGGCGTCGCCCTCAGCGACGTCATGCAGTACACGGTTGGCAAGCTGATCGGCCGGCACATCATCTCCCCCGAAGTCAACCCCCGCAAGGCCTGGGAGGGGCTGATTGGGGATTTCCTGGGGGCGGGGCTGGCCGTTTACCTGTTTCGCTTCGCCCTGCCGGTCGAATTTACTCCCTTTTACCTGCTCCTCCTGGCGGCGATCATCGGCCTGGGGGCTGCCTGGGGAGACCTGATCAGCTCCCTGATCAAGCGGGTGGCGAGGGTCAAAGACTGGGGTGAGTTCATTCCCGGCCACGGCGGCATGCTCGACCGGGCCAACAGCATGGTTGTCGTGATCCCGCTCGTCTACTACTACGCCTACCTGGTGCTGGTCTTCTTCCAGTCGTGAGCCGGTCAGCGCAGGGACCAGGCGTAGCCGGCATAGACGGCGATCCAGAAGAGACAATAAACTCCGGCGACGAGCCGGGCGCGCGGCGCGATGAACCGGCGCAGCCAGCCGCCGCCGAGGCCGCAGATCAGGGCGATCAGTAAAAAGCGGCCGACCCGCGCCAGGATGGTGGTCAGCAGAAAAGGCACGACCGGCAGGCCCAGGACGCCGGACTGCACCGCGTAGATCTTGTAGGGAATGCCCTGCAGCGGGCCGAAAATCATGGTGGCCAGCCCGCCGGCACGCAGCTGCTCGCCGACGCGGCCGATCATCTCCGCGCTGATGAGCGGCACGAAATCGAGCAGGGCGATCATCCCGGCCGGATCACCCAGGGCGAAAAGATACATGAGCAGCCCCCCGGCCAGGGCGCCGGCCAGGGCGAACCAGGTGGCGCGCAAACCGCCGCGCCAGGTGAAGATGGCGATGAAGCCAAGGTAGATGTCCGGGATAAAAAAGAAAAGCGTGGCTTCGGCCGCCCCCCAGGCCAAGGCGATACCCATGGCCAGGCGGGAAGCGCCGTGGGTCTGCAGCCGGTCGTAAAGGGCCGTGTCTGGGTCGCGATCCATCGATGGACACCCGGGCGAAGTGCGTTTTACTGATTAAGTCCGCGGCCGGCCGTTGGCTGCGGCCGGGGCCGTCCTTTCATCGAGATCTCATCAGGAGCAATCCTATTATGCCCCAGGGACACCTGATTATCACCGATCTTTCCGGCTACACCGAATTCCTGACCCGCTCCGAGCTCGAGCATGCGCACGAGATCCTCCAGTCCCTTTTTGACGCCCAGCTGGCCCACATCCGCCCCCCGTTCGCCATCTCCGGCTACCGGGGGGACGCCATCTTCATGGTCATTCCCGAGACGAGTGTCATCCAGCCGCAGAGTGTTTTAGAAACGCTGGAAAATCTCTACAAAGCTTTTGCCTCGACCCGGGAGCAGATGCAGCATCAGACCAGCTGCCCCTGCCGCGCCTGCCGGGGGATCTCCCTCCTCGAATTGAAGCTGGTGGCCCACTACGGCACCTACGTCGTGCAGCGGATGGGCGACCGGGAGGAGCTGCTCGGGGCCGACGTCATC
>JBFFZG010000383.1:0-4301 GCA_041568735.1 Promineifilaceae bacterium (SeqCode)
ATTGACAGCACGTTCGTGCTGAACACGGCCCTGGACGAGGGCAAGGTGGTCCTGATGGAGGGCGGCCAGGCCACATTCCTCGACGTGGACCACGGCACCTACCCGTTCGTGACCTCCTCCAACCCGACCGCCGGCCCCGTTACCCGCTTTGACGTTCGGGCCTGTAGCTCAATGGCAGAGCAGTCGGCTCATAACCGATGGGTTCCAGGTTCGAATCCTGGCAGGCCCATCCCATTAACCTCAGCGGATGGCTGGGGTTTTTTGTATCATTTTTATTCAAACCGACCTGTTGATGTTTGGAAAAGGAAGCCCATCGAACCGATGGGGCCTGACAGCCTGCTGGGCTCTAGATAACCGTGAATTCAAACAGTGAACCTCCGTCAGGGGAATTGGGATCTCCTGACGATGATGATCAAGACGATTTGATCTTCAATTTAATCGACCTGCGCCGCAGAAAAATTGAATTTCCCTCCTTATTGTGGTTCAAACGCATAAGTTTTAGGGGCGATCGAACGGCCGTGAAGCCGGTTCCTTCGTCGTTTTTGGGCGTCTGCCGGCCGGCCGTGCAACCAATATGCTGCAAATCCTGACAATTATCGCCACGATCACGATCCTGGTTTTCATTAATTCCCTCTACGTGGCCGCTGAATTCGCGACCGTGGCCGCGCGCAAGACCCGCATCTGGCAGATGGCGGAGAACGGCAACCGCATGGCCCGCTGGCTGCTGCCGGTCATGGAGGATTCGGTCCAGCTCGACCGGTACGTCGCTACCTGCCAGATCGGCATCACCATTTCCTCGCTGCTCCTGGGTATTTACGGACAGGATGTCATCGCCGAAGCCCTGGCTTTGCGGCTGGAATCCCTCAACGAAACCGTGGCCGCGGCCACGGCCAATACGGTGGCGACGGTCGTGGTCCTGTTTTTTATCACGACGCTCCAGGTTATCTTCGGGGAGCTGCTGCCCAAGTCGATTTCCATGCAGTTTCCAGAGCGCGTGGCCCTGGCGCTGATCATCCCCCTGCGCCTGTCGATGACCGTGCTCAGCCCCCTGATTTTCCTCTTCAACGGGAGCGGCAACATCATCCTGCGCCTGATCGGTAAGGAGTTTCACGGGGATCACGCCCATCTGCATTCGGCCGAGGAAATTGAAATCCTCGTATCGGAGAGCCATGAATCGGGTCTTCTCGACGCGGAGGAGCGGCAGATGCTCCGCAACGCCTTCCGCCTGCGGAACCTCAATGCGCGCCAGGTCATGGTCCACCGGACGCGCATCCTGGCCGCGCCGGTCTCGTCGACGGTGCGGGAGCTGCTCGAACTCTGCGTGGAGTCCGGCAAGAGCCGGATCCCGATCTTCGACGGGGATATCGACAATATCCAGGGGTTTGTCCACCTGAAGGATTTATTCCGCCTCTATATTGAACAGCGAAACGACCTGCCCAACATCATGCGGGAGGTGGTGCACATCCCGGAGGCGCTGCCGGTTTCGGATGTCTGGGAAAAGCTGGAAGCGGCCGGCCAGTATTTCGCCATCGTCTTCGACGAATTTGGCGGGACGGCCGGGCTGCTGACCCTGGAAGATCTGATCGAAGAGATTTTCGGCGAGCTGCAGGATGAGTCAGACGACGAAGGGGCCCTTCTTTACGTCGGCGAGCGCGGGCTGGCTCGCTTCCGCTGGGACTGGCTCGTCTCCGATCTGAACGAATATTTCGATCTCGACCTGCCGGAGGAGGACGTCGACACCTTGAGCGGCCTGGTCATCAGCGAACTCGGCCGCCAGCCGCAGATCGGGGACACGATCACATTTGCTGAGACAGTGATCCGGGTGGAAAAAATGGACGACAAGGGGATCGCCGAGGTGTCGATCTTCAATCCGGAGAAGCCGAAGCTGCAGGACGCCTCGATTTTCAACCTGTTTAACGAGGAGCGGGTGGCCTACGATGATTAAACTGCTGCTCGTTCCTCCCATCCTGAGCCTGGGTTTCCTGGCGGCCGCGGCGGCCGCCGCGGCCGAGATGCCGCCGCTCACCGCCTGGATCTGGCCGCTGGTCGTCATCAGCCTGCTCATTGTGCTGAATGGACTCTACGTGGCGGCCGAATTCGCCATCATCGGCACCCGTCCCAGCCAGATGGAAGCGCTGGCCGAAGAAGGGGACAAGACCGCCCGCCGCATCCACCACATCATCGAAAACCCCCGGCGCATCGACCAGTATATCGCCACCGCCCAGCTGGGCATCACGATCGCCTCGCTCGGACTGGGTATGTACGCCGAGCCGGCCGTGGCCCACCTGATCGAACCCTATCTGACTGCCTGGTTCGGTATCGAAAACCCGGATACGGTTCACACAATCACTTACTTCCTGGTGCTGGGCGTCCTCACCTACCTGCACGTCGTCGTGGGCGAGATGGTGCCGAAGGCGATCGCCCTTTCCAACCCGGGTTCGGCCGCCATGCAGCTCAACCAGCCGATGTGGGTCAGCCATAAAGTGCTCACCCCACTCGTCTTCACGCTGAACAGCATCGGCAACTGGCTGCTGAAACTGCTCCGCCTGCCGCCGGCGACCCCACGCCCCCATTCCCCCGCGGAAATCGAGCAGATTGTCAGCGAAAGCACGGAGAGCGGCCTGCTCAACCTGGAAGAGCAGGAGATCATTCGCAATATTTTCGATTTCAGCGACCGGCGGGTCGGGCAGGTGATGACCCCGCGGCCGCGGGTGCAGGCGATCCCGCTCGACATGCCGATGGAGGAGCTGCTGCCCACCGTCGGTAAGAGCATCCACACCCGCTTCCCCGTTTTCGACGGCAGCCGGGACCGCATTGTCGGCATCGTCCACCTGCGGGACCTGGCTGAATTTCTCCTCAACAACGAAGAGCCTTTCGACCTGCGGAAGATCATGACACCGGCGCCCGTGGTGCCGGCGGATGACCTGGTGGAAGACCTGCTGGCCATGTTCCGCCGGGATCACATCCACATGGCCATCGTCCTCGACGAGGTTGGCGGTATGGCCGGGGTGGTTACCCTGGAGGACTTGATCGAGGAAGTGGTCGGCGAAGTCCGGGACGAATTCGATATCGAGCACGAGCCCCTGGTCGAGCTCGACGAAGGGGTGCTCGACGTCTCCGGCACGTTCCTGCTGACAACTCTGCAGGAAATGAAAGTGCTGCCGCCGGCCGCCCCCGATCTGCCGGATGTCGACACGGTCGGCGGCCTGATCACCACCCTGCTCGGCCGGCCGCCGCTGGTTGGGGATGCCTGCGAGTTTGGTCCGGTCAAATTCTTCGTCACGGAAGTGGTCGGGCTGGCGGTTGTGCGCGCCCGCATTGAATTCGAGAGCGGCACGGCCGAACATGAGCGCCGCAGCGGCGCGGACGGCTACGCCGGCAAGTAAAGCGGCTGCCGGGATAAAATAAAAAACGGGTTCCTCGATGGGAACCCGTTTTTTTTTGCCCGGAACCTGCCCGGCGCTTACTGAAAAACCCCGGTTTGCAGCGCGTGGCCGCGGCTGACCTGGACGGCCGACCGGGAGGCCAGGAAGAAGAGCCGGCTCAGATCGGCCGGGGTCAGCCCGGCCGCCAGCGCCTCCCGGAAGCCGAGCCGGGCGGCGATCTGCTGCGCCGGAGTGGGCTGGGAGCCGGTTTTAAAGCCGAGCGGGCCGGCGGAGCTGCCGCTGAAGCCGACGAGGGCGAAGGTGTAGATTTCCTGGGCCAGGAGCTCTTCGACGGTCTGCCGGATTTCCTCGACGCGGGTGCGGGAGGCATTGTCCTCGCCGTCGGTGAAAACGAGGACGATCCCGTGCACGGCGATGCCGCTCCGGCGCAGCTGCTGGCTGTAGAGGACCATGTTGGTCAGCCCGCCGGCCAGGGCGTCGTGGAGGGCGGTCGTCCCCCGCGGCCGGTAGACGGCCGGCGACAGCGGAGGGGCGTCGGTGGGATGGACGTAGCCGTGCAGCAGCTCGACCCCGTCGTCAAACAGGATGGTGCTGATCAGGATGTCGTCGACTGCCGGGGTCACTGTGAGCGGCCGCAGGTAGTGCTCGTTGTAGGCCCGGATCAAATCGCCGGCGAAGGGATCCATCGAGCCGCTGCGGTCGATGATCGTCATGGCCAGCGTGATCGCGCTGGCCCCGAGCTCATGCAGACCGACGCCGATCGGCTGCATCATCGTCGGGCCGTTCAGGTTGGAGATGACCAGGTCGAGTGTGTCCCCGGTCAGCCCGTCCGCCCGCGCGCCGTCAAGCAGTTCGTCCAGATCGAAGAAGCCATGGTTGGTTGTCATGGGTATTGTCCTTTTTATTTATATGATG
>JBFFZG010000384.1:0-4300 GCA_041568735.1 Promineifilaceae bacterium (SeqCode)
CACTGCCGACGATCGCCCCCTGGCTGCTTCTGCTGACCGGCCGGGACATCCTTCTCAGCCTGCAGAACACCTTCGCCCCCTCGTTCATCATCACCTACGGCGGCCCCTACTACGCCACGATGTTCGTCCCTCTGCTCGTCTAAGAGATGGCTTTCGACTACCTCGAGCTCGGCCTGGCGGCCGCCCTGATTCTGCTGGTGCTTGCCGCCACCGGCCTGCTCGTCCTGGCGCTGAGCGATCTCCTTCTCCCCCGGGAGGGCGCGCATGGTTAGGCGCACCCGCCGGCGCACCCTGCTGCGCCACCTGATCGGCCTGTCAGCGGCGGCTGTTTTCCTCCTCCCCCTCTACTGGGCGGTGGTCGCCTCGCTCGGCCCGCCAGGCGCGCCACCTGCGGGGCAGATCGTCTGGTGGCCCTCCCGGCCGGCCTGGGAAAATTATCCCGCCCTGTTTGCCATCGTGCCGATGGGGCGCTACCTGGCCAATTCCTTCCTGGTCGTCCTGGTCGCGGTTCCCCTGACCTGGCTGACCGCATCCTGGGCCGGTTTCGCCATGGTGCAGCTCGGCCACCGGCAGCAGCGGCGGCTGGCCAGCTGGAGCGCCGTGCTGCTGCTCGTGCCGCCGGCGGCCGTCTGGCTGATCCGCTTCCAGATCTACAGCCGCCTCGGCCTGCTGGACACGCTGTGGGCTTTGATCGCGCCGGCGTTCGCCGGCGGCAATCCCCTCTACGTGCTCCTCTTTTACTGGACCTACCGCCAGGTGCCGGGGGAAATGATCGAAGCGGCCCGCATCGACGGGGCTTCCTGGCTGCTCGTCTGGCGCCGGATCGCCTCCCCGCTGGCCCGGCCGACCGGGGCGGCTGTCGTGATCCTGGCATTCGTCAAGTACTGGAGCGATTTTACCGATCCGATTCTCTACATCTTCGACACGCAAAAATACACCCTGCCGATCGGGCTGCAGCTGATCAAACAGCCCGACGTGACCAATACCCCCTACTTGATGGCCGCGTCCGTTCTGATGATTTTGCCCGTGCTGCTCCTCTTTCTGCTGGCGCAGCGGGTCTTCCTGGGCGACCTGTCCCTGGCCAGGCTGCTCGAACGCGATTAACCGATGACCCTGAAACCATGTTTCCCTCCCCGTCTCGTCCCGGTTTTATCGATCGGACTGCTCGCCGTGCTCGGAATCCTGCCGCTGGCCGGCTGTTCACGCGCGCCGGATGCGACGCCGATTTCCTTCGCGGTCTTTGGCGATCCGGCCGAGTTCGCCGCCTACCAGGAGCTCGTGGCCCGCTTCGAACAGCGGCGGCCGGATATCGACATCCAGCTGCAGCACATCCCTTCCCAGTCGGACTACCGCAAGCGGCTGGCGGCCAGCTTCTCCGGGGGGGAGCCGCCGGACGTCTTCCTGCTCAACTACCGCCGCTTCGCGACCTACGCGGCCGACGGGTCGCTGGCGCCGCTCGACGAATTCCTCGACGGCAGCCGCATCCTGCGGCGGGAGGCCTATTTCCCGATCACGATGGCGGCTTTTACCTGGGAGGGGCAGCTCTGGTGCATCCCGCAAAATGTGTCCAGCCTGGTCGTCTACTACAACAAGGATCTGTTCACCGCGGCCGGCGTTCCCTTTCCCGAGGAAGGGTGGAGCCGGGAAGACTTTGTAGACGCCGCCCGCAAACTGACACTTGTTTTAGACGGCGACGGCGGCAGCGACCAGTTCGGGGCCGGCATCGAACCCAATCTCTTTCGGCTGGCCCCGTTCGTCTGGCAGGATGGACTCGACATCGTCGACGACCCGCTGCGGCCGTCCCGCCTGGTCCTGGATGACCCCCGCGTTCTGGAAACCTTCCGCTGGTTTGCCGACCTGCAGCGGGTCGAGGGGGTGGCGCCGGACGCCGTGGCCGAGGCGGCCGAGCCGCTGGAAAACCGCTGGCTCAACGGCCGGTTGGCCATGCTTTTCAACAGCCGGCGGGGGGTGCCGACCTACCGGACCATCGACAGCTTCAGCTGGGATGTCGCCCCGCTCCCGGTCGGACGGCAGGCCGCCGGCATTCTCCACGCCGACGGCTACTGCCTGGCCAGCGCCGCCGACAATAAAGAAGCGGCCTGGACCTTTATCGAATTCGCCAATTCCTTTGAAGGGCAGACGATCGTGGCCGCCTCCGGCCGGACGGTCCCTTCCCTGATAGCGGTGGCCGAATCAGAGGCCTTCCTGGCGCCCGATCTCCCGCCGGCCCAGGACCGGGTTTTCATCGAGACGATTCCCCTCCTGCGGGCGGTGCCGGTCATCCGCGGCTGGACGGCCGTCGAAGACCTGGCCAGCAAAGAAATCGAGCGGGCTTTTTACGGGCTGGCCTCCGTCGAAGAAGCGGCGGCCGATGCCGGGTCGTTCACGGCGCCGTATTTTTCGACCGGCCCCTGACGGCCGGCCGCCGGACCGGATCAGGCCGCCGTCCGGTAAAAGAGCCAGCCGAGGGCGACGATGACCAGCACGCCGACCGCCTGCTCGGCCGGCGCCCAGCGAAAGAAATGGCCGCTGGCCAGGGCCACCCCGATGAGGGTCACGGCAAACCAGATGACCGCCTGTATTTCCGGCGCCCCGACCCCCAGCTGCGCCAGAAAACGCAGGCTGACCCAGTAAAAGGTGATCCCCAGCAGGAAGAAAAAATTGGTCCAGAAAATGGCCGCCCACACGAGACGGCCGTCCCGCCAGATGGTTGCCGCGTGAATAAACCCCCGGGAATCAAAATAACCGGAGATCAGGGTCAACGAGAGGAACCAGCCCAGGAGCTTCAGGGTTTCGCCGCTCATGCGCCTTCTCCCGTCCAGCCGGTCATGAAGGCCAGGAGTGTGCGCTGGATCTGGTCAAAGGTCGAGAGACGAGCCACCTCGAAGCCGTGGCTGTTGGCGCGGGGGTGGCCGAAACAGGCGATGCGGCCGGCTCCGCCGCTGCGCATGGCCATGCTGGCATCGCTGGCGTTGGTGCCGTAGGCGCCGGTCTGGACCTCGACCCCGGCCGCCGCCGCGGCCTTCTTCAGGTCGATGATCAGCCCGTGATCGTACGGGCCCAGGGAGTCCCTGGCCCACAGCACGGGGCGGCCGTCGAGCGCGAGGTCGACATCGGGGGTCAGGGGAGCTCCGTCGACGGCGATAAAGACATCCGGCCGCTCCCGTTCGGCCAGGAATCTGGCCCCGTAGCCGCCGACTTCCTCGCGGGTGGTGAAGGCGACGATCGTCGGGCAGTGGGGCTGCCGGCCGGTTTGCCGCAGCGCCTGCAGCACCAGGAGGAGGACGGTGCAGCCCATCCGGTCGTCGAAGGTCCAGGCGCCGACGAGGGGATCCGGCCCCCGGCCGAGCACCACCGGCCGGCAGACGTGGCGGGCCAGGGTGCCGGCGGCGCCGGGAAAGACGCCGGCAGCCGCCAGTTCCGCGGGGGAGAGGCCGGTGAGGATGCGGGCCTCTTCCCAGCCGATCTCACCCCGTTTACCGGAACCGGCCGCATGGGTCGAGCCAAACGACAGGACCCCGGGAATGAGGGTGTCATCTTCGGCCAGAATGTCGACAGGCCCTTCGCCGGCTTTCCACGGAAAGAGACCGCCGGAACGCATCGCCTGCAGCGAGCCGTCCGGGTGGATATGGGTGATCGTGAAGCCGATTTCATCCATGTGAGCCGCGTAAATCACCCGGGGAGCCGCCGGGTCGCCGCCCTCGAGCCTGACGAGCACATTGCCGGCCGCATCGCGCTCTGGTTGATAGCCCGATTTTTCCAGATGGGCGATAATGAGAGCGGCCAGCCGGTTTTCCCGGCCGGATGGAGAAGGCACGGAGAGGAGCTTCTCGAACAGCGCCAATGCGGCGCTTTCAGTGACTGGCGACATGAATCCTCCTGATGTCGGTACGTGGTCGATTTTTATGCCTTTTCGTTGTTTTTGTGTCACAATGAAGGGGTCTTTGGTGCTGACCCTGACGATCGTCCTGCATAAAGGAAGGAACAAATGATCGAAGTCCGTCCGGTTACTTCCGATAATTGGCTGGAAGCGATCGCCCTCGGTGTCCGCAAAGAGCAGGAACAGTTTGTTCCCAGCGTCGTCCTGAGCCTGGCCAAGGCGTACATCAAGCCCAATGGGGTCCATTACGAGCCGCGGGCGATTTACGCCGGCGATACCATGGTCGGTTTTTACAGCTTTATGTTCAAGCCTCACGATACCCGGGTCTGCTATATCGGCGGTTTTCTGATCGACCAGAAGCACCAGGGGAAAGGGTACGGAACGATGGCCATGCAGGATTTCCTCGACACGGTCCGGCTG
>JBFFZG010000385.1:0-4295 GCA_041568735.1 Promineifilaceae bacterium (SeqCode)
CGCCACCAATCCGGGCAACATGCCGGTCGTACGGGAGATCCCGCTGTGCGTCGACCGGAACCCGCCGCTCTGGGTCAAATCCCTGCGGGTCAGCCCCAATCCGATCGTGGGGCAGGGCCCCGTTACGGTGACGGTCAGCTGGGAGATTCCCGGCTTTGACCCGGCCCAGGATCGGGCCGTTCTCACCTGGCATGACGGGGGCATCCAGGCCGGCAGCTGGCCGCTCCCCGTGGGCTCCGGCTTCGACTTCGTCCCGGTGCAGATCGCCCTGCCGGGCACGATGCTCTTTCGCATCGACGTGACCCGGGCCGGCCGGACCTTTTCGCGGGAAGCGATAATCCCGACCCGCCTTGCCTGCGACACGCCGCGGATGACAGCCGACCCGACCCTGCCGCCCGACTGCCCGGCGACCCCACCGGAAAAAGCCCCGGCCACCATCCAGCTCTTTGAGCGCGGGGTGATGCTCTGGCGCTTTGTCAGTGGAGAAACGCGGCCGCTGGTCATTCTGTTCGCCGACGGGGAGGCGTACGCCCCCCAGATCAGCACCTATGCCGGTCAAAAGGGGGCCGCGGGCGAAGCGGCGCCGGCCGGACTGGCGCCGCCGGCCGAGGATTTTGCCTACGTCTGGGAGAGCCATCCCGGCGTGCGCGACCGGCTGGGCTGGGCACTGGGGCCGGCCGAGTATTATGAAACGACGTGGCAGAACATCGCCGGCCACCTCATTTTCAAAATGCCGTTCGGGCAGAACTGGCGCTATCTGATCACCGACGGGGATTGGGGGATGTGGGTCCCCATCCTGGCCGACGGGTAGCGGTCAGGCCGCTCCGTTCGACTGGTAGAGATGGACATCCCGCTGCGGGAAGGGGATGGAAATGCCCGCCTCGTCAAAGCGGAGCTTGACCTGCTCGTGCATGTAAAAATGGACATCCCAGTAGTCGTCGACGGCGACATGGGGGCGCACGGCGAAATTGACGCTGCTGTCGCCGAGCTCCAGCACGGAAACCGTGGGGGGCGGATCCTCCAGCACGGCCGGGTGGGCGGTCAGGATCTCCAGGAGCAGCTCCTTGGCCCGGAGCAGATCGTCCTCATAGCCGATGCCAAACACCATGTCGATGCGGCGGGTGCCGTTGGTTGAGTAGTTGACGATGTTGCCGGCCAGGACCGTCCCGTTGGGGACGATCACTTCCCTGTTGTCCGGGGTGGTCAGGGTTGTGTTAAAAATTTGAACCGCCTTCACCCGGCCAAAGGCCCCGGCGATTTCGACCAGGTCGCCGACCCGGTACTGGCGGAAGAGGATGATCATGACCCCGGCCGCGAAATTACCCAGGGAGTCCTGGAGCGCCAGCCCGACGGCCAGGGTCGCCGCGCCGAGCACGGCCACGATCGAGGTCGTCTGGAAGCCGATGAGATTGAGGGCGGCGATAATCACGATCGCCAGCAGGCCGTAGTTGATCAGGCTGCCGGCAAAGTTGCTCAGCGTCCGGTCGACGTTGGAGCGCTCCATCCCCCGGCGGGCCAACCGGGTCAGCCAGCCGGCCACCCAGCGGCCGACGATAAAAAAGGCAATCGCCCCCAGCAGCCGCAGCCCGTACTGAGCCAGCCATTCCTGAACCGCGACCAGCAGATTGCTTTCCATCCCTGTCTTCTCCTTTGCTAACTTTGTCTCGGCCGCGGCCGACCGGGCGGCGCGGCAGGGCTTTCTAGCACATCGGCCGCCCGCCGTCAATTTTCAGGGGAACTTCCACTGGCCGGGCGTCGTTCCAATGTCAGCCAGGTTTTGCTGAACAGATACCGGCAGCCCCAACCTGGCCTGCCGGAGCCCTTGGTGCAGCCCCGCAGTGGGTATTGGAGAAGATTGCCATGCGAAAATCAATCCCCTTCATCCTCGTCAGCCTGTTTTTACTGGCCGCCTTCGCCGCGGCCCGGCCGGCAGCCGCCCAGGTCGCCACCCCGGAGCCCCCGATCATCATCGAACCTCCGCTGCCCCCGGTCTGGGATTTCGGCAAGCTGCGCATCGACTACCAGCGGGTCAACGTGACCGTCGACAACCAGATCGCCACCACCCGCGTCGACATGCTCTTTGTCAACGACAACGACTGGATGCTCGAGGGGCAGTATTTCTTCCCGCTGCCGGCCGGCGCCACCGTCACCGAACTGACGATGTGGATCGACGGCACGCCGATCGAATCCAAGATTCTGCGCAAAGAAGAGGCGCGCGCCATCTACGACCGGATCGTCAGCCAGCTGCGCGACCCGGCCCTGCTCGAGTACGTCGGCCAGGATGCCATCCAGGCCAACGTCTTTCCCATTCCGGCCCACGACGAGCGGCGGATCGAGATCGAATACCGGCAGGTGCTGCCGGCCGACGGCGGGCTGATCCACTACGTCTTTCCGCAGTCGACCCGTCTCTACACCAACCTGCCGCTCGACGAGCAGAGCATCCGCGTCGAAATTCGCTCGCGGGAGGCGATCCGCACCCTCTATTCCCCGACGCACCGGGTCGACATCAGCCGGGATGGAGAGTTTCGCGCCGTGGCCGGCTATGAAGCGGCCAACGTGACGGCCGACACCGACTTTGACCTTTACTACACCGTCTCACCAGAAGAGATCGGCCTCAACGTCCTCAGTTTTAAAGAGGCGGGGCAGGACGGCTTCTTCATGCTGCTGGCGGCCCCCAGCGTCGAGGTCGATCCATCCCGGCTCGTCGCCCGGGACATCCTGCTCGTCCTGGACACGTCCGGCTCGATGGAAGGGGAAAAGATGGCCCAGGCCAAAGCGGCCGTCCGCACCCTGATCGATCAGCTCAACCCGACCGACCGCTTTAACATCATCACCTTCAGCACGGGGGTGCGCAGCTACCTGCCCCGGCCGGTGCCGGCCGGCGACGCCGGGGATTATGCCCAGTTTATCAACAGCATCGAAGCCCTTGGCGGCACCAATATCAGCGAGGCGCTGCTGGCGGCCGTGACCCAGGTCGATTCGCAGCGGCCGGCCACGATCATCTTTTTGACCGACGGGCTGGCCACCGAAGGGATCACCGACACCCAGGCCCTGATCGGCGCCGTCGCGCGGGAGACGCCGCGCAGCGTGCGCATCTTCGCCTTTGGGGTGGGGGATGACGTCGACACCTTCCTGCTCGACAGCATCACCGGCGCCCACCGGGGGACGACCGGCTACGTGCGGCCGTTCGAGCGGATCGACGAGGAGATCCAGTCGTTCTACACGAAAATCAGCACGCCGGTGCTGGCCGATATCTCCCTCGACTTCGATGGGGTCAGGGTCGAACAGCTCTACCCGTCCGAACTGCCCGACCTGTTTGCCGGCACCCAGCTCGTGCTGGTCGGCCGCTACCGGCAGGGTGGTCCCGCCAGGATCACGCTCACCGGCGAGGTCAACGGGGAGACGACCCGCTTCGTCTACGAGGACAACCGCTTCCGCACCAGCGGCGGGGACGATTTTATCCCCCGCCTGTGGGCGACCCGGGCCATCGGCAGCCTGCTGAACGAGATTCGCCTGAAGGGTGAATCGACCGAGCTGGTGGAAAGCGTGGTTAATCTCAGCATCCGCTACGGCATCATCACTCCGTACACCAGCTACCTGATCGAGGAAGACGACATCTTCTCGCAGACCGGCCGGGAGCGCATCGTCGAAAGCGAAGTGAGCGCCGTGGCGGTCGAAGGAGAAGAGGTCGTCGGCGAGGCGGCCGTCGACCGGGCCGACGCTTTCGGCTCCATGTCGGAGGCGGAAGCGCCGGCCATGGCCCCCCTGCCGACCGCGCCGTCTTCGGCCGGCGCCCCGGCCGACGACGCGGCCGCAGCCCAGAAAGCCGCCCAGACCGTTCGCTTCGTCGGCAGCAAGACCTTCGTCCTGCGCGGTGACCGCTGGATCGATACCGGCTTTGACGAGGCGATGGCCGTCGAGCAGGTCGGCTTCGGCTCGGAGATCTACTTCGAGCTGCTGAGCGCGGCCCCCGAGCTCGGCCGCTACTTCGCCCTCGGCGAGCGGGTGGTGGTCGTCTACGACGGCCGGGTTTACGAGGTCGTGCCCGGCGCCGGCAGCGCCGAGGTGACGCTGCCGGAGGTGACCGTGCCCGAAAGCGCTCCGGAGGTGCCCGCGGCGCCGGTGAACCCGCCCGCCGGCGGCAGCCGGCCGCCGGTCGTGGAGCTCGATGCCCCGCCCACCAGCCCGGCTCTGCTGATCCTGGCCGGGGGAGTGGTGGCCCTTCTGCTGTTCGCGCTGCTTTTCACACTCCGGCGGCGGTGAGTCTGTGCCGGGGGGTGCGCCGGCCGGCGCAC
>JBFFZG010000386.1:0-4285 GCA_041568735.1 Promineifilaceae bacterium (SeqCode)
GGCCGAGGTTCAGGCCAAAGTGCCCCTGGCCAACCCGAAGGCGATGGTCGGCGGCCTCTTCGCTCCTCTCGGCGCCATCGTCGCCGGCTCACACGTCTCGGCCGCTCTGGCGCGGGATGCCGGCGCCGGCGGCGGCGTGGTTTTTCACCCCCACACTCCCGTGACCGAAATCGAAGTCAAAAACGGCCGGGTGGCGGCCGTTTACACTGCCAACCCGGCGATGCCCCGCATCGCCTGCGAGCAGGTCCTGCTCTGCACCAACATCTGGGGACCGGTGCTGGGGGACCAGGCCGGGCTGCCCATGCCCCTCCTCGCCTACGAGCACCAGTACGTCATCAGCGAGCCCCTGCCGGAGCTGGCCCGGTTCGACCCCGGTAAAAAGGAGGATGAGATCATCTGGCCGACGATGCGGGATCTCGACTCGACGATGTATTTTCGCCAGCACTGGAATGCCTACGGCATCGGCAGCTACTGGCATGCCCCCCATCCGGTCAAACCCCATACGATCCGGGGAAATGCGATTCGCCCCTTCACCCCCCGGGATTTCGAGCAGGCCTGGGAGCAGGCCCAGAATCTCATCCCGGCTCTGCGCGGCAAATCCCTGGAAAAAAAATTCAACGGCATGTTCGCCTTTTCCGTGGACGGCTACCCGATCATGGGCGAATCCCGGGAGATCGTGGGGCTGTGGTCGGCCGTCGCTTCCTGGATCACCCACGCCGGCGGGGTCGGCAAATCGATCGCCGAGTGGATGGCCCACGGCGAAACGGAGTGGGATCTGCGGCAGGCCCACCTGCACCGCTTCCACGGCTTCCAGACAACCGAAAAATACATCAGCATCATCTGCAACAAAAACTACCGGGAAGTCTACGACATCGTCCATCCCGCCCAGCCGCTGACCGAGCCGCGCGGGGTGCGCCTGACCCCCTTCCACCCGGAGTCGACGGCCCTCAAGGCGACCTTCACCACCTTTGCCGGCCTCGAGCTCCCCAACTGGTTCGGGGAAAACGAGCGGCTCCTCGAGAAATACGACGAGCAGATCCCAGAGCGGACCGGCTGGGGGGCCCGCTACTGGTCTCGCCTCCAGGGGGCCGAGCACCTGGCCGTGCGGGAAAGCGCCGGCCTCTTCGATTTAACCGGCCTGTCGATTATCGAGGTGTCCGGCCCCAATGCCTTGGATTATGTCAACTATTTGTGCGCCAATGAGATGGACAAACCGGTCGGGCAGGTCGTTTACACCCTCTGGCTGACCCGCAGCGGCGGCATCCGGCGAGATTTAACGGTGGCCCGGCTGGCCGCCGACCGCTTCTGGATGTTTGTCGGAGAGGGAACACTGCCGCAGGACATGGACTGGGTTCTGCGCCACGCCCCGGCCGATGGCGGGGTCGCTATTCGGGATATTTCCAGCGCCTATTCGGCGGTCGGCCTCTGGGGACCCAACGCCCGCCGCATCCTGAGCCAGGTTACCAACGCCGACCTGAGCCATGAGGGCTTTCCCTTCTACAGCGGCCGCTGGATCGAAGTCGGCATGACGCCGGTCTACGCGATGCGCATTTCCTATGCCGGCGAGCTCGGCTGGGAGCTGCACATTCCGGTCGACCAGAGCCGGCCGGTCTGGCAGGCGCTCTGGGCGGCCGGCCGGGAATTCGACCTGATCGCGGCCGGCATGGGCGCCTTCGACTCCCTGCGCCTCGAAAAGGGGTACCGGCTGTGGGGGCGGGACATTTACACCGAATACAATCCCTATGAAGCCGGCATGGGCTGGACGGTCAGACCGGACAAAGGGGATTTCATCGGCCGGGAAGCCTGCCTCGAGGCTAAAGAGAAGCCCTTGAAGAAAAAACTGGCCTGCCTGACCCTCGACGATCCGCAGGCGACCCTGTTTGGCTATGAGCCGATCTTCGCCAACGGCCGCTGCATCGGCCACGTCACCACCAGCAACTACGGCTATTCGATCGGCCGGGTCATTGCCTACGGCTACCTGCCGGCCGACCAGGCCGCCCCAGGCACCCGGCTCGACATCCTCTACATGGGCCGCCGCTACCCGGCCGTCGTCGCCCGCGATCCGCTCTTCGATCCGAAGTCAACGCGCATGAAAGCGTAGTTTCGAGTGGAAAGTGGAAAGTTTAAAGTTAAAAGTAAGGGTAGTTGGAAAAACAAAGCACCCTCGCTAACCAACCCACTTTCAACTTTCCACTTTCGACTTTTAACTTTCAACTTTTAACTCTCTTCCCGAGGTCCCATGTCCGAGACTCCTCCCCGCAGAAGAACCACCACCCGGGCCGACCGGCACGCCGCAGCGCGGGTATCGCCGCTGAGCCATATTCCCTGGATGACAATCCGCAACCCGATGGCGCCGCTGGAGCGGCTGGCACCGGAGCAGATCGAAAAGATTCACGAGGCCTCCATGCAGATCCTGGAAAATATCGGGATCGTCTTCATGGACGACGAAACCCTGTCGCTGTGGGAAAAGGCGGGGGCCGAGGTTGACCACCAGAGCCAGAACGTGCGCATCGACCGGGGGCTGCTCCTGCAGCTCGTCGGCCGCGCCCCCTCGAGCTTCACCTGGCGGGCGCGCAATCCGGAGCGCGATGTCTTCGTGGGCCGCAATCACATCACCTTCGTGCCCCACGGCGGGGTCGTCTTCGCCCAGGATCTCGACCAGGGACGCCGGCCGGGGGTGCTGGCCGACTACGAGCGCTTCCTCAAGCTGGCCCAGATGTGCAACGCCATTCACTACACCGGCGACCAGCTCGTCGTGCCGCACGACATTCCCGTCTCGTTTCGCCACCTGGAGCGGAGCTGGCTGGCCCTGACCCTGACCGACAAGGCCTACATGGAAGCCCCCCACGGCCGGATCATCTCGGCCGATGCCGTCGAAATGGCCAAAATCGTCTTCGGGCCGGAGATCGCCGACAGCGACCGGCCGGTCCTGGGTGGAATCATCAACTCGAGCAGCCCGCTGCGCTACGACGACCGCATGATCGGCGGCATTCTGACCTTCGCCCGCGCCAACCAGGTCCTGGTCATCACCCCCTTTATCCTGGCCGGGGCGATGAGCCCGATCACGATGGCGGCGGCCGTGGCCCAGCAGAACGCCGAGGCACTGGCCGGCATCGCCCTGGCCCAGCTGGCCCGGCCGGGGGCTCCGGTTCTCTACGGCGGCTTCGCCACCAATATCGACATGAAGAGCGGAAGCCCCGCCTTCGGCACGCCGGAAGGGGCCTGGGCCATGATCGTCGGCGCCCAGATGGCCCGCCGCTACCACCTCCCCTTTCGCGGCAGCGGCAGCCTGAACACGGCCAAGGCGCCGGACGCCCAGTCCGCCTACGAGACGATGTGGACGACCTGGCCGGCCGTTCTGGCCCACACCAACTTCATCATGCACTCGGTGGGCTGGCTCGAGGGGGGGCTGACCGTCAGCTACGAAAAAATCATCATCGACATGGAGAGCCTGGGCATGTTCCAGCATTTCTTCCAGGAGGTCGACATCAGCGACGAGAGCCTGGCCCTGGACATGATTCGCGAGGTTGGCCCCGGCGGCCATCACTTCGGCACCTCCCATACGCAGGCCCGCTACAGCACCGAGTTCTACCCCCAGTTCCTGGGAGACCGGCAGAACTATGAGACCTGGGAGCGGGCCGGCGCCCTCGACGCGGCCCAGCGGGCCAACCGGGTCTGGAAGCAGGTTCTGGCCGACTACGAAGCCCCCCCGCTCGACGAAGGGATCCGGGACGGCCTGCGGGCTTTCGTCGAACGGCGCCGCCGCGAGCTCAAAGGGGTCGAGCTCTACTCCTGACGCCCGGTTCACCCCCAATCCCATGAAGCACTTCCTGGTCCTTTACGAGACCGAAGCGACCTGCCTGGCCCGGCTGGAGGCGGGGGGACTGACCGGCGAGCCGGCCCGCGAGATCGCCGCCTATCTCTCCCAGGCGACCGACCTGGCCGCCTTCTTCGACCGCATCCAGGCCGCCTTCGCCCCGCACGGCGTCGAGGTCCATTTCGCCGATATCGGCGAGCCCGGCCGCTATCTCCCGCTGATCCAGGCCGACCCGGCCGCCTGCCTCGTCTGGAACGTGACCGACGGCTTCCGCTACTATCGGGGAAGCCTGGCCGCCGCCGCGGCCGCCCTCCTCGGCGCCCCCACCTTCGGCAGCCCGCCGCAGGCCCAGCACCTCTGCCAGGACAAGTACAAATGCCTGACCCTGGCCGCCGCCCTCGGCATTCCCGCTCCCCCCAGCGTCCTCATCAGAAACGGCCGCTTTCTGACCCCCGTTCCCCGTTCCCC
>JBFFZG010000387.1:0-4284 GCA_041568735.1 Promineifilaceae bacterium (SeqCode)
ATAGCGGATCGCCGGCGGCCGGATTGGGCGGCCGGCCCCGAGGAGCTGTCAATGGACGAAATCCCGGCAGAACTGCGCGCCGACGTGCTCCGCTGGCGCAATTTCCCCCGCGCACGGCCGGCCCACATCGACCCCGCCGGGCCGGGGCAGGAGTCGGTCTGGGACTACCCCCGGCCGCCGCGGGTCGAGCCGGTGCCCGCCCCTGTGCAGGTGACATTCAACGGCCGGCTCATCGCCGCCAGCCGCCGGGCGCTGCGCGTGCTGGTGACCGCCAGCCCGCCTGTCTACTATCTCCCCCCGGACGACGTCGAGCGGAATTTCCTGGTGCCGGCCCGGCAGACCACCCTCTGCGAGTGGAAGGGAATCAGCCGCTACTGGCACGTCGAGGTCGACGGCCGGCGAGCCCGGCACGCCGCCTGGTCGTATCCGGAGCCCTGGTCTGGATTCGCCGCCATCGCCGGCTGTTTCGCCTTCAACGCCGGCCGGCTCGGCCCCTGCACCGTCGACGGCGAGCAGGTGACTCCCCAGCCGGGTGCCTACTACGGCGGCTGGATCACGTCGACCATCACCGGCCCGTTCAAGGGGGCGCCGGGCAGCGAACGCTGGTGAGGTCGGCCCCGGCCCCAAAACAAACAGCCCCGGGCGGCCGGGGCTGTCCATCCACTTCGAACAGATAAAACGGTTTCCCGTTTATCACATATCCATCACCTCGTAAACCGAGACCGTGCCGCCGGCCTGGAGGTGGGGGCACCCTTTGGCGTGGGCCACCGCCTGGTCGAACGAACCGGCATCGATAATCGAATAGCCGGCGAGGTGGCTCCCGGCCGGGCCGTCGCTGACCTGGCCGCCGGGGGCGATCGACTTGACACCGCCAAAGGGATTGCCACCGTCGACGACCGCGCTTCCCAGGCCGCCGAGCCACTTGGACCAGGCCGCGTAGACCACCGCCCCTTCCTCTTCCGTCTCCGGCGCCTTGCCACCTGTGTAAACCAGCACGTATTTACTCATATTCTTGATCCTCCATTTCTCCAGATTTTTCTCGACATCTACCAGAACGACGAACGGGCCTCGCCAAAATCGACAGCGGGGACGGATCGTTGATTCCGAATGAGCACTCGATCGAACGGCGGGGGTTAATTTTCAGTATCCTGCGGCTCCGGCCGTTCGATCCGGGCCAGCAGATCGTCGAGCTTTTCGTGGAGGTAGCGGATTTCCAGCTCCGCCTTCAGGTTGATCTGGTAGTCGCTCTGTGCCCGCAGGCGATCCCGCTTCTGCTGGTAGCGCTGGTTCATCAGGATGAACGGCCCGTACAGGGCGGCCAGGCTGGCCAGGGCGGCACTGATTACGGCGAAGAGGATCGTCGGGTAGGGCTCGAACGGCCGCCAGCCGAGGTTGAGCGCCGTCCAGATGAGCAGAAACAGCAGGATAAACGAGGCGAAAAACCAGCTGCCGACGACGACGGCCACGGCGCCGGCCGTGCGCTCGGCCCAGGTGCTCTCGCCGGCGAGCATCTCATTCTCGTTTCGGGTCCGGATGGTCCCGGCCGACAGCAGGACCGCGAAATGGGCCGCTTCCCCTTCCCGGCGGCAGATCTCGCAGACCGGCTGGCCGGCCGTCCAGCCCGGATGGGCGGCCGCGATCTGGCCGGCCACGGATGGGACGACGGCCTGCCCCGGCCCCATCTGCCCCGGCGGCCGGAGTTGGCCGCAGCTCGGGCAGCGGACCTCCGGCTCGACACCGGCAGTTGAAATCCTGGGCGTCTCGCGGCCGGCCATGCCCTACAGCCGGCTCCGAATCCGGCCGGCCACCCGCAGGGTGTTGGCGATGATGGTCAGGGTCGGATTGACCGCGCTCGACGAGACGAAAAAGCTGCCGTCGGTCACGTAGACGTTGTCGAGATCGTGCGGCCGGCAGTCGACGTCGAGCACGGACGTGCGTGGATCGGCGCCGAAGCGCAGCGTCCCCATCTGGTGGGCCAGGTTGAACGGCTGCCGGCGCCCGAGATAATGGTCGACCGGCACCAGGTGCTCGTGGCAGCCGATGTGGTCCAGGAGCGATTTGAGTTTGCCCACCAGCTGCTCGTAGGCCTCCAGGTTGTTGGCCTCGTAGTGAAAGACGATTTCGCCGCGGCTGTTGAGCGTGACCCGGTTGTTCGGGTCGGGCAGATCTTCCGATTGGAGCCAGAAATCGAGCGAGTGGGCGGCCATTTCCTCGTAGGTCATGCCGAGCAGCGGCTCCGGGGCGGCAGAGGCCATCGACAGGGCGTCGACCTTGCCGAGCATCTGGATCAGTCCCATCGGGTAGGGCCACTCGTCCGTCCCCCAGTAAAAATCGGCCAGCCCCAGGGTTTTCTGGAACTGGGCGCCGTTCGGCTCCCGGCTGAGGGCGATGAGGCTGGCGTTGATATTGCTCATGTAGTGGCGGCCGACGAGCCCGGAGCGGTTGGCCAGGCCGTCCGGCCAGCGGTCGCTTTGAGAGCGGAGGAAGAGGGCGGCCGAATTGATCGCCCCGGCTGCCACCACGACGATGCGGCCCCGGTAGCGCGTCTCGCTGCCGTCAGGCTCGCGCACGACGACGGCCGTCACGGTGCGGCCGCGGCCGTCCGTCTCCAGCCGCTCGACGTAATGGCCGGTCAGCAGGGTGACATTGTCGTGGGCCAGGGCCGGCTTCACCCCGCAGACGTGGGCGTCCGCTTTCGACTCGGTCGGGTCGGGATAGCCGTCAAAGAGGCTCGGCACGGTCAGCGGGCCGGGCACACCGTCCTCGTAGCCCAGGCGGATGCCCATCGGCAGCGGAAAGGGGTGGTAGCCGAGACGGCAGAGGTCGTCGTTGAGCTGCTGAATGCGCGGTTCGTGCTGGAGCGGCGGATAGGGATAGGGGGCGCTGCGCGGGGGATCGGTCGGGTCGGCCCCGGTTTCCCCGTGCACGTAATACCAGCTCTCCGCCTGCTGGTAATAGGGTTCGAGATCCGCGTAGCTGATCGGCCAGGCTGGCGAGAGCCCTCCCGAGTGAACCACCTCCCCGAAATCCCGTTCCCGCATCCGCAGAAGGGCCGCCCCGTAGAACTTGGTGCTGCCCCCCACGTAGTAGTGCGGGTGGGACGGCCGGAAGGGCCGGTCATCAAAATACCAGGTCTCCCCCGGCCCATACCGGTTGTCGTTAAAAACCGCCTGGGTCGACCAGTTCTCCCGCTCCCGCGGCACAAAACCACCCCGCTCGAGAATCAAAATCCGCTTCCCGCTCGGCGCCAGCGCCCGGGCCATCGTCCCGCCTCCCGCCCCCGAACCAATAATGATCACGTCGACCTGCGTCTCATCGCCCATGGCTTTCACCTCATCCACCCCCCTTTCATCTTTAAACTTTCCTCTTTCCACTTTCTTACTTCCCCTACCACGCCCCCAGATTTGCCAGCAGATAATCCGCGTAAAACTCCGGCCAGGCGGGCGGATTGGCCAGCTTCGAGTGCATATGCTCCATTTCGACCAGCCAGTAGACCAGTTCGCTCTGCGTGAAGCTGGTTCCCAGGAGCTCATTGATTCCCGCCTGCAGATAATTGGCGTACCAGATCGGCCAGTCGGGATCGAAGCCGTCCGTCTCCTGATAAGCGCGGTGGTGGGCGGGTCCGGCCGCCCGAAAGAGGTCCGCCAGGGCCGATCGCCTGGTCATCATTTGGATGCTTCTCTCCTGCAGCATGCTGCACTCCTCATCTTGTTCCATTTAATTCGATGGGTGGAAGCGGCCGATCCGCTTCTGGGGCCCGTTCCGCTCCATCCTACACAATCGCTACCGGGGCAACCCAGGCTCCGGTGGCGCCGCGCACCCGGGCGTGGGTCAGCACGAGCATGAACTCGACAACGCGAGCGGCCGCCAGCTCAGCCAGGTTGAGATTCTCGACGATGAACAGCCCGTGCCGGACGTTCAGCGTCTGTGGCACGACGAACGGCCGGGCCGGATCGGTCAACAGCGGCCCGGCCGAAGGGAAGAGGATCAGGGCGATGCCGATTAAAAAGCCGCTGCCGTAGACGGCCGCGATCCGATAAAAACCGGGGGGTATGGGTTTCTCCACGTCAACCGCTCCGCTTACTCGCTGCTCCAGGCGGTGCGAAAATCGGGATAGAGGGTCAGCCCGCCGTCGACGTAGAGGGTCTGGCCGGTGATGTAGGCCGCTTCGTCCGAGCAGAGAAAAGCAACCGCGGCCGCCATCTCCTCGGAGGTGCCCGCCAGGGCCATCGGTAGGTGGCTCTCGACCATCGCCCGCTTCTCCGGCTCGTCGATCCAGGCCCG
>JBFFZG010000388.1:0-4272 GCA_041568735.1 Promineifilaceae bacterium (SeqCode)
ACCGTGCTGGCCGCCAGATCCCGCATATTTTCGATCAGATCGTTCAGGCGCAGCAGATGGTCGTAGACGTCGCGGAAAAAGACCCGCTCCGACTCGTTGATGGCCGCGAACGGCTCCCGCGCCAGCCGGGCGGCGACCTCCCGCTGGGGGGAGACAACCCGGCGCAGCTGCAGCACCTGCCGCCGGAGCCGCATGATTTCGGCCAGGGTTTTTTCGTCGGAGCCGGTCAGGGTGGCCGCCTCGACCGCCTCCAGCTCGATGAGCATCTCGTCGACCGCCTTCAAGCAGTCCTCCACCAGCTCGTCGAACAGCTGGTAGAAGAGGTAGTCCGCCCCGCGCGCCCAGACGCGGCTGTCTTTCTGCGCCCGCTGCCACACCCGGTCGATGGCCGGTATCGCCTCCTGGTGATAGCTGACCAGGTACCCATCCCCCAGAAAGATATCGAGCTCCGGCAGCTGCAGACGGCCTTCCTGATAGACGACATCCCGCAGCACGGCGTAAACGTACCCGCCCCAGTCGTCGATTTTGGGGATGTGAATTTCGTTGAGGGCGTCGTCCACGGCCAGGGGATGAAAGCCGAAGGTGTCGCGCAGCACCGGCTCCGCTTCCCCATCCGGCGCGGCCGCCAGATCGACCCAGAGCAGCGCCGGGGCCGCCGCCAGCTGGGCCGGAATCGCCTCCGGAGAAGTCGTCACCGATCGGTTGCCCGCTGCATCAATCGTCAATATGTTCATCGCAGGCTGCTGCTCCTGAATTGGTCAATCTGCCGCAGCCGGCTGCCCGCAGCCGCGCGGATGCAGGGGTAGTATACTGCAATTTTTCCATAAAACCGGCTGGCATCAGGAGTGATCGCCCGGCCGGCCGGCAGCCGCACCCCTATAAATCGCGCCGGGAAAGACTCCATACGCCGTAGAGAAGGGCGGCCAGGATGTAGACCACCGCGTAGACAATCATGGCATCGCTCGGCTCCAGGGCGACGGAGAAGGGACCGCCCATGCCGGGATTCCCCAGGATGCGCGGCTGAAAGAGGAGCGACGCCTTCTTCCAGAGCGCCTCCACCGGAATGATCAGGCTGGAAACGATGCCGATGTTGACCGACACCTCGTTGCGGAAGGTGGCGCCGATCGTCTCCACCCAGCCGCCAATGAAGGCCAGGCCGTAGAGCATGAAGGCGATCACCCCGTTGGCCAGGGTCGACAGGCGGGTGCCGCCGGCCAGCGTCACCGTCATGACCGTCACGCCGCTCAGCACCATGACCGCCAGCCCGCCCGGCACGTCGTGCAGAACCAGACCGGTGCGCAGATAGGCGATCAGGATCACCCCCCCGGCCAGCAGCAGGGTGTAGCCGGCGATCATAACGACAAACCCCAGCCACTTCCCGACGACGATCTCCCAGCGATGCAGCGGCTTGGTGACGATCGTGTCGATCACGCGCGTATCGATCTCGTTGGAAATCGAGGCCACCGAGATCAGCACGGCCATGACGACCAGGAGAAAGTTAGAGGCGTAGAGACCGACCAGGGTCAGGCCGTTGGCCGGCAGCTCCATTTCGCGGGCGGACATAAACTCGACCTGCTCGAACTGGACGAACAGGAAATGGAGCCCCAGGGCAAAGAGGATCAGGAAACAGATGGCCATGATCGTCGCCAGGCGGATGATGCTTCGCTTCTGGCCTTCACGGATGGTGATAAGGGCGAGGTGGAGGAGGGTCATGGGAAGTTAAAAGTCGAAAGTCGAAAGTGGAAAGTGGAAAGTCGAAAGTGGAAAGTGGAAAGTTAGTGGTCGCCTGTCTGGCTGCCGATGACCTGGAGGAAGCGTTCCTCTAGCGTGAGGTGGTGGGGGCTGAGCTCGTAGAGCGTGTGCCCGGATTCGACGAGCCAGGCGGCAAGCCGGGGGAGGACCTCTTCGCCGGATATGGCGAGGGAAATCCGGCCGCTGGACCGGTGCAGTTCGACCCGGTCGCCGAAGCGGGCCAGCGCTTCGAGCAGCTCTGGCGTGGGCTGCCCAACCCGTAGACCGACCTGCAGGACGCTCCGCTCGAGATCGGCCATCGGGCTGACCTCCAGGATCCGCCCATCCCGGATGAAGCCGACCCGGTCGCAGGTCTGTTCGATTTCGCTGAGCAGGTGAGAGTTAATAAAAACGGCCGTCCCCTGCTCGCGCAGCCCATCGACAATCTCGCGCACCAGCCGCCGGCCGATCGGGTCGAGTCCGGAGGTCGGCTCGTCGAGGAAGACCAGCTCCGGATCGTTCATGAGCGCCTGCGCCAGACCGATGCGCTGGGTCATCCCCTTAGAAAATTCGCGCAGCCGGGTCTGGGCCCGCGCCTGCAGCCCAACCAGCTCGAGCAGGTCGGGAATGATGGCCTGCCGCCGGGCCCGGGGCATGCCAAACAGCTTGCCGTGAAAATCGAGGAACTCGGCCGCCGTCAGCCAGTCGTGGAAGCGGAAATGCTCCGGCAGGTAGCCCACCCGCCGCCGCACGGCCGTTTCCCCCAGCGGCCGGCCGAGGAGCGTCCCGGCGCCGGCCGTCGGCGCCACCAGACTCAGCAGCATCTTGATCGAGGTCGTCTTGCCGGCCCCGTTCGGACCGAGGAAGCCGAACACTTCACCCCGCTCGACCTGCAGGGTCAGATCCTCGACGGCCACTTTCTCACCGTACTGCTTGCGCAGGCCGCGCGTTTCCAGGGCCAGTTCAGTCATGGGGGGTGGGTTTCATCCGGCAAATGCGGCGCATGGGCTCATTTTTCCACATCTGGGAAAAACGGGCCAATCCCGCCTCGCCGGCAGCGGCTTACCTGCCGGCTGCCGGGCAGGCGGCCCGCCCGGCAGCTCGTGCAGAACTCGTGGGTAATCAGTCGACCAGCGCCAGGAGGGCGTCGGTATCGCCGTCGTTGCTCAGCATGAAGAGCCGCTCATTGGCCTGCCAGATGAGGGCGGCGTGCTGCCCGTTGAGTTCGGTAATGAGCAGCCCGGTGGTCTCACCGACCGGCACTTCCTGGAAGGTGGCCAGGCTGCTCGGAATCGGCAGGATCAGGGTGCTGGTCCAGTCGATGCTGCGCGCCAGGCGGAAGGCATCCGGTTCATTCATGCCCAGCAGCTGCAGAACCGCCTGCCCGATCGGGGCGGGGTCAAAGCCGTCCGGATAATCGACTTCGGGGCTGGGACCCTGGATGAGCACCGTTTCGTGCTGATCCCAGCGGATCATGGTCATCGCCGGTACGCGGGCGGTGATCTCGGCCCCTTCGAGCGAATCGGGCAGGAGGGCCGGATCGATGGCCGCCGCCTCCAGGATCGCCCGGGCACCGGGCAGGTTCACGACCAGGCGGCCGGCGCCGCCGGGAGCGACTTCAATGGCGGCCGGCCGGCCGAGGTCGTGGCTGTAGTCGAGCAGCCAGCCGCTGCCGGCCGCCCGGGCCGCCGCGGCCAGGGAATCGACGATCTGGGGCTGGCCCGGCTCTTCGATCCATTCAAACTGGCCCGGATAGATCCCTTCTTCTAACTGGAGATTTTCCAGCCGGGCGATCTGCTCGGGTGAAATCGAAATCGGGGCGAACTTCTGCACCCGAAAGAGGCCGAGAAAGTTGTTGGCGGCCGCGCGGGCGGCCGGGAAGCTGAAAACGGCCGCGATCAGCAGCACCAGCGCACTCGCCAGCGCCAGCCGACGGCCGACCTGCTGTCTTTTCGACATGGGGGGATTCCTCCAATCTAAAAGCCGCTGCACAACAGCCGCACCGGGCACATGCCGGCGGCCGGCCGGCAGACGCTCCCGGAGCGCCGCCAGCGCCGCCCCGGCCTCCGGCGCCTCCTCCCCCTCGCCCGGTGCCAGCACGGCCAGTTCTTCCATAATCTCGTTAATCTCGTTAATCTCGTTCGTCTGCTCGTTCATATGCCCTCTGGCCAATCATCGGTGCTCACTTTCCGGCAATTCGTGCCCACCGAACACCTTCGACTTTCCACTTTAAACTTTCAACTTTTAACTCAATCCCGATAAATCTTGCGAAACGCCTCCGCCGCGCGGGCCAGGGCCTGCCCGACTGAGGCCGGGTTCATGTCGCAGGCGGCGGCCAGCTCGCCGTAGCTGAGCCCTATCTGGCGCAGGAGGAGGAGCTGAGCCTGGGCCGGTTTGAGGCGGGCCAGCGCGCGGCGCACGGCCGCGGCCGTCTCCTGCTGCTCCACCACCACGGCCGGGTTATCCTCCGGCCGGGATTCCGGGGGGACGAGCACGAGATTCCGCCGCCCCCGGCGCAGGTCAGCCCGCAGGGCGTTGTAG
>JBFFZG010000389.1:0-4265 GCA_041568735.1 Promineifilaceae bacterium (SeqCode)
CCGAAAAGGGGGAAAACGGCCGCTTTCATGCCGAAAGCGACGGTGAACATCATGGCCAGGGCGATGATCAGGTACGGGTGCTGGCCGGTGATCGACTGCAGCTGGCGGGCGAGATCGGCCATGTTGACCGTGCCGGTCACGCTGTAGAGCAGGCCGACGGCCGCCAGGAAAGTCAGCGAGGCCAGCATATTGAGAATGACGTATTTTAATCCCCCTTCAATCTGCGGCCGCTTCCCAACCAGGGTCAGGAGGACAAAGGACGAGATCAGCATGATCTCGAACCAGACGAAGAGGTTGAACAGATCCCCGGTCAGGAAGGAGCCGGTGACCCCGACCAGCATAAAATGGAAGAGGCCGTGGAAGCCGGACTGCTTCTGACCGTCGTCGATGTCGGCCAGGCCGTAAATGCCGACCATCAGACCCATGAAGGCGGTGACGACCACCATGATGGCGGAAAAAAGGTCGGCCACAAGCACGATGCCGGCGTAGGCCGGCCAGCTGCCGAGCTGGAGCAGGTGAATCCCGTCCGCCCGCACCGCGCTCAGCAGGACAGCCGCACTGATCAGGGCGATGGCCGAGCCGGCCAGGCTGATCCAGCGCTGCCGGTCCGCCCGGTTCCAGAGAATGAGGCAGAGAATGCCGGTGATAAATTGGGCGAGAAGCGGAAGGGCAACCAGCATGTCCGGGAGGTCTCCTACTCTTCGGTCGTGTTCATGACGTCGACGTCATCGGTGCCGATGATGGCGTAAGCCCGCTTGATCAGGACCAGGGCAAACGCGGTCGAGGCCAGCCCAATGACAATGGCCGTCAGGATGAGGGCCTGGGGGAGCGGGTTGGCGAAACTGCCCGACAGGACGGTTTCCCCCTCCCGAATGACCGGGGGGCCGTCCCGCGAGACGTTGCCGCTGGCAAAGATGGTCAGGTTGATGGCATGGCTGACCAGCCCCAGCCCCAGGATCAATTTGACGATGCTCCGGCGCAGGATCATGTAGATGCCGGAACCGAATAAAACGCCGATGACTATGGCCAGCAGAACATTCATGGCAGGTCGACGGGGAAGCAGGCGGCCGGTACTGGTTTAACCATGGAGCCGGTCATCCTCTTCCGCCAGGGTAAAGACGATCAGCAGGGTCACGCCGATGACGACCAGCATGACCCCGATATCGAAAAAGAGGGGCGTGCCCAGTTTTCCGATGCCGGGAATTTCAAATTCGCCCCAGATTCCGGTCATCAGCGGCAGCCGGAAAAAGAGCGGAGCGATCAGAGCGCTGCCCAGCGACAGGGCCAGGCCGGCGGCGATCAGCGAGAGCGGCTGCACCCGGAGAACCTTTCTGGCCTCTCGAATGCCGTAAGCGAACACATAGAGGGCGAAAGCCGAGGCGGCCAGCAGGCCGCCGACGAACCCCCCGCCAGGTGCATTGTGCCCGCGCAGCAGTACGAAAACGGCAAACATCAAAATAATGGGGAATAGATAGCGGGTCGCCGTTCGCAAAATGAGTGATTTAATCATCCCATTACCTCCTGCTCCAGCGGCTCCTCGGCTTCCGCTTCAACCGGTGCCGCTTCCTCGGCGGGAGCCGGCTGACCGGCCTGGCGAATCAGAGCGTAGACTCCGACGGCCGCAACCGCCAGCACTGAGATTTCCACCATGGTGTCCAAGCCGCGAAAATCGACCAGGATGACGTTGACGACATTCTGCCCTTTGGCCAGCTTGTAGCTGTTCTGGGCGAAATAATCGGTCACATGTCGGCTGAAGTCGACCGAGGTGACGAGCAGGACGAGCACAGTCATGAGCAGACCGGCTGTGCCGGCGATGAACGCATCTCGCACCCGCAGCCGGCCGGAGGTAAATGTGACGAAGCCGGGCAGGCGGTAGAGGACGAGCACGAACAGGATGACCGTGAGGGTTTCAATCGAGAACTGGGTCATGGCCAGATCGGGCGCATTGAAATAAAGAAAAAGGATGGCGATGCCGTAGCCGACAACCCCGAGGGCGGCAACGGCGGCCAGCCGCGAACGAACAAATAAGATCATGGTGCTGGCGGCCAGGATGACCAGGGAAATGATCACTTCGTAGAGGCGAGGGGTGCTGTTGACCGCAAAGACCAGGGTGTCAAAGCCGATCACCAGCGGCGCACCGATGAACAAAACCAGCGCCAAAACGACGTAGAGGATGTAGCGGCGCAGATAGCCATTCTGCAGCCAGCTGCTCGACCGGTCGGCCGCCCACAGCAGCCCGTCCAGCCCGCCCTGATAGAGACGCTCCGGTCCCCAGCGGGCGATCTGGCGATCGAGGGCGACGGCCTCCTGTTTGAGCCGGCCGTGCAGGGCATAAAAGGCGAGCCCCCCGGCGATCGTGATGATGCTGAGGATGGGAACGATCGACCAGGCGGTCGGAAAGGCGTGCAGCTTCACTTCGACCGCGCTGCCATAGACGGCCGAGGCGGCCGGCCCGATCAGCTGCCCGCCGAAGAAATCCCCGCCGACAAAGGCGAAGGCCAGGACCCCCAGCCCACCCAAAACCAGGGGCCCTCCCCACATCTTCCAGGTCGCCTGGTGAATCGGATCGCCGACCACGCCGGCCGGCCGGGGGCGGAAGAAAGGGAGAAACAGGACAATTCCGGCGGCCGCGACGTTGAAGAGATTCATCAGGACAGCGGTCCCGGTCAAGACGACCGCCCCCAGGGTGCTTTCCAGCGTCGCCTCGTAGATAACCTCTTTGCCGACGAAGCCGAGCAGCGGAGGCAGGCCGGCCATCGAGAGCGCGGCCAGGCCGACCCCCAGCCCGGTGAAAGGCATGGTCCGCCACAGCCCACCCAGCCGGGTCACATCGCGGGTGCCGGTTTCGTGATCGATATTCCCGGCCGTCATAAAGAGCGCTCCCTTATAAAGAGAGTGGATGAGCAGGAAGAGCACCATCGCCTTGACCCCGATTTTTCCCCCGACTCCGAGCAAGAAAACGAGGATGCCCAGGGCGCTGATGGTCGTGTAGGCCATAATGCGCTTTAAATCGTTCTGCTGCCAGGCCAGCCACCCGCCGAGCAGGCCGGTCACCCCGCCGACGAGCACGAGGGTCCAGGTCCAGGGCTCGGTGCCGCCAAGGATCGGGAAAAGCCGGGCCAGCAGGTAGACCCCGGCCTTGACCATGGTCGCCGAATGGAGATAGGCGCTGACCGGCGTCGGGGCGGCCATGGCGTTGGGCAGCCAGAAATGAAAGGGAAACTGGGCGGATTTGGTGAAACAGCCCAGAAAGACCAGGACCAGGATCGGCAGATAGGCGGGATGGGCACGCACGACATCGCCCCGCTCCAGGAGGGTCGTCAGCTCATAGCTCCCCCCGGCGCTGCCGAGCAGGATCAGGCCCGCCAGCAGGCAGAGCCCGCCAATCCCGGTGACCAGCAGCGCCTGCAGGGCGGAATTCTGCGAGTTCCGATTTTCATGGTTGAAGCCGATCAGTAAAAACGAAGTCAGGCTGGTCAGCTCCCAGAAAACGAAGAGTACGAGCAGGTTGTCGGAAATGACCACGCCGAACATGGCGGCCATGAAAAGGATGAGGATGGTGTAAAAGCGGGCGATCTGTGGATTGCCGGCCATGTACCCGCTGGCGTAAATCAGGATCAGGCCCCCGATGCCGAGCACGAGCAGGGACATTAACAGCCCCAGGCCGTCGATCATGAAGGAAAGGGAGACGTTTAAATCGGGGATCCAGTCAAACTGGACCGCGAGCGGGCGGCCCGCGGCGATGCGGGGAATGAAGCGGGCGAAATTGAGCGCCAGCCCAAGCGGGATGAGACCCAGCAGCCAGTATACATTGCTTTTTGCGTGGTATTGTGCCACTACTGCACTCTCTTCAAACCCGTCGGCGGCCGCTGCCGCCGGTTGTCATCACGATCAAGGTTCCGGTAAGGAAGGGCGGACGCAGCCGCCGGCCGGCTTCACCCCGATCTCATGGTAAATTTAATGCCCGGATGATTTCCAGCCGCTGCCGCGTCGTAATCCGCTCATGGCGCTCGAGTGAAGCCAGCAGCTGGGTAAGGGTCATGATCGGCCGCACCTGGATCCCCTGCTGCGCCAGGATGGCGGTTCCGCCCTGCTGGCGATCGATCAGGACCACAACATCCTGCACCTGGAGCCCGGCCGCTTTCAGCGCCGAAAAAGCCTCAACGATGCTCTTGCCAGAGGTGATCAGGTCTTCGATCAGAACAACCGACTGGCCGATTTCCCAGACCCCTTCGACATGCTTGCCCGTGCCATGCCCCTTGACC